>NZ_JACSLT010000001.1:0-377703 GCF_018618275.1 Exiguobacterium sp. s194 | reverse complement strand
TCGCCCCTATCTGTTTATATCGAAATGTGCGTACGAACCCATAAAAAGGAGAAGAGGCCACCTGGCGCGAACGAGTCGCGCCAGGTGGCCTCTTTCTTATAAATCTACTGAGTTATGTCCCAGCCTCTTTTGTATGAAATGTGTAGAATTGTGCGTGAACCGTTAAAGATTTGGGAAAAAAGTAAGAGTTGTAAAGCGTCGATATTGTTAAGCATGCTCAAATGTGAACATTTTGCGAACTCAAGCATTGAGACATTACAGCGCTATATAAAATCATTATGATAAGGGTATCCAAGGGAAATCATCTGTGATGTTGCGCGATAGACATTGGTTTAAAGCGCTAGAGAGAGATAGGAGGTAATCAATAGATGTTTCAAGATCCTGTCCTGATGAGCCGGGCGTTAACGGCACTCACGTTGGGTTTCCACGTGATATTTGCCACAATCGGCGTCGGGGTTCCATTACTCATTTTATTGGCAGAGTTTCTAGGTATTAAAAAGAAAGATCCGAAATACACCTTGATGGCCCGGCGGTGGTCACGGGGATATGTCGTCACAGTAGCGGTCGGTGTCGTGACAGGTACGGCAATCGGGCTCCAGCTGTCTTTACTTTGGCCGAACCTCATGCGGGTCGCCGGTCAAACGATCGCACTTCCACTGTTCATGGAAACGTTCGCCTTCTTCTTTGAAGCGATCTTCCTCGGTATTTATTTGTACACGTGGGATCGATTTAAAAACCCGTGGTACCATATGTTAGTCGGGATTCCAGTCGCGGTCGGTGCCTTGTTCTCAGGGTTCTTCATTACGACCGTCAACAGCTTCATGAACCAGCCGGTCGGATTTGATATTGTCGACGGTCGACTCGCCAACGTGAGTCCAATCGAGGCGATGTTCAGCCCGGCGATGCCGACCAAAATGGCGCACGTCTTGACGTCGGCCATTCTGACATCGGCGTTCATTTTAGCTGCTATCGCCGCTGTCCAGTTGCTCCGTCAGCGACGGAACCAACTCGACAAGTTATCAATCGAGTATCATAAAAAAGGTCTTCGCTTGACGATGACCGTCGCGCTCATCTTCGCGATTGCGACTGCACTCGTCGGAGACTTCTCAGGTAAATACTTGGCGAAGTACCAGCCGGACAAATTGGCGGCTGCGGAGTGGCATTTTGAAACCTCCTCGGAGGCCGAGCTGATTCTAGGCGGATGGCTCGAGGAAGACGGAGACGGCGGTTACGAAGTACGTGGCGCCTTGAAGATTCCGTACGCCTTGTCAATCCTAGCGGGCGGTGTGCCGAACTACGAGGTGACCGGTCTTGATGAATTTGCGAAAGAAGATCAACCTCCACTATTCATCCACTACCTGTTTGATGCGATGGTCGGGATTGGGATGTTGCTGGCATTGATTTCGTTCTTGTTCGTGCTCGGACGGTATATCAAGCGACTGCCTCAATTCAGTAAACCGATGCTCATCGCCATCGCCGCAGGCGGTCCGCTCGCGATGATGGCCATCGAGTTCGGTTGGTTCTTCGCAGAGTTCGGTCGCCAGCCTTGGGCGCTCTATGATTTGATGCGCACGAGTGAAGCGGCGACGACATCGGCAAACGTAGGATGGATGCTTATCGCCTTTGCGATCCTGTATGCAGTTCTTGGCGTGGTCACGGTACTCGTCTTGACTCGTCTGTTCAAGGACAACCCAGTAGGGAAAGAACTAAAACAATCGGAGCATCGCGGTGAAGCGATGTTCGCGGATGAAGTGTGATCGGAGGGTATGACATGCAGATTCAAGAATTAGGGATTGCCGTACTATGGACGTTTTTGTACGGCTACCTCATCGTCGCATCGATTGATTTCGGTGCCGGCTTCTTCGCTTTCTATAGTAAGTACACGAAGCGGGACCAAAAGATCAACCGTCTGATTGCACGGTATTTATCGCCGACGTGGGAAGTGACGAACGTGTTCTTCGTCTTCTTCTTCGTCGGGATCGTCGGGTTTTTCCCAGATACGGCTTACTATTACGGGACGGCGCTTCTCGTACCGGCCTCGGTCGTGTTGATTCTGTTGGCGATTCGCGGTAGTTTCTACGCGTTTGCCAACTATGGATCAAAAGAGAGCACGTTCTATATGTTCTTATATGGGGCGACTGGGCTGTTAATCCCGGCCTCGATGTCTACCGTTCTTACCGTCAGCCAAGGTGGATTTATCAATGAGACCGAGTCGGGCGTCTTCTTTGACGGCATGAAGTTGTTCACCAACTTCTACTCTTGGACCGTCGTCACCTTGGCAATCGTGTCGGTGCTCTATATCAGTGCCATGTTCCTCTTGTTCTATGCCGATAAGGCGCGTGACGCTCAGGCGGTCCCACTCGTTCGAAAATGGGCCTTGTTCTGGAGCGTTCCGACGATTGTCGCGTCGGGCCTCGTCTTCTTCGGGTTGAAGTCGCAGGCAGCTTGGCATTATGAGAGCATCTTAGCGGGCAACTGGTGGTGGTTCGCTGCAAGTTTCATCTTCTTCGCTGTAGCCGTTGCACTCGTCTACATGAAGCGAAACTACGGCATCGCGTTCTTGATGGTCATGGGTCAGTTCTTTATGGCTTGGTTCGGATACGGATATACGCACTTGCCGTACATTCTTTATCCGTACATCGACATCAACGGAAGCGTCGTCAACGAGTCGATGGCCATCGCCCTCGTCGTCGTCTTCATCCTCGGGTTGCTCTTGCTCGTACCGGCGCTGTATCTCTTGCTACGCCTGTTCTTGTTCGACAATGACTATGTACGCGGAAAGCGTTCGAGTGGTAAAGCGTAAAGACCGGATATTCCGGTCTTTTTTTATATAGTTTTTTTGAGGGGAATCGGTTACACTGTACGAAGAATCGGGAACAGAAACAGCGTAGGAAAGGGATGTATGAAATTATGACAGGTGAATTTGCAGTCATCGGATTAGGACGGTTTGGCGGCTCGATCGTTCGTGAATTGTCGGCGAACGGTTATGACGTGTTGGCGATCGATGCGGATGAAGAACGCGTCAACGAGTTTATGGGATTGGCGACGCATGCGGTCATCGCGGACACGACCGACGAGAACGTATTGAAAAGTCTCGGCATTCGCAACTTTGAACACGTGATCGTGGCCATCGGTGAAAACATTCAAGCCTCGATTTTGACGACACTCATTTTAAAAGAGCTCGGCGTTCAAATCATCACGGTCAAGGCGACGAATGATTATCACGAGAAAGTGTTGCGTCGCATCGGGGCCGATAACATCGTCCACCCAGAGCGCGACATGGGCATCCGGATTGCGAACGGATTGATGAGCCAAAGCATCCTTGACTACCTCGAGCTCTCGAACGAGCACTCGATCGTTGAAATCAAGGCGTCGGACAAACTGTCGAACAAGTCGCTCATCGATTTGGACCTTCGCGCCAAATACGGCGTCAACATCGTCGCGGTCCGCCGCAATGATGACGTCATCATCTCACCGCAAGCCGACGAGATGATTTTGCCAGAGGACATCTTGATCATCATCGGGAAAGATACGGACTTGGATCGACTCGAACGCACACTTCGGTCCAGATAAAAAAACGAGAGGCGCGCGCCTCTCGTTTTTCATTAAATGAGCTTCATTGATTTTAAGCCGTACTCGATTCCATCTTCGAGAATCGATTTCGTCACGAAGTCGGCGACTTCTTTCGCTTCGACCCGGGCATTGCCCATTGCGATGCCCGTTCCAACGTATTGAAGCATCGCCAAATCGTTCAAGGCGTCGCCGAACGCGTACGTGTTCTCGAGCCGATAGCCGTTCGTCTCGATGAAGTGACGGATACCGTCGGCTTTACTGGCGCCACGATTGATGACGTCCATGGCGTGCGGATGCCAGCGGATGAAATCAAACTCGCCGTACGCGTCCAAATAGTGATGTTCTTCTTCAGGCGTGCAATATAGGAGCGTCTGATAGACGGCCTGTTCGATATGGAAATTCGGATCATATGTCGGAATCGGCATATCAAGTTCTCCGAGTGACTGTTCGACGACATGGTCGTTCGCTTTCGTGGCACCGCCACGGTGTTGTCCGAGATAGACGAGCGTATGGTCGTTTGAGCCGGCATGTTCGGTCAAGCGACGGAGCGCGTCGGTCGGCAACGTGTTCCGATAGACGACCTCGCCTTGGTGGACGACGATTTGTCCGTTGTAGCAGACAAAGCTGTCGATGCCGAGCTGTTCTGGGATATCAGACAGCATCGCCGGGCCACGCCCTGTCGCGATGAACGTCTCGACGCCGTTGTGGCGTAGCTGCTGAATGGCCGAGATCGTCGAAGGGGGAATGTACGACCCTTCATGGAGCAACGTGCCATCGATGTCAAAAAAGACTACTTTCTTATCTTCCATTTTGTTTCACCATGCTTTCTCTGTCTTGATTAAGTCAGTTGTATACTAAAAAGCATAACACGAAATCGAGAAACCGCCCTCAATCTTACGTCAATAGTGAAATATTGTCACAATATGAGCTATAATGAAGAAAGAATCTTACGGAACGTAATTATATTGCGAGAATCACTTATGTTTCACATAGATGAACATCAACTACTTGTAGTAAGGAGAGATTAAATGAAGTTTGTAAAGAACCACCAAACAGCTGTGTTCGCACTAGGCGGACTCGGAGAAATCGGGAAGAACACGTACGTTGTTCAATTCCAAGATGAAATCATCGTCATCGATGCGGGCGTCATGTTCCCGGAGGATGACTTGCTTGGAATCGACTACGTGATCCCTGATTACTCGTACTTGATTAAAAACAAAGACAAAGTCAAAGGGGTATTCATTACCCACGGTCACGAAGACCATATCGGCGGCATCCCGTTTCTCTTGAAGCAAGTGAAGCTTCCGATTTACGCGACAAAACTCGCGCTCGGCTTGATTAAAGTGAAACTCGAAGAGCACGGGTTGCTCCGCGAGGCGGAACTGCATGAGATTGATGAGGACGCCATCGTCAAGTTCAGAAAGACGAGCATCTCGTTCTTCCGCACGACTCACTCGATTCCGAACTCGCTCGGTGTCGTCGTGAAGACGCCACAAGGGAATATCGTCCATACCGGTGACTTTAAGTTCGACTTCACACCGGTCGGCGAACCGGCTGACATTGCCAAGATGGCAGACATCGGGAAAGAAGGCGTGCTTTGCCTCTTGTCCGATTCGACGAACGCAGAAGTCGAAGGCTTCACGATGAGTGAAAAAGTTGTCGGCGGCACGATCAGTGAGACGTTCCGGAAAGCCGAAGGGCGCGTCATCTTCGCGACGTTCGCCTCGAACATTTATCGCCTGCAACAAGTCGTCGACGCTTGTGCCGAGACGGGCCGTCATTTGGCCATCTTCGGCCGTTCGATGGACAAGGTCATGACGATCGGGCAAGAGCTCGGCTTCATCAACGTCCCGAAAGGCATGATCGTCGAAGCGAATCAGTTACGGAACTACGAGCCGCATGAAGTGGCGATTCTTTGTACCGGTTCGCAAGGTGAGCCGATGGCTGCGCTCAGCCGCATCGCCAACGGAACACACCGTCAAGTATCGATCATTCCTGGCGACACGGTCATCTTCTCGTCATCTCCGATTCCGGGTAACGCCATCTCGGTCGGGAAAACGATCGACCAATTGTATAAAGCCGGCGCGGACGTCGTTTACGGAAAATTGACGAACATCCACACGTCGGGTCACGGGTCGCAACAAGAGCAATTGCTCATGATCCGCTTGCTCAACCCGAAATTCTTCATGCCGATTCACGGGGAGTATCGCATGTTGGTGAAACACGCCGAACTCGCCGAATCGGTCGGCATCCCGAAAGAGAACAGCTTCATCATGGATAACGGTGAAGTGCTCGCCGTCGACGCCGACTCGGCCGCCATCACCGGGAAAATCTCGGCCAACGCCGTGTACGTCGACGGAAACGGCATCGGGGACATCGGCAATATCGTCTTGCGCGATCGCCGCATCCTTTCAGAGGACGGACTCGTCGTCGTCGTTATCAGCATCGACGGCAAGACGCGTAAACTCGTCTCAGGTCCGGATATCATTTCACGCGGCTTCGTCTATATGCGCGAATCGGGCAGCTTGATTCGTGACGGCGAGCGCTTGCTCAAGAAGACGGTCGAGCAAGGGTTGTCGAACAAACAGATGAAGTGGTCGGAGTTGAAACAACTCGTCTCGGATACACTCACGCCATACTTGGCACAAAAAACACGAAGACACCCAATGGTTCTTCCGATCATCATGGAAGTATGAACGAGCGGGCTGTAGGGGACTACAGCCCGTTTTTTAGAGGACAAAGATAAAGGAGATGGTGTCTGATGGAACGCAAGAAACGGAAGAAAGGTTGGTTGAAATGGGGCCTGGCCGCATTCGCCTTACTCTTCCTCATCACGATGGTATACCATCAAGTCAAACCGTTGCCGGACGGCGTGTCGCGTGCGTCGGAACCGGTCGCGATTTCGGATGACCAAATCGATTTTTTATTTGATTTGACGTATCAAGGGGAAGACACGGAAGTGAACGAGCAAGAGATTTTTCAAGACGTCGAGCGGTCAATCCGCGAGGCGCGGGAATATATCGTCATGGACTTTTTCTTATTCAACCCATATTCGAATGAAGACCGGCAATATCCGGACATCACGGCCAAACTGTCATCGGCTTTGCTCGAACAGATGGAAGCCTATCCGGACATGAACGTCGTCTTAATCACGGATGAAATCAATACGACCTATAACGGACACGCGTCCGATCATCTCGATGTCTTGAAGGAAGCGGGCGCGGAAATCGTCTACACGAACCTCGATGCGCTCCGCGACCCGAACATCTTATACTCGACGCTGTATCGGATCGGGTTCCAATGGTTCGGGGACAGCCAGAACGGCTGGTTGCCGAACCCGATGGCCAAATCGGCACCGGACATCACGATCCGGTCGTATTTACGGCTGTTGAACGTGAAAGCGAACCACCGCAAAGTGATGGTGACCGAGAATGACGGCTTCGTCTTATCGGCCAACCCGCATGATGCGAGCGGGTATCATTCAAACGTCGGGGTGCGGCTCGATGGCCCGATTTTAGCGGACATCCTCGAAGGGGAGGAAGCGATCGCGACGTTCTCAAAAGGGGATGCCGAACGTTTCCCGAGCGAGGAGAAACTCGCGAATCTGCGCGACGAGCCGTCGGAAGGCCCGATGCAAATCCGCTACGTCACGGAATCCAAGATTCAGGACGCCGTCATCAAGGCGATGGAAGAAGCGGAATCAGGTGAGACGATTTGGATCGGCATGTTCTACTTGGCCGACCGAAACATCATTCAAGCCATTCATGAGGCCGCCGAGCGCGGCGTCTTCGTCAAACTGATTCTTGACCCGAATACGAACGCGTTCGGGCGCGACAAGTCAGGATTGCCGAACTTGCCGGTCGCCGCGGAATTGAACACGGTGAACCCGGAGCAAATCGAGATTCGGTGGTACAAAGTCGGCGAAGAGCAGTACCACCCGAAGATGCTGTACGTGGAAGGGGACCGTCGAGTCGTCGTCATCGGGTCGGGTAACTATACGACCCGCAACATGAACGATTACAACTTGGAGGCGGATGTCGAAGTCGTCACGACCGAGGAGACAGCGTTCATCCGCGAGGTCGACGGGTACTTCAAGCGTCTCTGGAACAACGAGCAAGGAACGTATACGCTCGCCTATGATGAGATTCAGACCGATTTGCCAATCGGAAAGTATGTGATTTATTGGATCCAGAAACTCACTTGGACGATGACCTACTGACACAAGCCCGCCTTCCTGTGAAGGTGGGCTTTGTTGTGGACGGGCTACCATCGACATGACGACGAACAAAACCCGCCCTCATATGTGAAGGCGGGTTTTCATCATTTCGTTTCGACTGGATTGAATTCGTTCGTGAACTCGTAAAGGAACCGGCCCGTGTCGCGGAGGACGTCTGTCTTCCGGTGGAGCGAGAAGTGATCGTATGGGACGGTTTCCGTCTCGATGTTGTTCGTATATTCTTCGAGCAAGAGCGAACTCGCTGGCTCAATCAAGTTGAACTCGCCACCGCGTCCCGAGAAGGAAAACACTTGGACGGAGCGTGGCCACGTCTCAAGTTTTTCTTGGAACGCCTGCAACCCGTCAGAACTCGGGGACAAATCCCGGATGGCAGGACTGCCGGTATTGATCCCGAAATTACTGGCGGACAGACCGAAGTTGGCAAGTCGTGTTCCGGCGAACGGACTATCATACGTCACGAACTTATCGACGATGTATTCGTCTTGATTCAAGATATAGTTCGCTGCCGCCACACCGCCCATGCTGTGACCGATCAAATACATCCGGTCGAACGAACGGTTTCGTTCCTGTTTATAGCGTACGATCGCCGCATTCAACCACTTCGTCTGGTTGTTGAGCGATGCCTCGGCATCCTCATATTCAATCCGGACAATCGGTCGGTTCGAGCTGTAGTCATTGATGACGCAATCGGCCGCGCCTTTCACCGTCACGGTACAGAGGGCACCATCTTTTGCCAGCCCACGCTGTTCCATATACTGCGAGAAGCGGAGGAATGTGCGGTCGGTCCCGAGCAAGCCGTGAACGGCGAACGTCGGGATGAACTCGTCCGTCTGCGCCGCTTGGCGAATCGCCTCAGATTTCCGTTCCGTCGTCAACTCTTCTCGAATCGTCACGATAATCAACGCGAGGGTCAAGACGAGGATGAAGCCGCCGAAGATGCGAGAACGAATCGACGTCTTGTCCGGATTACCGACGTTTTGACGATATTTCCGCCAAACAAAGAAAGCGACTAGGCCAAGGACGACGATGATGACGCCTGTGATAATCCACGCCTTGACGTTCGGCACGTGGGCGACGAGCGTCATATTATTTTGACGGCCACCGTACACTTGCCACTCGACATGTTTCATCGACCGTACATCGAGTCCAGTACCGTCTTCGACGAACACCCCGGTCGGCACGGTCAGATTGAACCGGATATCGGCTTGACGAACGTAACGTTCGGCCAGTTGTTTCGGGGAGCCGCTTAAATTCAGACCTGGCAAATCGACGCGGTCGAGCCGCAGGTCGAGGTTCGTGTTCATGACGTATGAGTCAAACCAAATCCCATCTTCTTTGTCGACATCAAACTTCATATCAGGTGGGACGAGGATACCGGCCGGACCGGTCTTCCACTCCTCTTTAATGTTTTGGAGGTCATCGACGTTGTCGAACGTCTTCTTGAGCACCATGCCTTCATAGTCGTCTTGACTCGAGTAGTCACGTGTCGCATATCCGTTCTCATTCGCCTGTTGTTTCCATGTATCCCAATCGAGCCGCAAATTGAGCAGCTTCATGACCGGATGGTCGCGGAAAGCATACGTCGTCTCTAACGTGACCGATTGGTCGTAGTGGACGGTCGCATCATATTCGATTCGGACACATCCCCCGATTAAAAGAAACAGAAATGGGAATACTAACAACAGTGCCTTTTTCTTCAAGCTCGTCACCTCAAATCGGCTCACCGTAGGTCTCTAACGGGTTGGTCGTGTTGATGCGGTCGTAAAAGAGCACCCCATCTAAATGGTCGAGCTCATGTTGACAGACGATGGCGCGCATACCGCGGAGCCGCAATTTAATCGGGGCGCCGTCACGGTCGAACCCTTCAATCGTGATGCGTCGGTATCGGGGCACGTTGCCTTTGACGACACGGTCGACAGATAGACAGCCTTCACCGCCATTCAAGTACGTCTGTTCGACCGAGTGGCTCGTAATCTTCGGATTGAAGATGGATAGTTTGAACGTCTCTTCTTCTTCGTGGAGCAGGACCGTGAAAAAGCGGCGATTGACGCCGAGTTGTGGTGCGGCGATGCCGACACCGCCCCGAAGTTCATACTTCGCGCTCATCTCTGGATCTTGGCTGTTGACGAGGAACGTCTCCATCTCGTCGAGTAGCGCGAGGTCTTCTGCCGTCGGTGGGACCGGCACTTCGATTGAGCGGGCGCGGAGCCGCTCGTCTCCTTCACGAATCACATCTTTCATCGTTAACATGCAAAACTTCCTTTCCCATTGCGATATGACCAATTATATCATATTTATTAGTCATTTCGCTTAGATGGTACAGAAGGTGAAATGAAAATGATACAGAGGCGAAATAAGGGAAAAGATGTGTTGATGTAAGCGTTTTTATAGAGTGAGCATATTTTTTGCGTTATTATAACAACCCGTTTTATACTGACTAGGAAACGGCAGGATAAGTGTAACTTTCCTGAATCACGTTAATACAGATTGCTTTTTTGGACAGATACACTTAAGATTTGAGGTAGTGTTTGATCACAAAAAAGACAATTGTCTCATAGTTGAAAGGATGAGGTGAAACGAATGAACAACGTTCAGGTACTTCAAAACGTGGAAGAAAACTTCCAAACGTTCCGTATTCTCGACGAGAAGGGCGAGGTCGTCAACCAAGACGCAATGCCAGATGTAACGGACGAGCAACTTCAGGAGCTTATGCGCCGCATGGTCTATACACGAATCTGGGACCAACGTGCCATCTCGCTCAACCGTCAAGGACGCCTAGGTTTCTACGCGCCAGTGGCTGGTCAAGAAGCAACGATGATCGGGACGCAATATGCGCTCGACAAACAAGACTGGATTCTTCCAGGCTACCGTGATATCCCGCAACTCGTATTCCACGGACTTCCGCTTTATCAAGCGTTCTTGTTCTCACGTGGTCACGTCGCAGGTAACCGAATTCCTGAAGACGTTAACGTCTTGATGCCGCAAATCATCATCGGGGCACAAATCATTCAAACTGCGGGTGTGGCAATGGGCCTCAAACGCAACGGCAACACAAACGTCGCCATTACTTACACGGGTGACGGTGGTTCATCACAAGGTGACTTCTACGAAGGATTGAACTTCGCGGGTGCATTCAAATCACCAGCCATCTTCGTCGTTCAAAACAACCGCTTTGCCATCTCGACACCTGTTGAGAAGCAAACTGCAGCTAAAACGATCGCGCAAAAAGCTGTCGCAGCGGGAATCAACGGAATCCAAGTTGACGGAATGGACGTTCTTGCTGTCCTCGCCGCAACACAACAAGCGCGTAAAGACGCACTTGACGGAACTCCGACGCTCATCGAAGCACTCACATACCGTTACGGACCACATACGCTCGCAGGGGATGACCCAACGCGTTACCGTACAAAAGAACTCGATACAGAGTACCAAGAGAAAGATCCACTCGTTCGTTTCCGCCTCTTCCTCGAAGGCAAGAAGCTTTGGAGCGAAGACATGGAGAATGAAGTCATCGAACAAGCGAAAGCAGACGTGAAAGAAGCGATCAGCCTCGCTGACAAAGAACCAAAACAAAAAGTTTCGGACTTCATCAACAACATGTTCGAAACACTTCCTTCAAACTTGAAAGAGCAGCTTGAAGAATATACAGCAAAGGAGTCGAAGTAAGTTATGGCTCAAATGACAATGATCCAAGCGATTACTGATGCGATGCGCGTTGAAATGAAGCGCGACGAGAAAGTACTTCTTTTCGGAGAAGACGTTGGTAAAAACGGTGGGGTTTTCCGTGCAACGGAAGGTCTCCAAGACGAGCTCGGCGAAGACCGTGTCTTCGACACGCCGCTTGCTGAGTCTGGTATCGGTGGTCTTGCCATCGGTCTCGGTCTTACAGGCTTCCGTCCGATCATGGAAGTTCAATTCTTCGGATTCGTATTCGAAGTGTTCGACTCGATCGCAGCTCAAATGGCGCGTATGCGTTACCGTTCAGGCGGCGCTTACAGCCAGCCAATCACAATCCGTTCACCATTCGGTGGCGGTGTTAAAACACCAGAACTTCACGCGGATAGCCTTGAAGGCTTGATGGCTCAGACACCTGGTCTTAAAGTCGTCATCCCGTCAACGCCATACGATGCTAAAGGTCTTTTGATCTCAGCAATCCGTGACAACGACCCAGTCGTATTCCTCGAGCACATGAAACTTTACCGTTCATTCCGTGGCGAAGTTCCAGAAGGCGAGTACACGATCGAGCTTGGAAAAGCAGACGTGAAACGCGAAGGAACTGACGTTTCGATTATCACTTACGGTGCAATGGTCCACACGTCACTTAAAGCGGCAGAAGAGCTCGAAAAAGAAAACATCAACGTCGAAGTCATCGACCTCATGACAGTGAGCCCACTTGATATCGATACAATCGTCGAGTCTGTTAAAAAGACTGGCCGTGCGATCGTCGTTCAAGAAGCACAACGTCAAGCAGGTATTGCGGCTAACGTCGTAACTGAAATTCAAGAACGCGCAATTCTTCACCTCGAGGCACCAGTGCTTCGTGTAACTGCACCAGACACAGTCTTCGCTTTCGCACAAGGTGAAGACGCATGGTTACCTGACCATAAAGATGTCGTTGCAAAAGTTAAGGAAGTTATCAACTTCTGATCGTGTTCATTTAACGATGAGGGAGAATTGTCTCCCTCATTGTGTTTACATGATTAATTGATGGGAGGAAAAACCAGTGGCAGTATTTGAATTTAAATTACCAGACATCGGTGAAGGAATTCACGAAGGTGAAATCGTCAAGTGGTTCGTAAAAGCAGGGGATACAGTAAAAGAAGATGACATTCTTCTTGAAGTACAAAACGACAAAGCCGTCGTTGAGATTCCTGCTCCAGTTGATGGAACAGTTAAAGAAGTCAAAGTCTCTGAAGGTACAGTTGCGGTCGTCGGCGACGTCCTCATCACGTTCGATATCGAAGGTGACGCACCAGCCGGTGAAGAAGAAGCAGCTCCTGAACAGCCTAAAGCTGAAGAGAAGACTGAAGATGTGAAAGAAGACGTGAAAGAAGACGGCCCGCGTGAAGTTCAACTTCACAAATCGGAGCGCGTCATCGCAATGCCTTCAATCCGCAAGTACGCTCGTGAAAAAGGCGTCGACATCCGTGAAGTCCAGGGTTCTGGCGACAACGGCCGCGTCTTGAAAGAAGACATCGATGCATTCGCAAACGGAGAAGCACCAACAGCAGAAGCTACAACAGAGAAAACAGAATCTGTAGCTCCAGCAGCGGCTGCGAAAACGGAAATCAAACCTTACGAGTCAGCAACGCCTGAACTCGAAACGCGTGAGAAAATCCGTGGTATCCGTAAAGCGATCTCGAAAGCAATGGTTAACTCGAAGCACACAGCTCCACACGTTACACTCATGGACGAAGTCGACGTCACGAAACTCGTCGCACTCCGTAAAGAGTTCAAACAAGTGGCTGCTGACCAAGGCGTGAAACTCACGTACTTGCCGTTCGTCGTTAAAGCATTGACTGCTGCAGCGAAAGCTTACCCAGCGATCAACGCGTCAATCGACGATGTGAACGAAGAAATCGTCTACAAAAACTACTACAACATCGGTATCGCTGCTGATACGGACAACGGTCTCGTTGTTCCTGTCGTCAAAGAAGCGGACCGTAAATCAATCTATGCACTCGCTACAAACATCAATGAGCTTGCCGGTAAAGCACGTGAAGGCAAACTTGCTGGGGACGACATGAAAGGCGGATCGATCACAATCACAAACATCGGTTCAGCTGGTGGACAATGGTTCACACCTGTCATCAACCACCCAGAAGTTGCAATTCTCGGTATCGGTCGCATCGCTGAAAAAGCTGTCGTTAAAGACGGTGAAATCGTCGCGGCTCCAGTCCTCGCGCTTTCATTCAGCTTTGACCACCGCCTCATCGACGGTGCAACAGCTCAAAACGCACTCAACATGGTGAAACGCTTGCTTCAAGATCCAGCACTTCTAATGATGGAGGGATAAGAACATGGTAGTAGGAGAATTCGCACAAGAAACTGATTTGCTTGTCATCGGCGCCGGTCCTGGTGGATACGTCGCAGCCATCCGTGGCGCACAACTCGGCCTTAAAGTCACGATCGTCGAAAAAGGAAACTTTGGTGGCGTCTGCTTGAACGTCGGTTGTATCCCATCGAAAGCATTGATCACTGCTGGTCACAACTTCCAGCACGCTAAAGGTCACTCTTCAATGGGGATCACGTCTGATAACGTGTCAGTCGACTTCACAAAAGTCCAAGACTGGAAACAGTCGGTCGTCAATAAATTGACTGGCGGCGTCAAAGGCCTTTTGAAAGGTAACAAGATTGAAATCGTTCAAGGTGAAGCTTTCTTCGCATCTGAAGACACAGTACGTGTCATCACAGAAGATAGCTCGACTCCTTACAAGTTCAAAAAAGCGATCATCGCGACTGGTTCAACACCTATCGAGATTCCATCGTTCAAATGGTCAAAACGCGTCCTTTCTTCAACTGGCGCATTGGCTCTTCCTGAAGTACCGAAGAAACTCGTCGTCATCGGCGGCGGATACATCGGTATGGAGCTCGGCACAGCGTACGCGAACTTCGATACAGAAGTCGTCGTCGTTGAAGGCGCAAGCGACATCTTGTCTGGCTTCGAGCCACAAATGACGCAAATCGTCAAAAAGAAACTCAAACAAAAAGGCAACGTCACGATTCACACGAACGCTCTTGCAAAAGGCGTCGAGGAAACAGAAGACGGCGTAACAGTTAAGTTTGAAGTGAACGGCGAAGAGCAGTCTGTTGAAGCGGACTACGTCCTCGTCACAGTCGGCCGTCGTCCAAACACTGGCGACATCGGTCTCGAAAACGCGGAAGTTAAAATCAGCGACCGCGGCATCATCGAAATCGACGACCAGTGCAAAACGTCGAACGAAAACATCTACGCAATCGGCGACATCGTACCAGGACCACCGCTCGCGCACAAAGCTTCTTACGAAGCGAAAGTCGCAGCGGAGGCAGCTGCCGGTAAGCCAGCTTACCTCGACTACTCAGCAATCCCAGCGGTCGTCTTCACTGACCCTGAACTTGCAACAGTCGGTTACACAGAGCCACTCGCAAAAGAAGAAGGACTTGAGATCACTGTATCGAAATTCCCATTCGCAGCGAACGGTCGTGCCCTCGCTCTTGACGAGCCAGACGGCTTCATGAAGCTCATCACGCGTAAAGAGGACGGTCTCTTGATCGGTGCTCAAATCGCGGGAACTGGCGCTTCAGATATGATTGCCGAGCTTGGTCTCGCCATCGAAGCAGGCATGACTGCAGAAGATATCGCGCTTACAATCCACGCTCACCCATCACTCGGTGAGATGGCAATGGAAGCGGCAGAAATCGCAATGGGTATGCCAATCCACGTCGTTAAATAAGTCAAAAGCTCTCTCGCTTACTCGCGAGAGAGCTTTTTTACGTAATGGACGGTCCGTTCGACTTCTTGGAAGCCGATGCGTTCATGGAACCGTTGGCTGCCGTCGTTCTCGATTTCCGTATCGGAGGCGAGCTCGTCACATCCTTTCGACCTGGCGTAGGCGGAGGCTGCTTCGACAAGCCGTGTCGCCACGTCTTGCTGTCGCACGGATGCAACGACGTAAATTCCTTCTAAAAAGGCGGTCGGGGAAGAGGTCGTTCCGGGGACGTAGTCATGACGGAAGCTAAGCTGGCAAAAGCCGACCGCTTCATCCGTTTCCGCGATAAAATAGTGCATCTTGCCGGAACGAATCCCGAGCCGCACCTCAGGGATCAGTTCGGCTTCAGGCGCGTCTGGCCATAATTGCCGCATGAGTCGCACCAGTTCGTCGCAATCTTGTTCGTTCGCTTTTCGAATCTTCATAAGTCGTCCTCCTTATGTTTCGTACGTTCAGTATAAAGGAAAATAAGGAATGAAGTGAGAAAGGAGGGAACGATGATGGCGTTCGATGAAGAATTGTTATATACCGTCTCTGAGACGAGCCGTGTCCGCTTCACGGGAATCGAGACCGAGACGTCACGTTATGATTTCGGCTTTGTGTATACGCATCAATTCATGGGGAAAGTGCTCGTCGTCTGTATGCAGACCGGGCAGTCTGCCCTTCTTGACATCCATGCGCTCGAAGAACCGAGACAACTGTATCCGATGCTCGGGATCGCGTTGCGTGATACAGACCACGTCGCCGAGTTTTTACGACTCTGTCTGGACGAAAGTGGGCAAGAACAAGAACAATCGCCAAATTCTACCCTTGAAAAAATGTAAGCGTTTTCTTATAATGGTACGTAGGGGAAGCAATTCGATCATCATAAGCTACCTTTTCTATTGATGACACAAAGCGAGCCGGTCCATATGGACCGGCTCGCTTTCGTCTTAACGGATGGCTTTTGTCTGTTGGATGACTTTAATCATTTGAAGCGATTCATCTTCAAGTCCTTGGACGGGAAGACCGGCCTCGATGTTCGCCATGATATAGTCGAGCGTCGAAGTCGTGATCAGTTCTCCCGGGATGATGATCGGGATTCCTGGTGGATACACCATGATGAACTCGGCCGAGATGCGTCCGACGGCGTTCTCGAGCGGAATCGTCTCCGTCTCCTCGTAGAACGCGTCACGCGGGCTGAGTGCAAGCGGTGGAATCTCAGGGAGCATGATCGATAGTGAATCATTTCCTGACTGATCGTAAACCGATACGACGTCACGCATACCGTCAATCAACGCTTGAATCGTCGATTCGTCGTCGGCGCTCGTCACGATGAACAGTACGTTCAACAAATCTGACATCTCGACTTCGATGCGATGCGTCTCACGCAAATACTTCTCGACTTCAAAGCCGGTGATCCCAAGCTCACGGACAGAGACGAGGATTTTCGTCTCGTCGAGCGCGTACGTCGACTCTGAATGGAGTTCGGCGTGACCGTATACCGATAAGTGCGGCATATTGTCGATGGCCGTACGAGCCGTACGTGCGAGCGTGAGGGCACGTTCGTTCATCGCTTCTCCTTTCGTCGCCAATTGACGACGGGCCGCGTCGAGCGACGCGAGGAGGAGGTAAGACGTCGACGTCGTCGTAATCATCGACAACATCGCGTGAATCCGTTCCGGGGAGACGAGACCGCGACGGACGTTCAAAATCGAACTTCCCGTCATCGAGCCGCCGAGCTTGTGTACGCTCGTGGCCGCTACGTCCGCTCCGGCTTGCATCGCCGAGAGCGGGAGCTCGTCGTGGAACGGCAAGTGGACACCGTGAGCCTCATCAACGAGGACCGGTACGTCTTGCGCATGGGCGACGGCGACGATGCGCTCTAAGTCACCGGCGATGCCGAAGTAGGTCGGGTTGATGACGAGGACTGCTTTCGTGTCCGGGTGCATCTCGAGGGCGCGTTCGACGGCGCTTGCTGTGATCCCGTGGGCAATCCCGTACGTCTCATCATATTCCGGATGGATGAAGACCGGGTGGGCCCCGGTCAAGATGAGGGCGGACATGACGGATTTATGCACGTTCCGGGGAACGATGATTTTCTCGTTTGGACCGACGACGCCCATGATCATCGCCATGATGGCACTCGACGTCCCTTGGACCGAGAAGAACGTCTCGTCGGCACGGAACGCCTCGGCAGCGAGGCGCTCGGCCTCGGCAATCGACGCTTTCGGATGATGGAGATCATCGAGCGGGGCGATGTTGATCAAATCGATCTTCAAGGCGTTTTCGCCGATGAAGTCACGGAATTGAGGGTCCATCCCTTTTCCGCCTTTATGGCCAGGGATATGGAACGCGATCGGGTTCGTATCAACGTGCGTGAGCAACGTGTCAAAGAGCGGTGTCTCGAGCTGTGTAGCACCTTTAAGTTTCAATAGTAAGTCCTCCTTGATAACAGTGTGTATATGGGTTGTCGGTTTGGTTTCAAGCTTTGGGCAATCTGAACATTTCGATTCAAAAACAATGCAACAAAAAAACTATAGTGATTTCTATCCCAACTTGCAATAGTTTTTTTTGTTGATACAATGGTTGTCGAGGTGAAGAATATGCAAATCAACTATCCGATTAATCCGGACTGGACGACAGATGAACTGATTGAAGTCGTCGAGTTCTATAACCAAGTCGCCTTGGCCAATGAAGGCGGTGTCGACCGGGAGTCGTTTTTGGACGCGTATCGGTCGTTCAAACAAATCGTGACGTCGAAGTCAGAAGAGAAACAGCTGAGTGCCGTTCACGATGAGCAGACCGGATACTCTACCTATCGTACGGTCCAAGCGGCCCTAAAATCAAATGCAAAGATTATAAAGTTGTAACTGCTTGAAAGCATGGGAGGACGTAACCGTTTTCTCATGCTTTTTTTGTTATTTCTCTAATAAATAGGGTACATATCATTAACAGTTCAATCAGGTTTAGGCTTAGTTGAAATGGGAATATACTCACTAAGATAAAAAATTCAAAATAGTCAGACAATTCTCTTTCTTTTTTGAATCTCATCTGATATACTCAATTCAACTTACTAAACCGTAACTTGTAGCCCAACTAAAGGAGTGTGGCATCTCATGAAACAAGTGATCGAGGCATTCAAAAGAAAAGACGCAGAAAAACGGATTCCGGTGCTGCGCTTAGAGATTGATTATGAATTGGCAACGCTCTTCGATGCAATGGCGTCACAAGATGATGCCACTGTCCAGGCTAGCAAGCATCGGTTAGAGAAATATCGCCAAGAACTATTGCGTCTCGAAGCCTGACCCACAACCACCCATTCAACCAGTATTCCATGCGGATACTGGTTTTTGTTTGGTACAATACATAATAGAGGTGATAAACATGTTGGAATGGTTCGCGATTGACTTGATAAAACAGGCAGGGGAGTATATCCGCTTACAGATTGACGAGAGCTATCGAATCGAACGCAAGACGGGGAAAGGTGATTTGGTCACGGAAATCGATCGGGCCGTCGAACAGTTGATTGTCGACCGGATTCGTGAGTCGTATCCCGAGCATCATATTATCGGGGAAGAGGGTATCTCGACGGAACCGGATGATTTGTCGGGCACGGTCTGGTTCGTCGACCCGATTGACGGCACATTGAACTTCATCCATCAAAAGCGGATGTTCGCCATCTCGATTGCCATCATGGTCGATGGGGTCGTCGAGTACGGCTTCGTTTACGATGTGATGGCGGATGAGCTGTTCGTCGCACGCCGTGGCGTCGGGACGACGCTGAACGGCCGGAAACTCCCGACCATCAAAGAGCACCACGTCCGGGATGCTTTCCTCAGTATGAACGCGACATGGGTGACGCCGAATCAGCAAATTGCACCGGAAGTGCTCGCGCCGATTGTGCGCGATTCCGTCGGCACGCGGGCGCATGGGGCCGCCTCGCTCGAACTCGCCTGGCTCGCAGCGGGACGAGTCGACGGGTATATCACGATGCGCAATATGCCGTGGGACTATGCTGCCGGTAAACTGCTCGTCGAAGAGGTCGGGGGACGGGTCGTCTCGATTTATGGGGAGCCGGTCCGTTATGACGGGAAGACGTCCGTTCTCGCGGGGAGCGAGACGTTCGTCAAGGACGTGGTGAAGCATTACGTCATCGCCAAGGGCGCGACCCCTGAAGTGAAGCCGGACTTGCAAATTGGAATCAACGGGTCTTACGACCGCGTCCGTGACTTGCTCGTCCTGGCCAACCCGAATGAAACGATGGTCCGCGATCAATACAAAGCCGGGACGACATATGAGGCCACGCTCGGCGGGGAACGTGTCGGGGCGTACATGCTCGTCAAACGCAGCGAGACGTTAATCGAGCTCGTCAATATCGCCGTCAAACCGGAACGGCAGAACCAGACGATCGGGCAACGCCTGCTCCAAGACGCGATTCGTCGGGCCGAGAGCAGCGGGGCGAAGCAAATGCTCGTCTGTACGGGCAACTCGAGCATCGTCCAGTTGCGCTTCTATCAACAAGCCGGTTTCCGCTTTGAATCAGTCGAGCGGGATTACTTCCCGGACCACGGTTATCCGCCAATCGAAGAGGACGGGCTCGCCTTGCGTGACCGCATCTGTCTGACGCGCGACCTATAAGCGTGGGCGCAAAAAGGACAAAATCATAAAGAAGGCCCGGGCGTTTTGCCCGGGCCTTGTGTTATGGACGTCGGTTCGAGAGGACCCGGCGGCGCAAGTTGATTCCAAAAAATGTGGCGATGCCGCTCAAGGCGAGACTGCCGATGATGATGGCGGCACTTCCTTCAGCGACACCGATGCCGATACCGACGAAGCCGGCGACGACCGCGGTCGCGATTAAAACGAACATGAGTTGCATGGAGATTCCCCCTTCTTTCGCTAGTCTTCTTCATTGTAGTCAAAAATGATGCGTTTGAAAACGTTAACAGTTGATAACACTCGACAAAGGTGGTGGGACGTGTGCTATACTCTTAAAGTTGAATAAAAGATGAAACTTTTTTAAATAAGAGAGGACTAACTACATGAATGTAAGAACTAACCTTCGGAACGTAGCCATCATCGCCCACGTTGACCATGGTAAAACAACGCTCGTCGATGAATTATTGAAACAGTCTGGTACATTCCGGACAAACGAAATGGTCGCAGAACGCGCCATGGACTCGAACGACATCGAACGTGAACGCGGAATCACGATTCTCGCGAAAAACACGGCAATCGATTATAAAGATACACGCATCAACATTGTTGATACACCAGGTCACGCCGATTTCGGTGGTGAAGTAGAGCGTATCATGCGTATGGTTGACGGCGTTATCCTCGTTGTCGATGCACGTGAAGGCTGCATGCCGCAAACGCGTTTCGTATTGAAGAAAGCACTCGACCAAGGTCTCCGTCCAATCGTTGTCGTTAACAAAATCGACAAGCCGATGGTACGCCCACTCGACGTCGTCGACGAAGTTGTCGACTTGTTGATCGACCTTGGAGCAGATGAAGATCAACTTGAATTCCCTGTCGTCTATACGTCTGCTGTCAGCGGTTCAAGTTCGTTCGATCCTGATCCAGAGAAGCAAGAAGATACAATCACGTACGTGCTCGACACGATTCTTGAGAACACACCGGCACCAATCGATAACTCGGATGAGCCGCTTCAGTTCCAAGTCACGATGCTCGACTACGACAACTACCTCGGCCGAATCGGTGTCGGTCGCGTCTTCCGTGGGAAAATCAAAGTCGGCGAATCAGTGTCACTTTGCAAAACAGACGGATCAATCAAACAATTGCGCGTCACTAAATTGTTCGGTTACTTCGGCCTCAAACGTGTTGAAATCGAAGAAGCCAAAGCTGGTGACTTGATCGCCATCGCCGGGATGGAAGACATCAACGTCGGTGAGACGGTCACGCCAGTCGGTAAAGAAGAGCCACTTCCGCTTCTCCGCATCGATGAGCCGACGCTTCAAATGCGTTTCATGACAAACAACTCTCCATTCGCAGGACGCGAAGGCGATTTCGTGACGGCACGTAAAATCGAAGAGCGTTTGATGAAACAACTCGAGACGGACGTTTCACTCCGTGTCGAGAACACTGATTCACCTGACCAATGGGTCGTTTCAGGCCGCGGTGAGCTTCACCTCGGGATCTTGATCGAGAACATGCGTCGTGAAGGCTACGAACTTCAAGTTTCGAAACCACAAGTTATCATTCGTGAAGACGAAGATGGTACGAAAATTGAGCCGTTCGAACGCGTCATCGTTGACGTGCCAGAAGAGTACACAGGTTCAGTCATGGAATCAATCGGTCTCCGTAAAGGGGAACTTGCCAACATGAACACGAACGACAACGGTCAAACACGTATGGAATTCATCGTTCCTTCACGTGGTCTCATCGGCTATCGTAACGAGTTCTTGTCAGCGACACGCGGATATGGAATCTTGAACCACACGTTCGAAGAGTACCGTCCGTTCATCGCTGCTGACATCGGCGGACGCCGCAGTGGTGTCATGGTTTGTATCGAACCTGGTAAGTCGACGGCTTACTCGATCGGTGCCCTTGAAGACCGTGGAACGATCTTCATCGAGCCAGGTGTAGAAGTATACGAGGGAATGATCATTGGTGAATGTAACCGTGACGTCGACCTCGCAATCAACGCCGTCAAAGGGAAACAGTTGACGAACATGCGTGCTTCAGCAAAAGACTCGACACAAGTCTTGAAACGTCCACGCGTCTTCTCACTCGAAGAATCGCTCACGTTCTTGAACGATGACGAGTACTGTGAAATCACGCCGGAGTCGATCCGTCTCCGTAAAAAAGTCTTGAACAAGAACGAACGCGAGAAAGCTGACAAGCGTCGTAAACTTGGTAAAGAATAAGTCTTAAAAAAGGGAGCGCCCAGGCGTTCCCTTTTGTTTTGGATAGTGTAGAATGGTTGTGTAGGAAATAAAGGGGGATTATCAGCTTGAAAGCTTCTCAAACGATGGACATCACACAAATCGATGTGCCGTGGATCGCCTCGCTACTTGGCGTCGGCAGTGACGCGAACGACTTCTCGGTCGGGTTCAACGCGTTAATCATCACGGTCATCTTATTGACGATCCTTGTGTTTAAATTAGGTTTTGCGAAACAATTGACGTGGTGGAAATCACTCGTCGTCTATATGCTGCTCGCACTCGGGGCAGGCACGATGGCGCTCGTCTTCTTCACATGGCCGATTCCAGAAGTTCTCCTTGTCATGGCTGTCGTCTTGGCAATCTACCGGGGCCGCCTTTGGTGGAACCGTCGACAAGGCATCGAATCACATTAAAAAATGGACGTTTCGCCCTCGGGCGAAACGTCCATTTTTGCTTACCATCTCCGTTTTTGGCGGAACGATGGATATAGGTGGAATTGGCCGGTCGCGGCACGCTCCGCTGTTCGCGCGGTGATGCGTTCTTGACACGTCTGGCACATGTACGTTTTAGCAGGTTTATTACGAAGTCGTTTCGCTTCGAACGACCACGAATCAATCGTATCGATTTTGTCACAAAGAGAGCACTTTACGCGCATGGTCTCACCTTCCTCTTCGTTGATTATAGCATGATTTCAGGAGAGAAAAGCAGGGAAAGAGGTTTGTAAGGGCGAATCCATTTCGTATACCCGTTCGGGAGGAGGGGAGTCTATGGCGAGTAAAGCTGCGTTCGAACTTTCGAGGGCGCAACAAGACGTATTGAACGAGATGCCGTTGACGTTCTTAGTCACGTATGATGAGCCGAAACGGTGGCCGATCACCCATGCGATCAGCTGGGTGCAAGCGCCGAACGAGAGGACGATTCGCTTGGCGTTGACGAAGAATTCGCATGTGATCACGTTGCTCTCGTATGAGAAGACAGCGAGTCTCATCTTTCTTGAAGGGGGACTTGCCTACAGTATCGCCCTGTCACACGTACACGAATTCGAGCCGAGCGTGAAGCCGGCGTTACACCTTCGCTTTTTTGAAGGGAAAGTCGAAGAGGTCCGTAACATTTCCTTTTACGGGGCAACCTATGGACAACCGGACATCGTCAAGACGTACGATGTCGAAGCAGCAGAAAAGTTGGACCGTGAAGTCAAGGAGAGTTTGAATTCTTGATCACCAACAATTTTCGAGGGGCGGCAAAGTCTATGAAAAAAACGTATGTGCTCGATACGAACGTACTCTTACACGACCCACTATCCTTGTTCCAATTCGATGAGCACGATGTCGTCATTCCCGCCATCGTTTTAGAAGAGCTTGACGGTAAAAAACGTAATATGGATGAAGTCGGCCGCAACGCCCGAGAAACGGCGCGCGTGCTCGATCAATTGCGGACGACCGGTAAACTGCACGACGGGGTCCCGCTCGAGAACGGCGGACGATTGTTCGTCGAGATCGGTCACGAGCATACTGTCGATTTCCCGTTCGACGTCATGACGAACGACAATCGTATCCTGACCGTGGCACTTGGACTGATGAAACAATACGAGCACGACCGGACCCGTAAAGTCGTGGTCGTCTCGAAAGATATACTCGTCCGTGTCAAAGCGGACGCCATCGGCATTGAAGCCGAGGATTACTTGACCGACCATATCGTCGATACGACGAATTTATACGCCGGCTATCGTGAAATCGAAGTCGATCAAGCCATCATCGATGAATTTTATAAAGTCCGACAGCTTCCGCTAGAAGCCGTTTCAAAAAATCAGCTATATCCGAACTCATTCGTCGTCTTAAAGAGTAACGTCTCGAAAGCGAGCGCACTCGCGGTCGTCGATGGGTTGCAACCGATCCTCCGTCCGCTCTCGCTAGACGTCGAACACGTGTGGGGCATCCATCCCCGTAACGTCCAGCAACGGATGGCGCTCGACTTGTTGTTGCGGGACGATATTCCGTTCGTGACACTGCTCGGGAAGGCAGGTACCGGGAAGACGTTGCTCGCGCTCGCGGCAGGTCTGTCGCTCGTCGAAGACGAACGTCGCTTCAACAAGCTCGTCGTGGCCCGGCCGGTCGTCCCGATGGGGAACGACATCGGTTATTTGCCCGGTGAGATGGAAGAGAAGCTCCGGCCATGGATGCAGCCGATTTATGATAACTTGGAGTTCTTGTTCAACGCCAACTCGAAAGACGAACTCGGGAACATCTTGGCCGGCATCAAATCGATTCAGCTCGAGGCGCTCACGTATATCCGTGGTCGCAGCATGCCGGATCAGTTCATTATCATCGACGAGGCCCAAAACTTGACGAAACATGAGATTAAGACGATTCTGACCCGGGTCGGCGAGAACTCGAAAATCGTCCTCGTCGGGGACCCGTATCAAATCGACCATCCGTATTTGGACGAGTATTCGAACGGTCTCACGTACGCCGTCGAACGCTTCAAAGGTCAAAACGTATTCGGACACGTCCAACTCATCAAAGGGGAGCGCTCGTCGCTCGCCCGGTTGGCCGCCGATTTACTATAACGAAAAACGCCGAGCGGCCGCTCGGCGTTTATTTCGTATTCGGATGGAGTGCCACTTGCACGTTCGATTTTTCCAGGAAGGCGTTCATCAGCATAATCAGACCGGTCACGATAAACAGTGCCGAGAATCCGAAGTGGGCGACGACTTGCGAACCGAACAACGGTCCGAGCAAGTTGCCCATGAACTGGGCCGATTGGTTATAAGAGAAGATGCGGCCGGTCGCCCGGCTCGGCGTATGTTGGCGGAGTAACGACTGTACCGACGGCATGAGTGCCGCCGTGGCGAAGCCGAGGCCGAATCGCATGATGACGAGTTGTGTCGTCGACGTCACGAACGCCTGTGGAATCAAGAAGGCGCTATAGACGATGAGCGCCCAGAACAGGATGCGTTCGGCCCCGTAGCGGTCGGAGAGCCGACCGAGACGTTGTGCGGAAATGAGGGCGGCCACACCCGGAGCTGACGCGACGATCCCTGCGATAAAGGCGAGCGACGTCGTATACGGGTTCAATTCCCGGACATACAGCGTCAACAGCGGGCCAATCGATTGGGCCGAGAACGTGATTAAGAACGTCGTCAGAAACAGACTAAATATGAGTTGCGGGTTACGGAGCGAGGCGATCATCGATCGCGTCGAATCAAGCCGCTCGCGCGCCACCGGCACAAAGTCCTCTTTGACGAACACGAGTGTGATGAGGAACGTGATGAATAAGGCACTGCCGGTCAAGAGAAAAACGGGTCGAAGCCCAATCAAGTCTGCGAGGAGTCCTCCAATCAAGGGACCGAGGAGTCCGCCGGTGATGCCACCGGTCGACAGTGTGCCGAGCGCCCAGCCACTTTTCTCTTTAGGCGTTTGTGAAGCGACGAGGGTGATCCCCGCCGAGATAAATCCGGATACGGCACCCATTAAGAGCCGTAAACCGACGAGCTGATACACGTCTTGGACGAAACTGATGAGCGTCATGACGACGGCCATACCGAGACTAGCGCGGATGAGCATCAATTTGCGGCCTTTTTGGTCGGCGAGCCGTCCCCACAGCGGGGAGACGATGGCAGCCACGAGGAAAGTGGCGCCGAACGCGACCGCGGACCACGTAACGACTTGGTCGGGATCGGTGACCCCGAGTTCTTCGATGAACAAGGGGAGGAACGGTAGGACTAGACTCATCGAGGCCGCCGTCAAAAAGCTACCGATCCAGACGATGATTAAGTTTTTCTTCCATAAAGGGTACGTAAGCGTCACGACCTTTCGAGATTGAAGTTTTTCGATACCCTATATGTTACACTTTATGAAGTAAAAAGTCTAAAAAAAGAGAAGGCGCTGTGCCTTCTCTATCATGCCTCTGTTCGCACGGCGATGTGATGGACACCGCGCCATACTTGTTGATTGTGCAAGACGTACACCGGACCGTCCGCGAGTACTTTTCCGTCTCGAGAGAACTGTAAGTAAACGCTTCTGGCCTCGTCGATTGGCAACGTGAGCACCGTCTCCCCATAAAAACTGACGTGCGTCGCCGTGGCGATCGGTTCGGCATTTTGAAGGAATGGCGCGAACGGCATCGCGAACGAGTCGCGCAGCGCCGCATCCTTATCAGCCCGAGACATCGGTTTGTTATGGTCGACGCGTGACCCTTGCGTCAAGCCGTCATCCCATGCCTTCCCCATCTTGGCATAGTATGCGTCGTTGTCACTTTCTACCGCGCGGTCGAGATCCTCGACGTTTCGCTTGCGGTCATCAAAAATCCATACGGTCGGGTCGATCGTCAGCGCGTGACGAACCGCTCCGTCTAGTGGAAAAATCATGGATACGCCCCCTTTATTCACAATACACTGTACATTATACAGCTCTTTCTCAGAAAAAGGGAAACTGCGAGAAACTCGCCGCGAATCCAGACTGTTCATTGAATTATGATGAAATATAATGTACAGTTGAGTTATGACAAACAGTCTGTCATTGTACGGAGGAGGGGTCGTAGTGGCGACAAATTTGGCTGCAGTCCAACGGGAGCAAGCGCTTCAACTATTAGAGGCAGACGCAGAAAAAATCCGTTGTTTGATTGAAGTGCAGTTAGAAAACCTAAAAATGCCGAAGTGCCCGCTTTATGAAGAGGTGCTTGATACACATATGTTCGGTCTATCACGCCAAATTGATTTTGCGGTCCGTCTTGGACTCATTTCAGACATTGAAGGTAAAGGACTGCTCGATTCATTGGAACAAAAGCTGTCCGCCCTCGCGGAAGCTTCAGATTTATGAACCTTATACTCAAACTGTGCAAGCGGCGCTGTTTGAGTATTTTTTTATAATGGGTCAGTGATTGTTGTACATAAGGAAGTGAAAACATGAAAACTCGGTTTCGGTATTTTGATTTCTCGTTGTTCATTGCAGTGCTCATGCTCGTCGGAATCAGTTCGATCATGATTTATAGTGCGAGCGTGTGGAATCGCGGCGATTACGCGAACAGCGGCTTGTTCTATCGCCAACTCGTCTACGCAGGGATCGGGATTGTCGTCTACTTCATTGCGACGATGTTCCGCTATGAGAACTTTAGAAAACCTAATATTTTGTATGGCCTCTATTTCTTATCGGTCGTACTGTTGTTCATCACGTGGGCGATGCCACCGCTCAACGGTGCGCGGGCCTGGCTCATCATCGGCAGCTTTACGATTCAACCGGTCGAGATCGCCAAATTCGTGTTGATTCTACTGCTCGCCAACTATTATCACCAGTTGTGGAATGGGGAGCTGAAAGGGTTGCCTGGTCGACTAGGGCGAGCCGCTATCACTAAAAAAGGAATCCGGGCTCAGTTTGGTGCCTTCTTCATGATACCGGTCATCTACTTCTTTTTCCCATACGCCATCGCCATCAACGGACAGCCGGATATGGGGGGCTTGTTCGTCCTCGGGGCCATCATGTTCCTCATGTGGCTTGCCGTCGGGGCGCCGCTTCGGATCATCGTGCCTGCTGTGCTCGCCGGGTTTGGACTTGTCTATCTGATGTTCACGACAATCTTCTCGGAGAACCAGCGCAGCCGGATCGAAGTCGTCTTCAATCCATTCATGGACCCTGAAGGCTACGGGCACCAATTGCTCATGTCGATCATCTCGATCGTCCATGGGGGCTTGACCGGCGTCGGTCTCGGGAACAGTTATCAGAAGTATGGGTACTTGCCGGAACCGGAGACGGACTATATCATGTCCATCATCGCTGAAGAGCTCGGCTTTATCGGGGTCGTCGTCGTCCTCGCCTTGCTGTTCTTCATCGCTTTCCGGGCCGTCAATATCGCCAACCATAGCGATAGTCATTTCGCGATGTTCGTCTCGTTCGGCATCGCCGCTCAAATCATGGTCCAAACCGGAATCAATATCGGTGCCATGTCCGGTTGGTTCCCGGGTACAGGTGTCACGCTCCCGCTCGTCAGTTACGGCGGGACGTCACTCATCATGACGATGGGGATTCTCGGTGTGCTCAGTAGCATCTCGATGCGAAATCGGCACCGGGAAGCGACGAAACGGGCAGAAATTCGGGAGAAATCCGCAGAAAACGTTCAAAGTTCATCATTGCATGTTGTAAGGTAAAAAGGATTGAACTACTTAAATGGGGGGATTTATGTTGAAATCAATTAGCAAATTACTCGTAGCCAACCGTGGTGAAATCGCCATTCGCGTGTTCCGTGCCGCCACTGAATTAGGGATGCGCACGGTCGCCGTCTATTCTCAAGAAGACAGCGGCTCGTTACACCGCTTTAAAGCGGATGAAGCTTATTTGATTGGTCTCGATAAAAAACCGATTGACGCCTATCTCGATATCGAGGACGTGATCCGCATCGCGAAACAGTCGGGGGCTGACGCGATTCATCCAGGTTACGGATTCTTGTCTGAGAATATCGAACTCGCACGTCGTTGCCGTGAAGAAGGCATCATCTTCGTAGGTCCGAACGAATCGCACCTTCATGCGTTCGGGGATAAAGTTCGGGCCCGTCAAAGTGCGATTGCAGCCGGACTCCCGGTCATTCCAGGTTCGAACGGACCACTCACGTCTTATGAGGACGCTTTAGACTTTGCGAACGAGCACGGCTTCCCGCTCATGGTCAAAGCCGCGATGGGAGGAGGCGGCCGCGGGATGCGCGTCATCCGTACGGAAGCCGAGATGAAAGATTTGATTGAACGTGCCAAGTCAGAAGCGAAGCAAGCGTTCGGTTCAGACGAAGTGTACATAGAAAAACTAGTGGAACGCCCGAAACACATCGAGGTCCAAATCCTCGGGGATGACCACGGGAACATCATTCACTTGTTCGAACGCGACTGCTCGGTCCAGCGCCGTCACCAAAAAGTCGTCGAAGTCGCACCTTGTGTGACGTTATCGGATGCGTCGCGTCAAGCCATCTGTGACGCAGCCGTGAAACTGATGCGCCACGTCGGCTACATCAATGCCGGTACGGTCGAATTCCTCGTCACGGAAGACGAGTCGTTCTACTTCATCGAAGTCAACCCACGTATTCAAGTCGAGCATACGATCACCGAGATGGTGACTGGCTTCGATATCGTTCAGACGCAACTCATGATCGCACAAGGTGAGTCGCTCCACGGCGACGTCATCCACATGCCGAAACAAGAAGATATCAAATTGCTCGGTTACGCGATCCAATCGCGTGTCACGTCGGAAGACCCGGCCAACAACTTCATGCCGGATACCGGTAAAATCATGGCCTACCGTTCTCCGGGCGGCTTCGGCGTCCGACTTGACGGTGGGAACGCCTACGTCGGTGCCGAGATTTCACCATATTACGATTCGCTCCTCGTGAAGCTGTCGACACATGGCATGACGTTCGAACAGGCCGCTTCGAAGATGGTCCGTAACTTGAACGAGTTCCGGATTCGTGGCATCAAGACGAACATCCCGTTCTTAATCAACGTGATGAAGCATCAGAACTTCATCAGCGGCGACTATAACACGTCGTTCATCGATGAGACGCCGGAACTGTTCGTCTTCCCGAAACGGAAAGACCGCGGGACGAAATTGCTCAACTATATCGGCGATGTCACGGTGAACGGATTCCCGGGCGTCGGTTTGAAAGACAAGCCGATCAGCCGCTCGGTCCGGATTCCTCAAGACCTGCCGGCTGAAGCCAAACCGGGCACGAAACAGATTTTGACGGAACTTGGTCCGGATGGCCTCGCCGACTGGATTAAGCGACAGCCCGAACTGTTATTGACGGATACGACGATGCGCGACGCGCACCAGTCTCTGCTCGCGACACGGATGCGGACGCAAGACATCATCAATATCGCCGAACCGACGAGCAAGCTCATGCCGGAGCTGTTCTCGGTCGAGGCATGGGGCGGGGCCACGTTCGACGTCGCCTATCGTTTCCTCTCAGAAGACCCTTGGGTACGCCTCATGCGTCTCCGTGAGAAGATGCCGAACGTGTTGATTCAAATGTTGCTCCGCGGTGCCAACGCCGTCGGGTATAAGAACTATGCCGACAACGTCATCGAGAAGTTCGTCCACGAAGCGGCCTATGCCGGCGTCGACGTGTTCCGGATCTTTGACAGTTTGAACAACCTCGAGTCGATTCAACTCGCGATTGACGCGACGTTACCGACCGGCAAAGTCGCCGAGGCAGCGGTTTGTTATACGGGTGACTTGTATGACGGTAGCCGTCCGAAATACCACTTGCCGTATTACGTCGACTTGGCGAAGAAACTTGAAGCGAGCGGGGCTCACATCCTTGCCATCAAGGACATGGCCGGCCTGCTTAAACCGGAATCGGCGTACGCGCTCGTCTCGGCATTGAAAGATGCCGTCGACTTGCCAATCCACTTGCATACGCACGACGCGTCGGGCAACGGAATCTTCACTTACGCCCGGGCGACAGATGCGGGCGTCGATATCGTCGACGTGGCTGCGAGCTCGATGTCGGGGATGACGTCACAGCCTTCAGGCGGCAGCTTGATTTATGCGCTTGACCATCACGCGCGTCAACCGAAAATCGATGCGAAGCATTACGAGGTCATCAGCGATTACTGGCAAGACGTGCGTCATAACTACGAGCCGTTCGAGAGCGACATGCGCGCTTCGAACCCGTCGGTATATGAGCACGAGATGCCGGGCGGACAGTACTCGAACTTGCAGCAACAAGCGAAAGCGGTCGGATTGGGTGACCGTTGGAGCGAAGTGAAGTCGATGTATGCCCGTGTCAACATGTTGTTCGGGGATATCGTCAAAGTGACACCGTCGTCGAAAGTCGTCGGCGACATGGCGCTATTCATGGTCCAGCATAACTTGAGCGAACAAGATGTGATTGACCGCGGTCACCAACTCGACTTCCCGGATTCGGTCGTCGAGATGATGCGCGGCGAACTCGGGACGCCTCCAGGAGGGTTCCCGACCGATGTCCAGCAAGCGATTCTTAAAGGTGAGAAGCCGCTTGACGTACGTCCAGGTAAGTTGATTGAGCCGTATGATTTTGAAGCGGCCCAGTCGAAACTGTTCGAGAAACTCGATCGTCCGGTAACAGATTTCGAATTGCTCTCGAACGCATTGTATCCGAAAGTGTTTGAAGACTATGTCACGCATTCGACGACGTACGGGGATGTATCGGTGCTTGACACGTTGACGTTCTTCTACGGATTGAACGTCGGTGAGACGATTCAAGTTGAAATCGAGACCGGGAAGACACTGATCATCAAACTCGTTCAAATCAGTGCGGCGAACGAGGACGGCATCCGTCTCGTCTCGTACGAGATGAACGGCGTCCCGCGTGAAATCGAGATTAAAGACGTGAACGTGAAGTCGGCGACGACGAGCCGTCCGAAAGTAGACCGGGCGAACCCGAAACAAGTCGGCGCTTCGATGCCGGGTTCAGTGTTGAAAGTGCTCGTCGAACCGGGTAGCCGTGTCCACCGCGGGGAACAGCTCCTCGTCACGGAAGCGATGAAGATGGAGACGACGGTCCAAGCCGCGCAAGACGGAGAAGTCAAAGCGGTCCATATTAAAGAAGGCGACACAATCCAAAGTGACGACTTATTGATTGAGTTTGTATAATGAAAAGAAGCATAGCCGCGCTATGCTTCTTTTTTAGATAGGAGTGGGAGAGATGAGACGAGTATGCTGGTTTCGATCGGATTTTCGATTGACAGATAATCATATGTTACACCGGGCCTTGAAAGACGCTGATTCCGACGATGAGATGGAGTTCGTTTTTTGGCTCAACCCTAACTATTGCGAGCCGTTCGAGACGCGCCACGATTACTTTTTCGCGACGATGCGTCAATTCATGGACGAGTTGGAAGAACGCGGGCTCGGACTTCGGGTCATCGTGGCCGATACGGCCGAACAGTTCGTCGAAGCGCTCGGTGAGCTCGATGTGCTCTACTTCAACGCCGAGTATGTCGAACCGTTCAAACAGCGGGACGACGCCGTCATCCAGGCGCTCGGGGAAGCGGTCAAAGTCATCCGCCTGCTCGACCGCCATTTGTTCGCCCCGAATGCGTTCACGAAAAAAGACGGCGATCCGTATAAGGTATACACGCCATTTAAAAAAGCAGCCTATGCCGAGGCGCCGCCCGCGCCGTATGAGGTCGACGTGAATGCGTTGAAGCGTCACGTGACGACAGGGCATGAAGTCCCGGTCGAATTGAAGCGTCAGTTCGATCGCTGTGAGCTTCCGTGGAAAGCGCTCGGCGAAGCAGCAGCCAAACGTCGTTTGAGCGACTTCGTCGCGAATCGGATCGATGCGTACGATGAAGACCGCGACATCCCGGCCATCGCCGGAACGAGCCGTCTGTCTCCGTATCTCCGGACCGGGGTGCTCTCCATCCGGACCGTGACGGAAGCGGTGTTGAAGGCGCCGAAATCGAGCGGACGCGACACATATTACGATGAGTTGTTATGGCGCGAATTTTACTATATGATCATGGTCCAATTCCCGGGACTGAAAGACCGTCCGTTCAACGACAAGTATAAGCATCTCGATTGGGAGAACGATGACGAGAACTTCCAGGCGTGGTGTGACGGAAAGACGGGCTACCCGATCGTCGACGCGGCGATGCGGCAATTGAATGAGACGGGCTGGATGCATAACCGGCTTCGCATGATTGTCGCCTCGTTCTTGTCGAAGCATCTGATGATCGACTGGCGGAAAGGGGAACGCTATTTCGAACAGAAGCTGATCGACTATGAAGCAGCCTCGAATATCGGGGGTTGGCAATGGGCGGCTTCGGTCGGGACGGATGCGGTGCCGTACTTCCGTATCTTCAATCCGACGACGCAGTCCGAGAAGTTCGATGGGGACGGGACGTTCATCCGGAAGTACGTGCCCGAACTCGCGAATCTCGACAAAAAAGCGATTCATTTCCCTGACTTGACCGAGCGGGATGGATACGTCGACCCAATCGTCGACCATAAGGAAGCGCGGGCCCGGGCACTCGAGCGGTTCAAGGACGCGCAGTAAATAGGCATCAAAAAAAGGAGCGATGCCCTCGCTCCTTTTTGTGTACGTGATTAAATGGATTGTTGTCGTGCGGCCTCGGTCGTCTGTTTCTGACTCCGATACGCATGATATGCCAAGTACGAGATAATCCCGAAATAGCAGGTAATCAAGAAGGCGTGGAGAAGCGGGACGTACGTGGCGTGTCCCCCAAGGACGATCCACGCACCCGTGCCGACTTGAAGCAGGATGAAGAACAGCGAGGCCCACATGCCGGTCTCGACGAGGCGGTTCGTCTCCCGACGTGCCAAGTAGAGGACGTATAACGTATAGAAGACGAGCAATCCGGCCATGATGCGGTGCCCCATTTGGACGTACGACTCGAACGTCCACACGTTCTGGTCACAAATCGGCCAGCCGACACAGGCGTATGTCGCGCCGAGATGACGGACGTAAGCGCCCGTATAGACGACGACCATCGTATAAATCGTCAAGCCGTAAAGATGAACCTTCAACCGTTCGGAGACGGCCCGATGCACGCGTTCCCCTTCGAACAAGAGAATCGTCAAGATGAGCAGTGATGCGAACGAGACGAGCGAGATGCCGAAGTGGAGCGCGAGAATCGCGTCCGATTGTTGCCAAATGACGGCCCCGGCACCGATAATCGATTGGATGAGCATGAAAATGAACGCGAGGAACGCGAACACTTTGACATCATACCGGTTCTTGACGACCGCAAACGTCCAAATCGTCAAGGCGATGATGAGCAGTCCCTCGATGCCAGAGACGACACGATGACTGTACTCGATCATCGTTTCGACGCTCGGATTGGTCGGGATCAGTTTCCCGTGGCAGAGCGGCCAATCCGTTCCGCACCCGTCGCCGGAGTCCGTCTTTGTCACGGTTCCACCCATGATCAGGACGAGCATCATCCCGAGCGTGACGAGCGCTGAAAATAGTGCGAGTTTTTTATGCATTCGTTTCCACCTGCTTTTGAGAAAAATCACTAGAATTGTGCCTTGTAAGTTTATATTTTTTTCGCCATACTTATTATACGGCTTTACGTCGTAAAAACGAAACGGAAAAGCTTGCAATCGCTATCAAAATCGTTATTCTAGTATTAACATGGCGTTTTTACTGTGACAATTATCACACGTTTGTCACAAAAAACTAGCTATTTTACAAGCATAAACGACGTATTCTTTTTGAAAATATGGTATCTTTGTTATGAGTTAGGTGAACTTTGTTCATATTGTGTTTTTTCTGTGAAAAGAATACGTGGATTTCGTGATTAGTAGGGGGGTCAGTATGACAAAAGTCAACCCAGGAACAATGGCAGAAGTAGAATATACAGAATCCGCCTCGTTCCGCGACTATGTTGCTCTGGCAAAAATGGGAATCGTTCGCGCCAACTTGTTGTTGGTATTCGCCGGTTTCTTTGTAGCAGCAACATATCAGAGTGATACGCCAGTCTTTTATTTATTTGAGGTTTGGCCGCAGCTCTTATTAACGATGTTAGGAAGCGCACTCGTCATCTCCGGGAGTTGTTACCTAAACAACTTCGTGGACCGTGATATCGATTACTTGATGGGACGTACAGACAATCGGCCGAGTGTCACCGGTAAAATTTCAGGAGAACGGATTTTGCTCCTTGGATTAACGCAGCTTGCGATCGGGACATTGCTCTTATTGATCGTCTCGTATGTGGCAGCAGTCTTCGGTTTAATCGGGGCATTTTTTTATGTCGTCATTTATACGATGTGGCTTAAACGGACGCACACGTTGAACACGGTCGTCGGCAGCATCTCCGGAGCAGTACCGCCGCTCATCGGTTGGGCAGCCATCGATCCTGCGCTTCATATCGACGCGTGGCTCATGTTCCTCGTCATGTTCTTGTGGCAACCGCCACACTTCCTCGCGCTCGCCATGCGGCGTGTCGAGGAGTATCGAGCGGCCGGCATTCCGATGCTACCGGTCGTCAACGGCTTTGCGATTACAAAGCGTCAAATCATCTGGTGGATTGCGACGCTGATTCCAGCATCGCTCTTGTTCATGCATTACGGGTTAGTCTACGTAATCATTGCAGCCGGTCTTGGGGGCTACTGGTTATATCTCGGGTTGAAAGGTTTTAAAGCCGAGGATGAAATCAAGTGGGCAAACAAAATGTTCTTTTATTCATTAATTTATTTAGTCGTGTGGATTGTCGCGCTGATTTTGACGGCAGCACTAGCGTAATCACACTCACTATATAGAAACCATTACACATCATTTTGGGAGAAAGTGGGGATTGTTGTGAAATCATTTAAAAAGCTTCTGTTTGGCATCGTCCCGATGATGATGTTCGCACTGCTATTATCAGGGTGCGGCGTTGAGGGATTGTCTGCATTGAAGCCGATGGGAGAAGGCGCTGAAATTCAGCTCCGGATCATTATCATCAGTTTGGTACTTATGCTCTTCGTACTCGTCATCGTATCGATCATTTACGTTTACGTGCTCATGAAGTTCCGTCGTAAAGACGATTCGATTCCGAAGCAAGTCGAAGGAAGCAGCACGCTCGAGATGATTTGGACAGTCGTGCCAATCATCTTGCTCATCATTCTCGCTGTACCGACAATCACGACGACTGTCGAACTCGCGAAAGCGAAAGAAGCGAAAAAAGAAGAAGAAATCAATGTTACGGCTAACTTGTACTGGTGGGAGTTTGAATATCCGAACGCAGGCGTCGTCACGGGACAAGAACTTGTCATCCCGGTTGGCAAACGTGTCGGCATCAACTTGACATCGAAAGACGTCATCCACTCGTTCTGGGTACCGGCTTTATCTGGTAAAACGGACACGAACCCAGGCCTTGATAACGAAATGTGGTTGCATGCAAATGAACCAGGTACGTTCTTCGGGAAATGTGCCGAGCTTTGCGGACCGTCACACGCGCTCATGGACTTCAAAGTCATCGCACTCGAACAAGAAGATTACGACAAATGGCTCGAAGACATGAAAGCACAGCAAGACGCGAACACAGAAAAACTTGTTGCCGATAACCAAAACTTGACGACAGGTGAGGCCGTTTACGTCGAGAGCTGCTTGAGCTGTCACGGCGGCGGGAAAGTCGCGCCTAGTCTGACAAACTTCGGCGATCGCGAAAAGTTAGCTGGTTATCTTGAAAACAACGAAGAGAAATTGAAAGAATGGATTCGTGATCCTCAAGAATTGAAACAAGGCGCGCTCATGCCTGGCTTCGGTGAAGGCCAAATCAGTGATGAAGAGTTAGATGCACTCGTTGACTTCTTGTACGATCAGAAGATTGACTAACGGGAAAAGGGGGATTTCACGTGGCACAGACCACTGCATTGCAGCAACCGCGTAAATACAATGGCATCATGGATTGGGTTACGACGGTTGACCACAAAAAAATCGGTATTTTGTATTTGTTCTCAGGAATCTTCTTCCTCCTTCTCGGTGGAATTGAAGCATTACTTATTCGGTGGCAACTCGTTCGTCCGATGAACGACTTCGTCAGCGGCGAAACGTTTAACCAATTGATTACAATGCACGGGACGACGATGATCTTCCTAGCGGCCATGCCGATGTTATTCGGATTCATGAACGCCGTCGTACCACTTCAAATCGGGGCACGCGATGTCGCGTTCCCGTTCATTAACTCACTCGGATTCTGGTTGTTCTTCTTCGGTGGTGTCATGTTGAACCTTAGCTGGTTCTTCGGCGCAGCTCCGAACGCAGGCTGGACAGCGTACGCGCCGCTCTCGACACAACCGGAAGCATCAGGGGTCGACTTCTACGCCCTTGGTCTTCAAATTTCAGGTTTCGGTTCACTCATGGCCGGGATTAACTTCCTCGTCACGATTTTGAACATGCGTGCTCCAGGTATGAAACTCATGCGGATGCCGCTCTTCACGTGGACGACGTTCGTCGCTTCGGCGTTGATCGTCTTCGCGTTCCCACCGCTCACAGTCGGATTGTTCATGTTGATGTTCGAACGCTTGTTCGGGGCCGTTTACTTCGACCCGGCAGCCGGCGGTAACGTAGTCATCTGGGAACACCTCTTCTGGATCTTCGGACACCCGGAAGTATACATCTTGATTTTACCGGCGTTCGGTATTTTCTCGGAAATTATTCCGACATTCGCTCGTAAACGCCTATTCGGTTATACAACGATGGTCTTCGCAACGATGCTCATCGGTTTCCTCGGATTCATGGTTTGGGTCCACCACATGTTCACGGTCGGTCTTGGACCGGTCGCCAACTCGATCTTTGCTGTCGCAACAATGGCCATCGCCGTTCCGACAGGGGTCAAAATCTTCAACTGGTTGTTCACACTATGGGGCGGACAAATCAAGTTCAATGTCGCGATGCTCTACTCGGTCGCATTCATTCCATCATTCCTCGTCGGGGGAATGACAGGGGTCATGCTTTCGGTCGCACCGGCCGACTATCAGTACCACGATAGTTACTTCGTTGTCGCTCACTTCCACTACGTTATCGTAGGTGGAGTTGTCTACGGTCTATTTGCAGGACTTTACTACTGGTTCCCGCTCATGTTCGGCAAAGCGCTCTCTGAGAAGCTTGGCTACTGGCAGTTCTGGTTGTTCTTCATCGGGTTCCACTTGACGTTCTTCCCGCAACATTTCCTCGGATTGTTCGGGATGCCACGCCGCGTTTTCACATACCTTCCGAACCAAGGGTTTGAGACGATGAACTTGCTGTCGACAATCGGAGCCTTCTTCATGGGTGTGTCGACGATCGTCTTGCTCGTCGCTGTTGTGAAAGCATTCTTGTCGAAACAACGCGTCAAGCCGGACCATTGGGAAGATGGACGTACGTTGGAGTGGACGCTTCCTGTACCGACTCCAGAATACAACTTTGCACAAACACCGCTTGTCAAAGGTCTCGATACGTTCTGGCTCGAGAAGATGGCGGGCAACAAACGGGTATCTGTCGCTGAACCAGTAGCAGACATCCACATGCCGAACAACTCGATTATCCCGTTCTTCATGTCACTCGGCTTGTTCATCGCCGGACTCGGAGCGATTTTCCAAATGGATAACGCGGTTGTCGGTTGGTCGCTCATCGTGATCGGATTGCTCATCACATTCGTGTCGATGTTCCTCCGTTCATGGATTGACGATCATGGCTTCTACATTCCAAAATCGAAGATCGAAGCGGATTTGAAAGCGATTCGTGAGAAAGGAGACCAATAAATGGCACATGCAGTCGAAAAACACCCGGTGACCGGAATTCCGGCCAATCCAGAGAAAGCCACGCTGGAAGGGAAAAATAAATATGTAGCCTTCTGGTTCTTCCTCGGTGGAGAGACCGTTCTCTTCGCCTCGCTCTTCGGAACGTATGTCGGTCTACTCAACTCTGGTGCGCCAGAGGAACTTCGTTCGTACAATATCTTTGAGATGGGGCTCGTCTTCTTAATGACGATGCTCCTCCTCACAAGTTCGCTCACAAGTGTTCTCGCCATGATGAACATGAAAGCGAACAATCCAGGCCGCATGAAGTTTTGGTTGGTGATCACGCTTCTCCTCGGGGCAGGTTTCCTTGGAGCTGAGATTTACGAGTTCATCCACTACTACCATATCGGTCACACGTTCACGTCGAGCGCGTTCGGATCTGCGTTCTACACGCTCGTCGGTTTCCACGGCGCGCACGTCACGTTCGGTCTTCTTTGGATTACGACGTTGTTAATTCGCAACTGGAACCGTCCGATCGATGTGTACAACGCACCGAAGTTTTACGTGTCGAGCCTATACTGGCACTTTATCGACGTCGTCTGGGTTTTCATCTTCTCAATCGTCTACCTCTTAGGGATGGTGAGCTAACATGGAAAAACAACCAATCAACGAATCGCACAAACAGTTAGAGCTCGAAGTAAAAGCCGAGTCACGCCGCGAATATCAACTCCAGTTGATCAGCTTCGCGATGATGATCTTGCTCACATTCGTCGCGTTCGGCGCCGTATACGCTGAACTCATGCCGGTGTGGGCAGCAGGTGGTTTCTTAATCATCCTCGCCATCATCCAAGTGTTCTTGCAGCTGTATATCTTCATGCATATGAACAACCGTGGCAACACGTGGATCGTCGGAATGATGTGGCTTGGCATCTTTGTCGCCATCATTACAGTCGCTGCACTTCGCTTGCTCATTTGGTAAATGTGACAAAGGATTGAACATCTGTGGAAACACAGATGATTCAGTCCTTTTTGCTTTACTTCAAAAATAAAGGAATAGTAATCTTGAAGTGAACGGTTTCATCGGTTTGGGAGAGAAAGAAAAGGGGTGAAGGGATGCTCTGGAATACATCAGAGCTACTCAAACAGTTCGATTGGATGACACTTTGGAGTCCATGGTTCGGATTGTTGATGGTAGGGTTGTACGTCCTCTATGCGGTCGTCACAGAGAAAATGGCGAAGCGAGGGTACGAGTCGACCACGTTACTACAAAAGTTCAGCATGTTATCCGCCATTTTATTGTATTATATCGGCTTCGGAAGTCCGGTCGATGTCCTTGCACACATCATCTTCTCGGTGCACATGTTGCAGATGGTGCTCGTCTATGTGCTCGCACCGGCGCTCGTCGTGTACGGGATGCCGTATTGGGTGTTCGAGAAATTATTTAGCTATAAGGTGATTGGGCCGACGCTCAAGTTTATGACAAAACCTTTGATCGCACTCGTTTTGTTCAATGCATTGTTCACGTTTTACCACATGCCATTCATCTTTGACTACGTCTTGACAAACTATGGTGTGCATCGTATCTTCCACGGCGCCCTCGTCGTCTTCAGTTTGACGATGTGGTATCCGGTCATCGCACCGTTCCTCTCAGAAGAAGAGGAAGGGATGTCAGATTTGAAGCGGATGGTGTACATCATCGCGAACGGTGTGCTCTTGACACCTGCCTGTGCGTTCATCATCTTCAGCCAAGGCATCTTGTATGACGCCTATACGGACGCGGAGACGTTCGCAACGGTGCTCGGCTACTGTATGCCGAACGGCGATGTGTCGGGTCTCGATTTGAATGCGCTCATGGGAGCGACGAACAGCGCTCTTGAAGACCAACGCTTCGGCGGGGTATTGATGAAGCTCGGTCAAGAAGTCGTATACGGTTTCTTCTTCGGCTGGACGTTCTTCGGTTGGGTGCGCCGGACGAAATCGCTTGCGCTTGACGAAGGCATGTCGTTCACACCGCAAGAACCAAAAGAGAAAAAATGAACTAAATCAAAGGGGAAACTACGATGAACTATCTTGCCTTGATCAGTGTGACATTCATTGTCATCAGTGCTATTTTAGTCGCAATCGGATGGACGATCATTGCGCGCGATCGCCGCAACGTCGACAAACATAAGAAAGTCATGACGGCCGCCGCGATCGCCGCGACGACATTCTTCATTCTCTACGTCTCACGGACGATTTTCGTCGGCAATACCGCCTTCGGGGGACCGGATTCAGTGAAGCCTTATTATTTGGCGTTCATGATTTTCCATATCCTGCTCGCGACGACAGGTGGGGTCCTCGGATTGATCACGCTTTACCTCGGCTATAAAAATAAAGTCGAGAAACACCGTAAAATCGGACCGAAAGCCTCGGTCGTCTGGTTTTTCACAGCGATTACAGGCGTGATGGTATACGTCCTCCTTTATGTCGCCTATGACCCGGGTGAGACGACAAACGTCTTCCGTGCCATTATCGGTGGGTGAATCGAGAGAGGGGGATGAGCATGAAACGGAACAGCTATATGACGGTCGGCTTGACGGTCGCCATTCTGGTGGCAATCGGTGTGGCCTCGTACTTCTTATTCTTTAAAGAAGAGGACCTGCCCGTCATCCAAGAGCCGACCCCGTTCACGTTGACGAATGCGCTCGACGGTCAGTCGTACAATTCGGACAATGGCAAAGTCAAAATCGTCACGTTCTTCTATACGAACTGTCCGGACATCTGCCCGCTCACGTTGCGTGACTTCATGAAGCTTGAGCAAGAGTTGAAAGCGAACGACTTGTACGGGACGGACGTCGAGCTCGTCGCCATCACTGTCGACCCTGAAGTCGATACGGTGCCGGTCCTAGAGAATTACGGGGAGGCATTCCAAGCCGAACCAACGGGTTGGAAGATGTTGACCGGTGACCAGGCCGATATCGACCGCATCACGCGTCAGCTTCAATTCTATTATTCGAAAGCGAACAGCGGACTCGTCACGCATGCGACGACGATGTATATCATCGACCGTCAACACGACGTCCGTGCGGTCGCCCAAATGGCCACGGCAGGAGAAAAACCCGTCGATATCGAAACCATTATGGAGGACGTGTTAGTACTCGCGGCAGAAAAGGAGTGAAGAAGATGAATGATACGATGGCTGTCATCGGAAATGATTATTCCTATGGAGATGTGACGATCGCTGAGCGGGCGATTGAGGATTTGATTGCTTGCAGTGCAATCGAATTCGGATTGCGTGAAGTGAAGGTCGTGTCCGTCTCGAAAGAACGATACGATTATCAAATCGTTGCACCCGTCTCACTCGTTGAGGCTGAACGCTTATATCGGTACGTGCGCGACCAGTTCGACTTATTGCTCGGACAAGTCGATGTGACGCTCAACGTCATCGCGACATGAAAAAAGGGAGGCCCTCGGCGGGTCCTCCCTTTTTTGTTTGTTGATGATGATTGTTGTCTATATTTTCCAGTGGTGAACTCTGGTATGATGAAGGCAGTAGTCACGACACGCGACTCATCGAGGGGGAAATCAGATGCAACAGCAAGCATTGGTCGTCATCGACATTCAGAATGACATCACGAAAAATTACAAAGCGGTCATCGACAACATCAACACATCGATCGATTGGGCGGTCGACAAGGGGATTCCCGTCGTCTATATCCGACATGAGAACTTATCCGCGGGGACAAGAACGTTCAAAACCGGGACGCGCGGGGCAGAATTAGCGCCAGATTTGAAGATTGTGTCCGATCACGTATTCACCAAATACAAGGGCAACGCCTTGACGAGCGAGGCGTTCGCGGCGTTCATTGAACAGCATGGCATCGACACGTTCTATATCACCGGTGCCGATGCGACCGCCTGTGTGAAGTCAACGTGTTACAATCTGCGGAAATCCGACTATACGGTTAGCGTCCTGTCGGATTGCATCACGAGCTATGACTTGAAGAAAATCGATGATATGATTGCGTATTACGAGGGTAAGGGCTGCACCATCATCCAATCAGAGGACTTGTCGGCGTAATCTGCTCTGCCGATGCTTACCTCGGTTCGTTATATGTGTCCATAAGAAAAACCCCTTCGCTTATGCAAGGGGTTTTACTTCGAGTGTCTCAGCGAGTGCGGCTAGACGACGCTCGCAATCACGGACGATTTCTTCTGGGAACTCTTCGTCGTACTCGACGCCGTGCGGGTAGTAATGTTTTCCGAGAATCGGTGTCAACATTTTGACGACCGCATGACGGTCCTCGATTTGGCCTTCGATTGCATATACCGGTAAGCGAAGGTAGAACGTCTCGCCTGTCGATTGTTTCTCGTACTTCATGTCATACGTTGCACGCTCATAGTCCCAAGCGCCTTCACGGATGAAATGATGATGATCCATGATCGTCTCGAGCAAACCGAAGCGGATCTCTTTTCCCTCGATGTGGAACTGCTCAAATTTCATCATAATCCCCCTTTTCCCTAATAAACCTCATATGTCATCATATCATATTCGAAAACGTTCTTGGAATAACGTGTGTTCAAATTGTGAAAAAAAGATGAACGCCTCAAGCGCGGGGATCGAGGTATTGGGCGATTTTGTCCGAAAGCCTCACCCCGAGCGGCATGAGTCCCTCTGAGCCGAAGAAAACGTTGAACTCTAAAATGTAAAATTCACCGTCGGCGACGATGACGTCGAAGGCCGCGTGATTGATGTGGAGCGTCTTGGCGATGTCGAGCACTTCCGCGACGACGTCTTCCGGGATATCGTCATATGAGAACTGGGCGCCTTGGGCGACGTTGTTCAAGAACGCCTCGCTGACACGCCAATACGAACCGACGACTTCTTCACCGATGACGATGATCCGCAGGTCGCGGTCGTTCGGGATGTATTGCTGGACGTAGAACGTCTCATGCTTGTCGACGTACTCGAGCCAATCCTGTTCATGCTTGATGAGCCAGACGCCTTGTCCCATCGACGACTTGGCCGTCTTGGCGACGAACGGATACTCGAACTCTTCCAAAACACGCTCGATCGTATATGGGTTTTTCCCGTAGATGAGCGTCTTCGGGATTCGGTGCGGGAACGTTGCCTTGAAGGCGCGCGTCATCTCGATCTTATCGTGTCCGAGATGATACGTGGCCGGGGACGGGAAAATCGGTTTGTTGAGTCCATAGATGATTGAGTTGACCATCCAATATTCAGGGAACAAGACGAGGTCGGCTGCTCTTACTTTATCGAGCTGGTCGTAATAATATTCAGGTTTCGCATAGTCGGTTTTAATGCCGGCCGAGCGAATCATATTGAATGAGACTTTTTTCATAGCGAGGTGCAAGTGCGCACCTGTTCACTTCCTTTCTGGTTGGACGCTTGACAGTCACGTTCAATTATAAAGCCGATTGCTTACAGAGGGAATCAAATGTGTTAAAATCATGGCAGAAAGGGTGAAAGCCATGATTATTACTGAACAGACGATCGCCCTGCTCGATCAAACGGAATCGTTAGCCGATTTGATTGAAGCGAGCGAGTCGTTCCAAACATATATCGCCACGAAACAAGCGCGAGCCCAATCAGAGGAAGCGCGCATCGTGGAACGTGAGTTCTTGCGGATGAAAGAAGATTACGAGTACGTACAGCGGTTCGGGAAACATCACCCGGACCACGATTGCATTAAAAAAGAGATGCATCTCGTCAAACGGCGTCTCGATGTCCAGCCAGAAGTGGCCGCATTTAAAAAAGCGGAACGCAGTTTAGATAAACTGCTCGGGGAAGTGAGTGAGCTGTTGGCCTTCTCGGTTTCTCCAAAAATCAAAGTCCCGACCGGAAACCCGTTCTTCGACGAAGGCGGATGTTCAGGCGGAGGAAGTTGTGGAGGCGGAAGCTGTGGATGTGCCATCTGAGACGTTTGAGTTGAATGGTCGAATCGGGTTCGTCGTCTACGTCCAATCGTTGAAACAAGTGAAGGCGTTGCGTCGCTATGCGAACCTGTATTACGTGTCAAAGCGGGAGAAGTACGCCTTCTTGTATACCGACCTTGATGGACATGAGGCGATTCTCGAACAAGTGAGCGCGTTGCCGTTCGTCGAAGCGGTCGTCCGCAGTGAGCGGCCGTTCGTCGCGGAGACGTATGAATCGAAGCAGAAATAACACAGAGATGAAGGCGGCACCGCCTTCATCTTTTGTGGTGAAGGAGAACGGATATGCGAGTGATTTCAGGAGAACGAAAAGGGACCCGACTCAAGACGGTCCCGGGGTCGGCCACACGACCAACGACAGATAAAGTAAAAGAATCGTTATTCAACATCATCGGTCCTTATTTCGCCGGGGGCGATGCGCTTGACCTATACGCCGGGAGCGGCGGTCTAGGAATCGAGGCGTTGTCACGGGGGTGTGACCATGCCGTGTTCGTCGACAAGCAACGGAAGGCGGTCCAGACGGTCACAGACAATTTGCAGACTACACGTTACGAGTCGAAAGCGACGGTGCTCCAACAAGACGCCCGCTCGGTTCTCGACCAACTCGTCCTCAAAGGTCAGCCGTTCAAACTGATTTTCATGGACCCTCCGTATCATGCGGAAGAACATGTGCCGTTTTTACAGATCATTGAAACGAACCGGCTGTTGACGGACAACGGCGTCGTCGTCTGCGAGCATGGCAGCGACGTGACGTTGCCGGACCGAGTCGGCCAGTTGGAAAAAATCAAGGTGCAACGCTACTCGGACGTGATTACGATCAGCTTTTACGAGTATGCAGCGACCGAGGAGTGAGAACATGTCAAAACGTATCGCGATTTGCCCGGGGAGCTTTGACCCGATTACGAACGGCCATTTAGATATCATCGAGCGGGCGGCGGCCATCTTCGACGAAGTCATCGTCGCCGTGCTTGAAAACTCGAGTAAGGCACCTCTCTTTAACGTGGAAGAGCGTCTGTCGCTCATTCGTGAGGTGACGACACATTTACCGAACGTCACCGCCGACGCGTTTGGGGGTTTGCTCGTCGAATATGCTGCCAAGCGTGAGGCAGCGACCATCGTCCGTGGCCTGCGTGCCGTCTCGGACTTCGAGTATGAGCTTCAAATCGCATCGATCAATAAAAAGTTGAATGAGAACGTGGAGACGTTGTTCATGATGACGAACAGCCAGTACTCGTTCCTCAGCTCCTCGATCGTGAAAGAAGTTGCCAAATACGGGGCGTCCGTCGCCGAGCTCGTCCCGGAGCAAGTCGAACTCGCGTTGCGGCAAAAATATGAAGTGAGTCACGGACAATGAAGTCGCTCAAAATCGGTTTCGGTCTGCTCGTGGCCGTCCTGATTTTCTTGTTCGTGCCACTCCCGTATTACATCACGTATCCGGGCGAGGCGACGACGATCGAAGAGTTCATGACGGTCGAGGGCGGGGACAAAGAACCGGGCGAACTGAAGATGGTGACCATCTCGCAACGCCGGGCGACACCGCTCTGGCTCGTCGGCAGCTGGTTCACCCCGTTCACGGAGGCCAGCCCGGCCAGCCGCTATCTGTATGACGGGGAAAGCGAGGCGGACTACGAACGCAGACAAGAGTTGTTGATGTCGTCGTCGCAACAAGCGGCGATTCAATACGCCTATGAGTTGGCGGACGCCGATGTGACGGTGACGTTTGACGGCATGTACGTCTCGGCCCCAATCACGGGGTCGCTCGCCGCGAACGTCTTGAAGCCGGGTGACATCATCACGGCGCTCGATGGCCAATCGTTCGCATCGCGCCTTGACTTTATCGAACGCGTCGCCTCATTTGAAGCCGGCGATGAAGTCTCTGTCACGCTTGAACGTGACGGTCGCGAACGTGAGGTCGATACGCTGATTCAACCGATTGACCGGAGCGGGGACCGGGTCGGGCTTGGGATTTATGAGCCGCTGCCCGTCCAGGACGTGCGCACGGACCCGGACGTCTCGTTCGAACTGACGAACGTCGGCGGACCGTCGGCCGGCCTCATGTTCACGCTCGAGATTTTTGATCAGTTGACGCCGGGCGATTTGACGGGCGGTGCCGTCATTGCCGGAACGGGAACGGTCGATGAGTTAGGGAACGTCGGGCCGATTGGCGGGGCATGGCAAAAAATCGTAGCTGCGGACGAGGCTGGGGCATCCGTGTTCTTCGTGCCGGCCGGGTCGAACTACGACGAGGCGATGGAGTCGCTCGACCGACTCGAGAGCGACATTGAAGTCGTTCCCGTCAAGACGGTCGAGGAAGCCATCGATTATTTAGAGTCGATGAATTGAGGAGTTTGCATATGTTCGACGAGTGACCGATTTCCGAGCGGAAGGCGATACGCCTCGGTCACTCGAGCCTCGAACGCAAGATCGGGATGGTACTTGCTGAGGAGCGGTACGTCTTTTTTTATGTCCTTTAACACAGTGCGCCCGATTGTGTTGAACGCGAGCGGTCGGATATACGGTACGTCGTCGAACCGTTCCGGCAACTCGTCCTGTCGCCAATGGATGAGGATGGCGACGAGCGCGCGTTGGATGGACGTCCGGGTATAACGTCTCGTCAATAAGCGGGCGAGCGCCTGTTCGAATGTCGGCTCGAGCCCGGCTTGAATCAAGCGGGGCGACAGCGAGCTGTCGATACCGACGAGTTGCTCAAGTACGTCTTTCGGGGTCGTCCGCAGCTTATATTGAAGGACGGGCCAATAAAGTGACCAATGCGCCATCGGATTGTCCTGAAACAGCGTTCTCGTGGCGTCAGGGACGGCCCGGACCATACCTGACTCTAAGTAGTGGGCGCGCACGCCCGTGGCCGACATGACGTCTGAGACGCTCGGGTCATGGTATCCGGCCCCGAGACGGCGAATCGTGTGCAGTTCGATGGACGTCGCCGCTTTCGCGTAGTGATAGGCGAGGATGTTGTTCGGGAGCGTCAAATCAAAGTCGGGATAGAGTGACCCGAACGCCTCGCTCGACGCATTGGCGGAAGAACGTCCATTGTCCAACGCTTCTTTGAACGCCGTCTGATAGGCTGGAGTCGCTTCGATGTTGGCCGCCGCGGCCTGGGTCACGGCGCTGATGTCGCCGCTCTCGCTACCGAAGGACAGCGTTTGACAACGTACGCGCTCGGCGATGGCGACCGCGGCGCTCGCGAACCGGTCGGCCCGGTGCACGCCGAAACGCGTCGGGAGTTCGATGACGAGGTCGATCGCGCCCGTTTGGACGGCGGCGCGGGCCCGGCTCCATTTGTCGAAAGCTGCCGGCTCGCCGCGCTGGGTGAACTGGGCACTCATGACGGCGATGACAGCGTCAGCGTCGGTTTCGATCCGGGCTCGTTCCGCCTGATGGAGGTGCCCGTTATGGAACGGATTGTACTCGGCAATGATGGCCGTTTTTCGCATAAAATTACTCCTTTGCATTGTCGATTGGATTGGTGTAAGATGGATAAGTACGCTTTGGCAAAGCGCCGTCGTCAACTGATTTTAGTGTAAAGAAAAAACATTGACAAAACAAGTTGGCCTATCTATAATTCATATTGTTGCAATTGAGGTGATTCGGATGAAGTGGTCTATTGCACAGCTACTTAAGCTACGAAACCAGGGTGACAGTTTTACCATCGATGAGATGGTCGAACTACCAGAGCTTACTCAGCTCCATCCGGATATCCGTTCGATTCGTCCGGTGCATGTGCACGGGAATGCGTCGTTCACATCTAATCAAGTTACATTCAATCTGAAGATTCAAGGTGACCTGACGTTGCCAGATGCGCGTACGTTGGATGATGTCATTTATGAATTCGATATTGAATCGCTCGAGCCTTTCTTTTTGGAGAATGGGCGTTATACGGAGCAATTCGATGATGTCAATTTGCCAGAAGGAAATACGATTGATCTGCGACCGATCGTAAAAGAGCTCATCATGTTAGACGTCCCAATGCAAATCTTTGGGAACGAAACAGACAAAACTCAGGTTGAAGGGGAAGGCTGGTCCGTCATTGACGAGCAGCCGGACGACCAACCAAAAATTGACCCGCGCCTCGCGGGGCTCGCTGACTTGTTCTCTAAAAAAGAGGACGAGAACGGCTAACTTTTCAAGGAGGTGGACAACGATGGCAGTACCATTCCGTAGAACGTCGAAAACTCGCAAACGTCTTCGTCGTACTCACTTCAAACTCAACGTACCTGGTATGAACGAGTGCCCGAACTGTGGCGAAATGAAGCTTTCTCACCGTGTATGCAAATCTTGCGGACACTACAACGGTAAAGAAGTAACAAGCAAATAATGCGAAAAGAAGCGGTCTCCTCGGAGGCCGCTTCTTTTTTTATTTTTGGGTCGTGGAAACAGATTGTGGTAAACTTTTCAGTGCAGACTAGACGTGGAGGGATGGCCAATGAAGCCGATTAAACGAATTGGGATTATCGGGAACGGCGCCGTCGGCATGTTGATGGCTTCGCTGTTCGAACCGGACTATACGGTGACGCTCTATGGCCGTGTCGACGAGGCATCGACTGTGACGATCGAACGTACCGGCGTCACGCAGGGAACGGTTCAGGTTCGCCTCTGTCCGGTGACGAAAATCATTGAGACGGAGCAGGACGTGTTCTTTGTGACGACGAAAGCGCATCAGGTCGAGGCGGCGACGGAACGATTGTCCGGCGACGTGCCCGTATTCATCTGTTCGAACGGAATCGCGCATCTCGACTATGCACGTACGAAAGGATTCCACCTCGGTGTGGTCGAACATGGTGTGAGCCGCGATGGCGATCGGCTCCAGCATACCGGGCTCGGGCGCATCCGCATCGGCAGCCTCGGCTCGCTCGAAGAGATGTCGTTCAACGCATCTCCACTCGATGTCGTCTGGGAGACGGATATCGAACAAGTCGTCACCGAGAAACTATTCGCCAACGCAATCATCAATCCGATTACGGCGCTCTGCCGTGTCGAGAACGGTGCGGTCGCCATACCGCCTTGCCGCGATATCGCGACGGCGATTTACGAAGAACTGACGATGTTGTTCGACCGTCACGTCCCGTATACATATATCGACACGATTATCGACAAGACGGCACACAATCGTTCTTCGATGCTACGTGACATCGAGGCGGGGCGCCAGACCGAGGTCGACGCCATCTTGACGCCGCTCTTGAAACGGGCCGACGAACGAGGCGTCACATTGACCGTCATTCCGGTCATGCAAAAATTAATTTTAGGAGCGAGCGTATCGTGCTAGTGTATATCGTTTCATTTCCACTCGTCATTTGGTTTATGGTGTATATGATACTTAGAAAAATTATGCCGAAATCGGTTAATACGTTCAAACTCGCCTGTGACGCCGGCGTGATCCTTTGGTTTTATGCATGTGCGGTTCTGCTCGAAGCGATTGTCGGGATCGATTTGATCTGGCTGTTGCTTGCGGTCTGTGCCGCCATCTTCCCGGCCAACGCGATTTGGCAACGGATTCGCCATGAGGATGTCGTCTATTCGAAGATGTTCGTGCACGGGTGGCGTTTGTTGTTTTTAGTGCTCGTCCCGGCCCACATCGTCTTGTTTACGATCGGCATCGCACGAGAGATGATGTATTAATCGTTTGAAAGGAAGTCGTTATACGTGAGGATAGAGTCGCTAGACGCCATGTACGCCCCGTCGTCTCCGATGATGCAAGTGGAGACGGGCTATTCGAAATGGTTGGACTATACAGGGATGGATGAGCTCGAGGTGAGGGCGGATGAACTGATGAACCGTTCCTTCACGCATTTGCCCGCGCTCGTCGACATTTTGCGAGACCAACAAACAGTCCACGGTCCGATTGCTCCCGAGCTCGAATCAAAACTCGAAGCGTTGGCCGCCGGTGAGGCGTTCACGATGGTGACTGGACAACAAGTCGGGGTGTTCGGCGGTCCGTTGTTCGCGGTGTATAAACTGTTGACCGTGCTGAAGAAGGCCAAACAGGCGGAAGCGAAATTGAACAAACCGGTCCTCCCGATCTTTTGGATGGCGACGGAGGATCACGACTATGCAGAAATCAACCACGTCTTCGTGAGCCAGCCGCTGTCGCGTCAACTGCGCAAAGAAGCGTTGTCGACCGTCCCGCTCGCCGGAAAGGCGTCGGTCGGGGAATTGGAGTTCGATCGCCTTAAAATCGAACTCGTGCAAATGTTGCAACGCCTCTTGTTATCTGAGACGGAGACGCGTTACACGACGATCCTCTATCATGAGCTCGTCGATGTGATTCAAGCGAGCCACTCGTTCGCCCAATTCTTCGGTCAGATGATGCGACGGTTTGTCGGTAAAGACTTCATCCTGTTCGACCCGCACCAACCGGAAGTCCGGGCCCTCGAGCGCGATGCGTTCAAACGCTTGATCACGGAACACGACCGCTTGCATGCGGCGTTGCACGATTCGTTCGAGGACGGGATGCCGACCGTCGAGTTGAATCGCGAAGCGGCTCATTTGTTCTATCACGATGGGACACGCGAACTGTTGACGAAGCAGGACGGGCTCTTTACGACGAAGCGGGGACACCGCTTCACGGAGGCCGAGCTAATCCAACAAGTGGAAACGCACCCGGAGCGGTTCTCGAACAACGTCGTGTCCCGCCCGCTCATGCAGGACCACTTGTTCCCGACACTCGCCTATATTGCGGGCCCCGGTGAAATCGCCTATTGGCTTCAACTTCGGCCTTTGTTCCACGTCCTCGATTGGAAGATGCCGCTGTTGATTCCGCGGCTCGGGGCCGTGCTCGTCTCGACGAACGATGAGAAGAAGCTCGCCCAAGAAGGCGTGACGCTCGTCGACTATTTGGCGGACCCGTTACCGGACCACACGTTCGACGACGAAGCGTTCGACCAAAACCTGTACGCGTACCGGACGCTCACGGAAGCAATCGGACGCGAGGCAGGCAAGCACGGGCACCGGTTTGATGCGAAGGCACGCCACGTGCTCGAACGTCTCGGCGACGAGATGCGAGCCGAAGCGAAACGCGACCAATATCGCTTGAACAGTCGACGGATTCATCTATCGACACGGCTCTTGCCGATGGACGCTCCGCAAGAGCGGATTTGGTCGATGGTCCCGTTGTTGAACCGTCACGGTCTCGATTTGTTCGAGCGCTTGCGCCGGTCTTATGAACAAGCTGATTTCGAGCGATGTTTGGTCAAATTGTAACCGAAATGAGCTCGATAGAGATGGTTCCCAGAAATTTGTGGGAACCATTTTTTGTTTGTTACCTTTTTGTTTCCTCTTTTCGCTAAAAAGCTATGCGGCGCTTGACATTTTTATGATAAAGTAAACGTAATAAAATAGTTGAAAAATGTAGGTTGAGAGGGTTTTTGTATGTTTGAGCATGAAACGGTATTAAAAATGGAGTCCATTGAGGGATTAAATATTAAGCCAGACGGGATTTATGTCGATTGTACGTTAGGAGGAGCCGGTCACAGCGAAGAAATCGTCAAGCGTTTGACGACAGGCCATCTATACGCCTTCGACCAAGACGACGTCGCGCTCAAGCACGCGAGTGAGCGGCTGGCTCCATATGAGGACCGGGTTACGTTCATTAAAAGCAACTTCGTCCATTTGAAAGACGAACTGTTGGCGCGGGGAATCACTCAGGTCGATGGGGTATTGTTCGACCTTGGCGTGTCGTCGCCGCAGCTCGATGAGGCCGAACGTGGCTTTAGCTACAATTACGATGCACCGCTCGATATGCGGATGGACCGTTCACGCGAGCTGTCCGCGTATCACGTCGTCAACGAATGGCCGTTCGGAGATCTTGCCCGCATCTTCTTTACATACGGGGAAGAAAAATTCTCCAAACAGATTGCGCGCAAGATTGAGCAGGCCCGTGCCGTCAAACCGATCGAGACGACGTTCGAACTCGTCGAATTGATTAAAGACGCGATTCCGGCGCCGGCCCGACGAAAAGGCGGTCATCCTGCGAAGCGGACGTTCCAAGCCATTCGCATCGCCGTCAACGATGAGTTGAACGTGTTCGACCGTGCCGTCCAAGACGCGATCGACATGCTCGCCATCAATGGACGCATTTGCGTCATCACGTTCCACTCGTTAGAAGATCGAATTTGTAAGCAAGTATTTAAAGAGAAAAGCCAGCATCCGCCGTTACCACCCGGATTGCCGGTCATCCCGAAAGAGTTTGAACCCGAACTGAAATTGATCACGCGCAAGCCGATCACAGCCGGGGACGACGAGCTCGAAGGCAACCGCCGGGCCCGTTCTGCCAAACTCCGGGTCGCAGAAAAACAAAAATAGACTGTACGTAGGAGGGATACCTGATGCCAGAAGCTGCTCGCAAGGCTCTGCAGCCTCAAGTTACGCCGAATCGAAATCCGATTCCGCAAGAACGACCAATACCAGCTCCAAAACGACGTACGTTGACCTTGTTCGAATCCATCCTGTACCCGACCATGATTGGTTCAGTTGTCCTGTTCGGTGGCATCACGGTATCGAAACATAATGAAGCGTACAATATCATGCGCGATACGGCTCTGATCACACAAGAGACGAACACGATTGCCAAAGAGAATGAAGAATTGAAGTATGAGATCGCCCAACTAAGCTCACCTGAGAGAATCTATGCGATTGCTGAAAAGCTCGGAATGCAATTCAATGAGAACAACGTCAAGGTGATTGACTGATGAATTCTCTACAACAGAGTAAAAAAAGAGTGGCGTGGGTGGCGATTGTTTGCTTCACACCACTCTTTTTATTTTTTGTCGGTTGGTTCTTCTATTTGTCCGTCTTCCAGACGTACAAAGGAGAGAACATGCTCGCGTTCGCCGAGGAAGAGCGTTGGAAAGCGGTCAGTACGCTAAAAGCGGAGCGGGGCGAGATTTATGACCGGTTCGGACAACCGATCGCCATCAATATCCCTTCGTACCGAATCGTGGCCGTGTTGAAACTCGGCGGCGAGCGGGTCGAGGACAAGACGCTCATGCCCGAGGAGTTCGCCGAGGCTGCGAAGCAGCTCGCGACCGTCATACCGATGGCCGAGGCCGACATTTTAAAGCGGCTCGAGCAGAACAAAGATCGCGGTCAAATCGAGTTCGGTGTTCCAGGGCGCGATTTGACGGTCGATCAAAAAGAAGAGATTGAAGCGTTCGAGATTCCAGGGGTCACGTTCGTGGAAGAACCGAAGCGCTACTATCCGAACAAAGTGTTCGCTTCAAGCGTCGTCGGCTACGCCCAGAAAATCGACCAGAACGGACGGATCGAACTCGTCGGTGAACTCGGCATCGAAAAATCACTCAACGACGTCTTAAGTGAGTCGTACGGGTTGTATCGGTTCGAGAAAGACTTGGCTGGACGCCAAATCGTCTCGAGCGACGAGCAATTGAAGATCGACCCAGAAGACGGGGCCGACGTGCAACTCACGCTCGACCACCGGATTCAACAGCTGCTCGATACGAAAATGGAAGAGCTGTATCAAGAATACAAGCCGAAGAATGCGACGGCGATTATCATGGACCCGAAGACCGGCGAAATCATCGCCTTGTCGGACCGCCCTTCGTTCGACCCGAACACACGCGAAATCAGCTCGTATAGCAACTTCTCGGTGTCATCCCGCTTCGAGCCGGGATCGACGATGAAAATCTTCACGTTGGCCGCCGCCATCAACGAAGGCGTTTATAATCCGAATGAACTGTATAAATCGGGATCGTACAAGTATGGCAAGACCGTATTCAATGATTACAACATTACCGGATGGGGTACGATTCCTATGGTAGAAGGCGTCTGGCACTCGTCGAACGTCGCGTTCTCGATTCTCGCGAACGAGCGTCTCGGCTTGAGCCGCTACGAGGATTATTTCAACGCCTTCAAGTTCGATCAACGCACGGGCGTCGATTTACCAGGTGAGGTCAACAGCCAATTCGATTTCGAGAGCCCGTTGAACGTCTTGATCACGGCATGGGGCCAATCGACGGCCGTCACGCCGATGCAGATATTACAAGCGACGTCGGCCATCGCGACCGATGGGACGATGAAGCAACCCCATGTCATCAAGAAAGTCGTCAACCGTGAGACCGGTGAAACGATTCGGACGACGAATCCAAAAATCGTCGGACAACCGATCACGGCCGAGGCGGCCAAACAGACGCGGGAAGCGCTCGATGGCGTCGTCAACAGCGATGTCGGGACGGGGCAATTGTACGCCCTCGACAACTATCGCGTCGTCGGTAAGACCGGAACGGCGCAAATCGCCGAGAACGGGAAGTACTTGAGTGGACAATACATCCATTCGTTCGTCGGCATGGCGCCGGAAGACGACCCGGAACTCGTCATGTATATCGCCGTCGACCGTCCGAACGGTGACTCATCAACGACGGGACCACGCATCATGGCACCGCTGTTCAAAGATGTGATGGACGTCGCGCTCCGCTATCGGAGCGTCGAGCCAGACAAGCAAGCGAAATCGATTGACGCCTCGACGAAAACGACGGCATCGTTCGTCGACCAAGGTCGTGACGACGCTGTGAAGGAAGCCAAAGCGGCCGCGTTCACACCGGTGGCACTCGGTAACGGTGAGACGGTCACGGCGCAAAGTCCGGTCGAAGGCCAACCGTACGTCGTCGGTGAGCGGTTGCTGTTAAAGACGGCGGAGTCGTTCGCGATGCCGACGCTCAAGGGCTGGTCACTTCGTGACGTGAAGCGGTTGGCTACGCTTTATCAATTGAATTTAGAAATAGACGGCACCGGCTTCGTCACGTCCCAATCGATTGGGAAAGGCAAGCCCGTCAAGACGGGGGCGACGCTGAAAGTGAAGCTCGCGTCACCGTCGAACTAACGCAAAGGGATGAAGAGGGCCTCGGCTCTCTTTTCCTTTGTCACAGGAGGAAATGGTTATGGAACAGTTGACGATTCAAACACTCGCATCTTGGTTTGGGATGGAAATAAATGATTCGCGCGAGGTCCGCCACGTCGCGACCGACTCGCGAGACGACAATGTCGACGGCTTGTTCGTCCCGATTATTGGGGCGCGTGTCGATGGCCATGATTACATCGAGGCTGCCATCAAGCAAGGGGCGATCGTGACGTTTTGGGAACAAGACCGTCCGTTGCCGGAAGGGATTATCGCCATCCCGGTCGCCTCACCGTTAACAGCACTTCAAGAAGCAGCTGCCCGCTATTTGGCGGAAATCAATCCGAAAGTCGTCGCCATCACCGGGTCAAACGGGAAGACGTCAACGAAAGACATGATTGCCGTCGTGCTCGGCGAGACGTTCAAGACACATAAGACGGCCGGAAACTTTAACTCGGACGTCGGGTTGCCGCTCACCGTGCTCCGGATGCCACGCGACACCGAAGTCGCTGTCCTCGAGATGGGCATGAACGGGTTCGGGCAAATCGAGTTGCTTTCGAAGCTCGCCAAACCGGACATCGCTTTCGTCACGAATATCGGCGAATCACATGGCGAACAAGTCGGGGGGCGCGAGGGGATCGCCAAGGCGAAGCTCGAGATTAAAGCCGGGTTGAAACCGGATGGCGTCTTAATCGTCGATGCCGACGAGCCGCTCCTCCGTGAGGCAGGCGGGTACCGCGTCGGATACGATTCGACCGCGGACGGAAAGCTCGAAGTCGTAGAGGCGACGTTTGACGCCTCGATTTTCCGCTACAATAATGAGCTGTATGAGTTGAAAGTGCTTGGGGCCCATCAAATCCGTAACGCCGCCTATGCGATTGCCTGCGGTCTCAAGTTCGGATTAGGGCATGATACGATTCAACGCGGCCTCGACCGCGTCCAGCTGACGTCGATGCGGATGGAGAAACGGATGTTCGGCGATGCCCACTTGGTCAATGACGCCTATAACGCGAGCCCTACCTCGATGGTTGCCGCCGTCGAGACGATTAAAACGCTAGAAGGGTTCTCACGCCGCGTCCTTGTCCTCGGGGACATGTATGAACTCGGGACGGACGAGATCGCCCAGCACGAACAAGTCGGTCACGCCATCACGGCCCCGGTCACCGATTGCGTGCTCATCGGAGAGAAAGCAAAATGGATTGCGGCAGGCATCACTGATCCGCGTGTGAACGTGACAATGGTGCCGACGGTCGAGGAAGCGAAAGTCCTCCTCGGCAGTTATCAACGCCCCCAGACTGTGATATTGTTAAAAGCATCGCGAGGACTGGCGCTCGAGCGTCTAGTTCAATAAACAGAGTAGTGAGGTACGAACATGTTAATCAGTTTAATCGTCTTAATCAGTTCATTATTGACCGTATTGGTCGTCATGCCGCGGGCCATCCCGGCACTGCGTAACTTAAAGTTTGGCCAAGAAATCCGTGACGAAGGTCCAGGTTGGCACCAAAAGAAATCAGGAACCCCGACGATGGGCGGAATCGTCATCTTGCTCGCCCTCATCATCGGATTCCTTGTCTCAGTCGTCTTCGGTGAAGCCGTCGCTGGGTTTGGCACGCTCTTGTTCGTGACCCTCGCCTTCGGGGTGATCGGCTTCCTCGACGACTACATTAAAGTCGTCAATAAACGCAACCTCGGTTTGACGTCGCTTCAGAAATTGATTGGTCAAATCGTCGTCTCAGTCTTGTTCGTTTGGTTCCTCTCACTCGGTGGGGCGCTCGATACGACGATTCAAATCCCGTTCACTTCGATCGCGTTTGATACGGGCTGGTTGTATGTCGCCATCGTCATCTTCTGGCTCGTCGGCTTCTCGAACGCGGTCAACTTGACAGACGGCCTCGACGGTCTCGTCTCGTTCTCGGCCATCCCGACGTTCGCCTTCTTCGGCATCTATGCGCTCGGACAAGACGAAGCGGGCATCGCTTGGTTCGCCTTCAGTGCGGTCGGCGCCTTGCTCGGCTTCCTCGTCTTCAATAAATACCCGGCGAAAATCTTTATGGGTGACACGGGATCGCTCGCCCTCGGTGGTGCGGTCGCCGGCCTCGCTCTCATGCTCAAGCTCGAGCTGTTGCTCGTCTTCGTCGGAATTATCTTTGTCATCGAGACGCTTAGCGTCATCTTGCAAGTGCTCTCGTTTAAGACGACGGGCAAACGAATCTTTAAGATGAGCCCGATTCATCACCATTTCGAAATGGTCGGTTGGTCAGAATGGCGCATCGTCTTGACGTTCGGTGGAATTAGTTTGATCACGGCAGTCTTGTCGTTACTACTCATGTAATGGATGGTGGAAGACATGCAACAACAGTGGAACGATAAACGAGTCCTCGTACTCGGCGCGGCACGGAGCGGCATCGCCGCAGCCGCTTACTTAAGAAATGTCGGCGCGGACGTGACCCTCAATACCGGGAGCGAACCGTCAACGGAAGAACGGATGAAGATTGAAGCGCTCGGCATCAACGGCGTTTTCGGTGCCCATCCGCTCGAATTGCTCGACACGACGGACATGATTGTCAAAAACCCGGGAATCCCGTATCACATCCCGCTCCTTCAAGCAGCGCTTGAGCGGAACATCCCGATTTATACAGAAGTGGAACTCGCCTACTTGGCGACCGATGCCACGTTCGTCGCCATCACTGGCTCGAACGGGAAAACGACGACGACCACACTCGTTCATGAATTGCTTAAAGGGGGAAGTCGTCCTGTCCATGTGGCAGGGAATATCGGTTTCCCGGCAATCGAAGTCGCATCGAAAGCGAAGCAGGGCGACATCATCGTCATTGAACTATCGAGCTTCCAACTGATGGGCGTCGAACAGTTCCATCCGCAAGCGGCGGCACTGTTGAACTTGTCACCGGCGCATTTGGATTATCATGGTGACTTCGAGTCGTATGCCGACGCCAAAGGGAACTTGTTCCGGAACATGACGGCATCAGACCGTGTCGTCGTCAAGGGCAGTGACACCGAAGTGATGAAACGCGTCCCGGCCGATCTCGATGCTTCGACGTTCGGTTACGACAGCGGGGATGCGCATGTCACCGACGGCTGGATTACGTTGCACGGCAAGCGGGTCATCCGGGTCGAGGATCTCGCCCTCGGCGGGGCCCATAACGTGGAGAACGTGTTGGCAGCCTTGTTGCTCGTTGAACCGTTCGATATCCCGGCCGAACATATCGATCGTGTGTTGCGCACGTTCGGTGGCGTGGCCCACCGAACGGAAAGTCTTGGCCAAGTGCTCGGACGCCGGGTTTATAACGACTCGAAAGCGACGAACAACGTGGCGGCCGAAGCGGCATTGAGCGGATTCGATGCTCCGATCGTTTGGGTGTGCGGGGGACTTGAACGTGGAGCCGAATTGGATTCACTCATTCCGGCGCTCGGACGCGTCAAAGCCATCGTCTCGTACGGTGAGACGGCAGGGCGTTTCCAAGCACTCGGTGAAGCCGAGCAGATTCCATCGTTCGCGGTCGATACGCTCGACGCAGCCGTCCCGCTCGCATTTGAACAGTCAGCCCCAGACGACGTGATTTTATTGTCACCGGCCTGTGCGAGCTGGGACCAATATAAGACGTTTGAAGAGCGCGGCGAACATTTTGTCCGCCTCGTCCATGCATATGAGGAGGCCAATCGATGAAAATCATGATTTCTGGTGGAGGAACGGGTGGCCATATCTACCCGGCACTCGCTCTCCTTGATACGCTCAAACAGCGCCATCCGAACCTCGAGGTGCTCTACATCGGCACTGAGAACGGTCTCGAGGCCGATCTCGTCCCACGCGCTGGTGTGCCGTTCAAATCGATTCGAATCGCCGGGCTCAAACGGTCGTTGTCGCTAGACAACGTCAAGACGGCCTATTGGTTTGTCCAATCCGTCCTGACGTTGCGTAAAGAGATGAAGACGTTCCGTCCGGACGTCGTCATCGGCACGGGCGGATTCGTCTCAGGTCCGGTCGTCTTCACCGCACAACAACTCGGCATCCCGACGATTCTGCATGAACAGAACAGCATCCCAGGCTTGACGAACAAGTTCTTGTCGAAGAAAGCCGACCGGGTCGCCTTGTCGTTCGCCGGTTCGGAATCACAGTTCCCTGATGCGAACGTCCGCGTCATCGGTAACCCGCGCGGGAGCGAAGTGTTGAAGACAACGGTGAACGAAACGTCCATCCGGGCCGAATATGGTATCGATGAACGTCCAATCGTCTTGATTTACGGCGGCAGCCGTGGAGCCGAGGCCATCAACCGGGCCGTCATCGAGGCCATCCCGGAACTTGCGAGCGAACCGGTGAACGTGCTCTACGTGACCGGGAACGTCCATTATGACAACGTCGTGGCGAAGGCGCCAAAAGCTGATAACGTCCATGTGTTGCCATACGTTTACGACATGCCTGAACTGCTCGCGTGTGCGAGTCTCGTCGTGTCGCGGGCCGGTGCCTCGACCATCTCGGAATTGACGGCGCTCGGTTTGCCGAGCATCTTGATTCCGAGTCCGTACGTGACGGCCGACCATCAGACGAAAAACGCCTCGGCGCTCGTCGAAAGCGGCGCGGCCGAACTGATTAAAGAAGGGGATTTGTCGGGCGAGACGCTCGTTCGCTCGATCCGACACGTATTGGCCCATCATGATGAGATGGCCGCAGCCTCGAAACGGTTAGGATTCCCGCACGCCGCGGAGTCGCTCGCCGACCTCGTCGAAGAAGTCCGCGCTTGAAAGGAGAGTAGCCATGGAGACACGTCAGAATACCGTTCGTAGTTTGGAAGACCGAATCCCGTATATGAAAGATCAACGTCGTAAGAAAGCGAACCGACGTTTGTCGACGATCCTGTTGTTGTTCGCGGTGTTGATTGCGCTCGTCGTATATATGCAGACATCGGTGTCTGACGTGAAAGCGGTGAACGTAAACGGCCTGTCCTGGTTGACAGAAGCGTATGTGCTCGCCGAAACGGATATCGACACGTCCACGAAAATCGTTCAAGTGTCGCCGAACGGGATTGAACGGGAACTTCGTAAAGTGCCTGGCGTGAAAGACGTCTCGGTCGATCGCTCCTGGTATAACGTCGTGACGATTGACGTCGAAGAAGAGAAAATGATCGCCTATTCACGAACGGACGAAGAGGAAGTCGTCGTCCTCGCTGACGGTTCTTTGCACCCGACTGGATCGATTACGGATCCAGAGAAGCTAAAAGACGGTCCGTTGTTGCGTGAATTCACCGATGCGGCGGAACTCGAGAAAATCGCGACTGAACTCGAGCAAGTCGACGACGCGATGCGGGCCAGGATGTCAGAGATTGTCTTCTCGAAACAGAAAGGCGAACCGACACGATATGAGATTTATATGAACGACGGCAACACGATTCAGACGCCGACGTTCAAGCTCAGTCAAACGGTATCCAAGTACGGCGAAATCTATGAAAATATTCCAAAAGGACAGCGGGGAACCGTCGTCATGGATGGCGGATATTATTTCGTTCCGTACGAAAAACCGAAAGAATAATCTGAATTTTTACAGCCCTTAGACACATAAGGGCTGTTTTTTTATCGATTGTAATCGAATTGACACCCCAAAACCGCGTAATTTGTAGGATTCTACCTTTTCTCACTATCTTATTTGTTGTAAACTTAGACGTGAGATATCTTGCCGGACCTAACAATATTTTTGGATATCTGTAACAATGTAACGGAATTCAAGCACAGAAATTAAAGCGCGGAGGTGTTTCCCTTTTGGAAGCGAATGGTTATGTGGCCGCATTGGATATAGGAACGTCAGAAATTAAGCTCGTCGTGGGTGAATTACTCGGGGGAACGCTTAACATTTTGGCGGAGGGGTGTGCCCCGTCTGCAGGAGTAAAACGTGGCGCCGTCGTCGACATCGATAAGACGGTTCAAGCCATCAAGCAAGCCGTCGAACATGCCGAAGCGGCGCTCGGTGATCAAATTCGGTCGGTATACGTTGCCATCGAAGGGGAACATATCCAAATCGCCCCATGTCATGGAATTGCATCAGTCAAACGAGAAGACCAAGAAATTACGGACACAGACGTCATCGAAGTCATCAATTCGGCGCAAGTTATGCGCTTGCCGGATGAGATGAGCGTCATCGATGTGATTCCTTCTTCTTTCACGGTCGATCAACAGACAGGTGTCGTCGATCCCCGCGGAATGCTCGGTTACCGTTTAGAGATGCACGGTAAGATGGTGACCGGTTCGAAGACGATTTTACATAGCATTCGTCGTTCCATCGAACGGGCAGGATTGAAACTAGAAGGTTTCGTCCTCGGCAATTTGGCGCTCGGCATGAGTGCGGCTTCGGTCGATGAAATCGATTTAGGTATCGGCTTGGTCGATATCGGTCATGAAAAAACGACCGTCTCGGTCTTTTATCGAGGCGACCTCGTCTACTCATATATCCTTCCGGTCGGAGGCGATCATATGACGCGCGACTTGGTGTACAAGCTCAATTGTAAATACCAAGACGCCAAAGTGGCGAAAGAAGAATACGGACTTGCCCTCGAAGAGATGGCGGACGCCTCAGAAGGGTTCTCGTTCACGAACATCAACGGGGAAGTCACGTTCGAACCGCAATCAGAAATTAGTTACGTTTTAGAGGCAAGAATAGAGGAAATGTTCACGCTTGTGTTGAATAGAGTGCAAAAGGTAGGCGTTCCAACGCTCAGCGGAGGTTATCTCCTCTGTGGTGGGGCCGCTGCTTTACCTGGCATCCAAGAACTAGCGACTCGTGTCATGGGTCAAAAGACGAGACTGTATCAGCCATCGTCGATTGGCGTCAGACATCCGAAATACGCGACCGCGGTCGGCGTCCTCAAGTACGTACTTATGAGCGATCACCACGTCTCGAAGTCACGACTTGAAAAGCCGGATGACCGTGTGGCCGTCGCAAATCCAGACGGCACGTCTCAAACCGGGAACGTCCAAGACCACGACGATGATGTGGTACGGGACGACCGCGAGACGAAAAACGGTTTCGGTCGATTAATGGAAAAATTATTTGGCGTGTAAATTTGACGTTGTGTTAACAATTGGAAATTACGTAGGGGGATACCTGAAATGATGTACTTTGATGAGGCGATTGACGCCGTAGCAAAAATTAAAGTAATTGGAGTCGGGGGCGGCGGTTCAAACGCTGTCAACCGCATGATCGAGCACGGAGTACAAGGTGTCGAGTTCATCGCCGTCAACACGGACGCGCAAGCACTCAACATGTCGAAAGCGGACGTGAAGCTTCAACTCGGCGCGAAATTGACGCGTGGCCTCGGTGCCGGCGCGAATCCGGATATCGGTAAAAAAGCGGCAGAAGAGAGCCGCGAGCAGTTGATTGAAGCGCTCGATGGCGCGGATATGGTCTTCGTCACAGCAGGTATGGGCGGAGGAACTGGAACGGGGGCAGCACCTGTCATCGCCGAGATTTCAAAAGAAATCGGAGCGCTTACGGTCGGTGTCGTCACGAAACCGTTCATGTTCGAAGGACGCAAACGCATGCAACACGCCCAACACGGGATTCAAGCGTTCAAAGAAAAAGTCGATACACTCATCGTCATTCCAAACGACAAGTTGCTTGAAATCGTCGAGCGCAACACGCCGATGATCGAAGCGTTCCGCGAAGCGGATAACGTCCTTCGCCAAGGTGTCCAAGGAATCACGGACTTGATCGCCATTCCTGGTCTCATCAACCTTGACTTCGCTGACGTCAAGACGATCATGACTGAAAAAGGTTCGGCGCTCATGGGTGTCGGTGTCGCCACTGGCGAGAACCGTGCCGTTGAAGCAGCGAAGAAAGCCATCTCATCTCCACTTCTCGAGTCTTCAATCGAAGGCGCGAAAGGTGTCTTGATGAACATCACAGGCGGACTTAGCCTCAGCTTGTACGAAGTCACGGAAGCTGCCCAAATCGTTCAAAGTGCCGCTGATGAAGAAGTGAACTTGATTTTCGGTTCGGTCATCAACGAAAACTTGAACGACGAGATTATCGTTACCGTGATTGCAACTGAATTCGCAGAAGAAGCGCAAGGGACGAACCCGTTCCTTCAGCAACCGAAGAAACAACCGGAAGCTGAAGTGAACCGTGAGGCTCAACCGAAAGCGCAAGAAGCTGCGCCACAAGATGAAGGGAACTTCCATAGACCGGTCTATGGTGGGGACGTCCCAGACGAGACGATCAACATCCCAGCGTTCGTAAGACAACGCCGTAACTAAACAACAGGGGGTGCCGGTTCTCGGCATCCCCTTTTTCTAAAAAAGGAGAATCATATGCGACTGTTACATACATGGGAAACCGAGACGTATCGCTATCAGGCTTATGTGACGACCCGGACGGACGGACATAATGAAGGCAACGTCGGACTCCACGTTGGCGATGACGCAGAACAGGTCGTCGCCAATCGGGAGTACTTCTTTGACGCGGCGGGTCTCGCCCTCGCGGATTCGGTCTGGGCTGACCAAGTTCATCAGACGAACGTTGAAGTCGTCGGCGACGCCGACCGCGGCAGAGGCGCATATCGCTATGACGAAACGATTCCGGCGACAGACGGTCTCATCACGACGGCCGACGCGTTGCCACTCGCCCTCGTCTTTGCCGACTGCGTCCCGCTGTTCTTCTGTGCCGAGGACCACGGCGTCATCGGTGTGGCGCATGCCGGTTGGAAAGGGACGGTCGGGAACATTGTCGCCGCAATGACGGATGCGTTCGCCACGCTCGGTGTTCCGGCCGAAGCGATTGACATGTTCGTCGGGCCAGCCATCACAGCCGAGCATTATGAGGTCGACCGCCGCGTCCTGGATGCGGTCGAAGCGGTCTCACCGGCTGCATATACGTCATCGGTCATGGACGAACGAGCAGGCCACGCCCGTCTATCCCTGCAACGAGTGAATGAGACGCTCGCTGTGGAACGAAATATCGAGGTCACCCAATCGAACTTGTCGACCGTTTCTGATCAAACCTTTTTCTCGTATCGGAACGGAGACGCCAAGCGTCGCTTTGCGGCCGTCCTCGTCAAGGAGAAGAAATCGTGAGTATAGCCAACAATGTGAATCAAGTCAGACAGACGATCAACGCGCATCGGACCGATCAAGCGGTGACGCTCATCGCGGTCACGAAATCGGTCGGTCCCGACGTGGCGAACGCCCTCTATGCAGAAGGCATCCGCGACTTCGGCGAAAATCGTCCTGAAGGATTGCTTGAAAAAGTCGAGCAGTTGCCGCCTGATGCCAAGTTTCATTTCATCGGCAGCCTGCAGACACGTAAAGTGAGACAAATTATCGACCGTGTGGCAGCGATTCATTCGCTCGATCGTCTCTCGCTCGCCGAAGAGATCGATAAACGCGCCCAAGGCGTGATCGATTGTTTCGTGCAAGTGAACGTATCGGGCGAAGCATCAAAACATGGTCTCGAAAAAGAGGAAGTCATCCCGTTCATCGAGAACTGTAAACAGTATCCTCACGTGCGGATCATCGGTTTGATGACGATGGCCCCGTTCACAGAGGACGAGACGGTGATTCGGGAGACGTTCCGAAACTTGAGACAATTGCGCGATGACGTCGCGCGTCATGCTTATCCGCATGCACCGTGTACCGAACTGTCAATGGGTATGTCGAATGACTACACGTTGGCGATTGAAGAAGGCGCATCGTTTGTTCGTATTGGAACCGTACTTGTGCAATAATATATTTTAAGGAGGAATCCGTTATGTCAATCAAAAACAAAATGAAGGACTTCTTTGGACTCGAGGAAGATCCGAACAACCAGTTCGAAGGAGACGAGTATGCTGTCGCCGAAACGAAGACACAACCGATGACGGAGGCAATCGTCAAAACTGAGGACCGTCCGAAAACATCGAACAATATCGTCGCGTTGAACACGAAGAAGAAAGAACGTTCAAAAGTCGTCTTGGCCGAGCCGCGTGTATTCGCCGAAGCCCAAGATATCAGCGACCAGTTGAAAGAAAACCGGGCCGTCATCGTCAACCTTCAACGGATGTCGAAAGAGCAGTCTCGTCAAGTCGTCAACTTCTTGTCAGGTGTCGTCTATGCGTTAGAAGGGACGATGACGTCGATTGGACATAACACGATTCTATGTACTCCGAACAACATCGAGTTGACGGGGTCGATCTCGAACTTGATTTCGGAGGACGAACTCAATAGTAAAGGGTGGTAACTGAATGGAAAATGCTATACCTGCGTTAGGCAACACGATCGTTACATTACTTGGATATTATAGTTGGGTCTTGATTGCCTATATTTTATTATCGTGGTTCCCAAATGCGCGTGAATCAAAGTTTGGTCAAATCTTGTCGTATCTTTGCGAACCGTTTTTGAATCCGTTTCGTCGCATCATCCCACCAATCGGCGGGATGCTCGACATCTCCCCAATCGTCGCTTTATTTGTGCTACGGATGGCGCAATTTGGAGTGCGTGCGATTTTCGGTATTTAAATGAGCGTCTTCGATCATTATCGACCGAACGAACGGGCATTTATCGAGCAAGTGCTTGATTGGGTTCAACAAGTCGAGGACAACTATATGTTGAAAGTGACGGACTTTTTAGATCCACGCGAGCAACAAATCGTCCGGCAACTCGTCGGAAAGCAGCTCGCGATTTACGAGGATGGCGGATTTGTCGGCGCGGAACGGCGTCGTCTCATCCTGGCTCCGGATTATTACGAGCTCGACCCGAACGATTTCGAGATTGCGATTCGTCAAATCGACTATCCGACCAAGTTCGTCGAATTGACGCACCGTCAAGTGACGGGAACGCTCTTGAACGCCGGGTTGAAGCGGCAGAAGTTTGGCGACGTCGTCCTCGATGATGGCATCGCCCAGTTCGCCACGACGCGTGACGCGGCCGGTTTCATCGAGATGAACGTCGATCGGGTCGGCAAGGCCCGGATTCGCATCTCCGAAGTGGCGCCCGAGGCTGTGCTCGTCGTACCTGAAGTCAAATGGAGCGATGAGTTCGGTATCGTCTCATCACTCCGGTTTGACACGGTCGTCAGCGAAGTGCTCGGTTTATCTCGGCAAAAAGCGCAGGCGCTCGTCAAACATGGAGACTGTAAAGTGAATCATAAACCGATTGATGATCCGAGCTTCATCCTTGAACCAGACGATTTGGTCTCGATCCGAGGGTATGGCCGTGTCAAACTGACGGCGATTCTCGGCTCGACAAAGCGTGAGAAAATAAAAATCCAGTATGGCATCATACGTTGAACTTAGGAGGAAAGTCGAATGGCGTTGACACCGATTGATATTCATAATAAAGAGTTCTCGACTCGTTTTCGCGGGTACGATATCGATGAGGTCAATGAATTTTTAGATCAAATCATTAAAGAATTTGAACTATTGATTCGTGAGAATAGAAGGTACGAAGAGCTCGTCAACGATATGCAAGCCCGTATCGACTACTTCTCCTCGATGGAAGACACGTTGAACAAATCGATTATCGTCGCCCAAGAAGCAGCTGAAGAAGTGAAGACGAACGCGGCCAAGGAAGCGAGTCTCATTTTGAAGCAAGCCGAACGCGAGGCGCTCGCCCGTGAGGAAGAAGCCTCACGCAAAGAGCAGCTCGCCGAACGTGAAGTCATTCAAATGCTCAAGAAAGTCGAATTGTACCGGACCCGGTTCCGCGTCCTCGTCGATGCTCAGATGGAGCTCTTGAACAGCACGGAATGGGACACGATTGTTGGGGAGCCGCCGGTCCAGACGGTTCTTGACGATACGACCGAACTTGCGTATAATGACGACGAAGTCATACCAACAAAACATCACGGATAATACACAATACGTCGATTAGGACACGTCGATAAAGTCATACCTACGAAGCGACTTAGGGAAGGTGCAAGCCTAAGAGAAAGACTTTATCGGTATCCCCTATGAGTGTCGGGCTGAAGTTAGTAAGCGCGACCGCCTGACCTCGTTATCGGTTACCAAGAGCGGTCTCGGGGTTTTTCCTGAGATTAGTAGGGTGGTACCGCGAGTCGACCAACTCGTCCCTATTAGGGGCGGGTTTTTTTGTTGTCAAAAAAAGATGCAGGAGGAGTTTCAATGAACTACAAAGACACACTATTGATGCCTGACACAGAATTCGCGATGCGCGGAAATCTGCCGAAACGTGAGCCAGCGATGCATGAGGCTTGGGAACAGATGGACCTATACAACCGCGTCCAAGAGAAAAACGCTGGGAAACCGCAATACATCCTTCACGACGGACCTCCGTACGCGAATGGTGACATCCATATGGGCCACGCGCTCAACAAAGTATTGAAAGACATCATCGTCCGTTTCAAATCATTGAACGGCTACCAGTCACCGATGATTCCGGGCTGGGACACACATGGTCTCCCAATCGAGAACGCGCTTCAAAAAGCGGGTGTCAACCGCAAAGAAATGACGGTCGCCGAGTTCCGTGAGAAGTGTGCAGCGTATGCGATGGAACAAGTGAACTCGCAACGTGAACAGTTCAAACGCCTCGGATTGCTCGCTGATTTTGACAACCCATACATCACGCTCCTCCCAGAATACGAAGCGGCTCAAATCCGTCTCTTCGGGACGATGGCCGAAAAAGGCTACATCTATAAAGGGAAGAAACCGGTCTATTGGTCACCTTCTTCTGAATCGGCGCTCGCTGAGGCAGAAATCGAATATTATGACAAGAAGTCACCGGCCATTTACGTGGCGTTCCAAGTCGTCGACGGGAAAGACGTTCTTCAGACGACCGATCATTTCGTCATCTGGACGACGACACCGTGGACAATTCCAGCCAACCTCGGGATCGCGGTCAGCGACGAGTTGACGTACACGCGTATCGAGCATGACGGCAAAGGCTATATCGTCGCCGAATCGCTCGTGGAAGAAGTGACGACGGCACTCAAGTGGACGGATTACACGGTGAGCGGTTCTTGGAACGGACGTGAGTTCGAGTACATGACGGCGCAACACCCGCTCTACGACCGGACCTCGCTCGTCATGATCGGCGATCACGTCACGGCTGACGCGACAGGTCTCGTCCATACGGCACCTGGGCACGGGGAAGACGACTATCGTGTCGGACAAGCGTACGGACTCGACGTCTTGTGCCCGGTCGACGACCGTGGTTATATGACGGATGAGGCGCCAGGTTTCGAAGGCTTGTTCTATGAAGACGCGAACAAACAAATCGGGATGAAGCTCGAAGAGAACGGCTATCTCCTCAACTTGAAATTCATCAAACACTCGTACCCGCACGACTGGCGTACGAAGAAACCGGTCATCTTCCGCGCGACACCGCAATGGTTCGCCTCAATCAAAGACTTCCGTGCCGATATGCTCCGTGAAATCGAAGAAGTGAACTGGGTGCCGGAATGGGGCATGACACGTCTCTACAACATGGTCCGTGACCGTGGGGACTGGGTCATCAGCCGTCAACGTGCCTGGGGTGTTCCAATCCCGATCTTCTATGCCGAAGACGGAACGGAGATCATCACGAACGAGACGATCGAACATATCGCCAACTTGTTCCACGAGCACGGATCGAACGTCTGGTATGAGCGTGAAGCGAAAGACTTGTTGCCAGCAGGCTTCACACACCCGAACAGCCCGAACGGCGAGTTCCGTAAAGAGCTCGACATCATGGACGTTTGGTTCGACTCAGGTTCGTCACATGCGGGCGTACTCGAACAGCGCGACAACTTGCGCCGCCCGGCCGACTTGTACCTTGAAGGATCGGACCAATACCGCGGCTGGTTCAACTCGTCACTCTCGACGGCTGTCGCGACGACTGGCAAAGCGCCGTATCGCAACGTGCTCAGCCACGGTTTCGTTCTCGACGGAGACGGACGCAAGATGTCGAAGTCACTCGGTAACACGATTGCACCGAACGACCTCGTCAAACAGTACGGAGCAGAAATCGTCCGTCTTTGGGTGTCGTCGGTCGACTATCAGTCAGATGTCCGCGCGTCACACGATAACTTTAAACAAGTGTCGGAAGTATACCGGAAAATCCGCAACACGTTGCGCTTCTTGCTCGGTAACTTGAACGGATTCGACCCGTCGATGCGTGTCGCGTTCGAAGACATGCCGGAAGCGGACCGCTTCATGGCGACAAAACTCAAACAGCTTCAAGCGAAAGTCGTCAAAGCATACGACACGTTCGACTTCATGGCCGTCTATCACTTGAGCCATAACTTCTGTGTCAACGAGTTGTCGTCATTCTATCTCGACTTCACGAAAGATATCTTGTATATCGAGCGCGAAGATGACGCGCGTCGTCGTGCCGTTCAAACGGTCATGTATGACACGGTCGTCACGCTCACGAAATTACTCGCCCCAATCCTTCCGCACACGGCGGATGAGGTATGGCAAGAAGTGCCGGCGAAACAAGCGGATAGCGTCTTCTTGACGGACCTTGACGAAGTAGCGGCATTGTCGGAAGACGAGAAGGCGTTGCTTGCGAAATGGTCGAAGTTCCTCACGTTCCGTGACGACGTCTTGAAAGCAATCGAGATTGCCCGTGGTGAGAAATTGATCGGGAAACCGCTCGAAGCGAAGTTGCTCGTTGCGCCGAAAGGTGAGACGAAACAGTTGCTCGAGACGATCGACAACGTGCGCCAATTGCTACAAGTGTCACAGCTTGATTACGTCGACTCGGCTGATGTCGATTATGCGACAGCCGAAATCAGCGTCTTGAAAGCTGATGGTGCCGCTTGTGCCCGCTGCTGGACGTACTCGACCGAGCTTGGTCAAGACGAACAGCACCCAGAGCTTTGCCCGCGTTGTACAGAAGTCATCGCATAAGCCGGACCGGAGTGGCGATCGTCCACTCCGGTTTCTTATGACTTGAAAGGAGAATCTGATGAAACGTTACTACGGATTAGCACTTTTCCTCATTTTGCTCGACCAAGTGACCAAATGGATCGTCGTCCAGACGATGACAATCGGACAGTCGATTGAACTCATCCCTGGGTTGCTTTATTTGACGTCTTACCGTAATAAAGGTGCGGCTTGGGGCATGCTCGAAGGGCAGATGGTGTTCTTCTTTATCGTCACGGCCATCGTCGTCGTCGGTTTGATTTACTTCTTGCATAAAGAAGTGAACGGGTTCGATTTGCTCGGTTATAGCGTCGGGTTACTACTCGCCGGTGCCATCGGGAACTTTATCGACCGTCTCTTCCGCGGAGAAGTCGTCGACTTTGTCGACACGTACCCGTTCGGATACAACTTCCCCATCTTTAATGTCGCCGATATGGCGCTCACGTTCGGGGTCATCTTTATGATCATCGGCGTCTTGTTCGAAGAAAAATTAAACAAAGAAAGGGGACAATCGTAATGGAAACTTACACATTTGTCGCCGAAGAAAAGGCTCGTATCGATAAATGGATGAGCGAACAAAGTGATTGGTCACGTTCGCAAATCCAAGACTGGATCAAGGCGGGAGACCTGCTCGTCAATGGACAGATCGTCAAGCCGAACTATAAATTGCAAGAAGGCGACGAAATCGTCGTGACGGTCCCAGATGCCGTCGAACTCGAAGTGTTACCTGAGGATATCCCGCTCGACGTCGTCTATGAGGACGAGGATGTCATCGTCGTCAATAAGGCACGCGGCATGGTCGTCCATCCGGCGGCCGGCCATACGTCAGGGACGCTCGTCAACGCGCTCCTTTACCACTGTGACGATTTGTCAGGCATCAATGGCGTCAAACGTCCAGGCATCGTCCACCGCATCGACAAAGACACGACCGGTCTTCTCATGGTCGCGAAAAATGATGTGGCCCACGAATCGCTCGCGAGCCAGTTGAAGGATCGTAAAATCAAGCGTGAATATATCGCCCTCGTCCACGGCGAAGTCGCCCATGAACTTGGGACAATCGAAGCGCCAATCGGACGTGACACGAACGACCGTCAACGGATGACGGTGACCGACAAGAACGCGAAAGAAGCGATCACGCACTTCCGTCTGCTCGAGCGATACAAAGATTTCACGCTCGTCGAGTGTAAATTGGAGACGGGACGGACGCACCAAATCCGCGTTCACATGCGTTATATCGGCCATCCGCTTGCTGGTGACCCGAAATACGGTCCACGCCGTACGATTCAATTGAACGGTCAAGCGCTCCACGCGGCGACGCTCGGTTTCTTCCATCCACGCACGAACGAATGGCTTGAATTCGAGGCGAAACTCCCAGCCGACTTCGAGGCGGAGCTTGCCAAATTAGACAAAATCGAGAAAACGCGTTGACTTTCAACCGATTCCGATTTATAGTCTAGGAAGCATAACACCTTTAAACCCAGTCCAGAGAGGCTGTGAAAGGATTGTGGCCGCGGCCACGACACGTCGATTATTTGAGGCAGAGGTCTGCCCTCACATATGAAGACTTCCTTTTCCAGCCGGATGAGGAAGTCTTCTTTTTTTATATAATTTGTGAGAGGGGGGAACTAGTTGAAACGTTCCACCATTTTAGATGAAGCGGCCATCCGCCGTGCACTTACCCGAATCGCCCATGAGATTATCGAGCGAAACAAAGGGACGGACAACGTCGTACTCGTCGGGATTAAAACCAGAGGCGAGACGCTCGCCGACCGGCTCGCCCGCCGAATCGAAGAAATCGAAGGCAAACCGATTGCCCTCGGCAACTTAGACATCACGCTCTACCGGGATGACTTATCAAAGAAATCACTCGACCCGGAAGTGAAAGCGACCGAGTTACCGCATGATATCAACGGCAAGACGGTCGTCTTGATTGACGACGTCCTTTATACAGGCCGGACAGTGCGGGCTGCCATGGACGCACTCGTCGACCACGGACGGCCGGATTATATCCAGCTCGCCGTCTTGATCGACCGCGGACACCGTGAGTTACCGATTCGCCCCGACTTTGTCGGCAAGAACGTCCCGACGTCGAAGTCGGAACAAGTCGTCGTCAGACTCAGTGAAGTCGATGCGACCGACGAAGTATTCATCAAACAGCAATAATCAAAAAACCTTTAAGGTGGTCCAGAGAGGCCAGGAAGGAGAACCACATATGAAACCCATCCTCAACATCCACGAGCGTCCCGCTCACTTACCGCAATGGCTGCTCTTCAGCCTGCAACACGTCTTCGCCATGTTCGGAGCGACGATTTTAGTCCCGATTTTGACGGGCCTAAGCACGTCCGTCGCCCTCGTCGCTTCCGGTGTGGCCACGCTCTCATTCCTAGCAATCACACGTTTCAAAGTCCCAACTTATCTCGGATCGAGCTTCGCGTACATCGCGCCGATTATCGCCGTCAGTCAACAATGGGGTGTCGAAGCCGCCTTGTTCGGAGGCATCATCGCCGGTTCCGTCTACGGCGTCGTCTCGCTCGTCATCTATAAGACAGGCGTGAACTGGTTGCTACGCTTGCTGCCGCCGGTCGTCGTCGGTCCGGTCATCATGGTCATCGGCTTATCGCTCGCACCGGTCGCCATCGACATGTCGATGAATAAGGACGGGGCATACAACGGAACGTTCATCACCGTCGCGTTGCTCACGCTCGGTATTACGATTCTCGCCATGACGACGCTCAAAGGAGTATGGGGCGCTGTTCCGATCTTGTTCGGAATCATCGGTGGTTACTTCATCGCCGCACTGTTCGGAATCATCGACTACTCGGCGCTCGGACAAGCGAGTTTGTTCCAACTGCCTGACTTCACGATGGTGTTCGTCGACTACATGCCGATGTGGCAAGTCGGGGCACTCCTCGCCATCGTCCCAGTCGCACTCGTCACGATGACGGAACATATCGGCGACCAGATGGTCACGTCGAAAATCATCGGCCGCGAGACGATGAAAGACCCAGGTCTCCATCGGACCCTCCTCGGCGACGGGGTCGGGAAAGCGGTCGCCTCGGCACTCGGTGGTCCACCGTGTACGACTTACGGTGAGAACAACGGGGTCATGGCTATCACGAAAGTGTATAGCGTCTACGTCATCGCCGGAGCGGCGCTCATGGCCATCAGTTTCGGATTCCTCGGACACGTCGAAGCGTTCATCTCGACGATTCCGAACCCGGTCAAAGGCGGCATCTCGATCCTCTTGTTCGGGGTCATCGCCTCGAACGGTCTCCGGACGATGGTCGAGAGCAACGTCGATCTCGCCGAGAAACGCAACCTCATCATCGCCTCGGTCATCCTCGTCATCGGACTCGGTGGGGCGATGGTCCAACTCGGTAGCTTCCCGGTCCAAGGGATGGCGCTCGCAACGGTCGTCGGGATTCTCTTGAACGCCTTCTTGCCAAAAGCGGAAAGCGTGGAAGAACCTGCTGCCGAAACAACTGAAGACACACGACAAGCAAGTAACTTTTAATTCGATCCCGTGAGGTCGGCAAAGTGAAGGCTCGTTTATTTGGGTGTGTTCTGCCCAGATAAAGGCGTCCCTTCACGTAGGTGAAGAGACGCCTTTTCTCTTTGCCTTCACATAAAAGGAGGAGACGAACATGAACATCATCAAACAACAACCGAAGCATTTTGTCAGCCTGGACACGCTATCCCTCGACGAGATTATGGGTCTGATCGAGGAGTCGCTCCGCTATAAACAAGGGAACATGCCCCCATTGTTCGATGGGAAGACGGTCGCGAATTTATTCTTTGAAAACTCGACGCGAACGAAAAATTCGTTTCAAATGGCCGAACGGCACTTGAAAGTACAAGAGATTCCGTTCGACGTGGCGACGTCATCGGTGACGAAAGGCGAGACGCTGTACGACACGTGCAAGACGCTCGAGGCAATCGGGGTCGATGCCCTCGTCATCCGCCATCCGGAGTCGGGCTATTACCATGAACTCGTTGAAAAGTTGAACATCCCGGTGTTGAACGGCGGTGACGGGAGCGGGGAACACCCATCGCAGTCACTGTTAGACCTCGTCACGATCTTTGAAGAGTTCAAGACGTTCGAAGGGTTGAACATCGCCATCTGCGGTGACCTCGTCCATAGCCGCGTCGCACGTTCGAACGCAAGCGTATTGAAACGCCTGGGGGCGAACGTCGTCGGCTGCAGCCCCGCCTCTTGGTGGGACGAGTCGATGGGGCTCGAGCATCGGGACCTCGACGATGTGTTAGCGGACTGTGACGTCGTCATGCTGCTCCGCGTTCAGCACGAACGCCACATCATGGGCGACATCTTCTCGAAGGAAGATTATCATGCGCGCTACGGGTTGACGCCCGAACGCGTCGACCGAATGAAAGGACGAGCGATCATCATGCATCCGGCACCGGTCAACCGTGACGTCGAGATCGCCGGCAGTTTGATTGAACATCCGAAGTCGAGGATCTTTCCACAGATGACGAACGGCGTTTACGCCCGGATGGCCATTTTAAATCGAGCATTAGGGGGACAATTATGATACTTCAACACGCAACTTGGTATGACGGGAACACGAAACGGACGACGAATCTATTGATCGAGGACGGCGAAATCCGCTCGATCGACTATGACGGCACGACCGAAGGACATGACGTGATCGATGCGACAGGGAAGCTCCTCATTCCGGGGCTCGTCGATGTCCACGTCCACTTGCGCGAGCCGGGCGGGGAGAAGAAAGAGACGATCAAGACGGGTACTGAGGCGGCTGCGGCCGGCGGGTTCACCACAATCTGCGCCATGCCGAACACACGTCCCGTCCCGGACGACCGGGCGACGATGGACCAGCTCCTGGCTAAAATCGAGCAAGACGCCATCGTGCGTGTCCTGCCATACGCCGCCATCACGAAACGACAGCTCGGCACCGAGCAAGTCGACATGGCCTCGCTCGCAGATTCGTTCGCCTTCACCGACGACGGAGTTGGCGTCCAATCGGCAGCGATGATGCGCGCGGCGATGCGGGAAGCGAAACGACTCGACAAGGCGATTGTCGCCCATTGCGAGGACAATACGCTCAAGGCCGGTTCGGTCCACGAAGGCCGGTTCAGTGAAGAACATGACATCCAAGGCATCCCGAGCCTCGCCGAGAGCATCCATATCGCCCGGGACGTCTTGATCGCCGAAGAGACAGGCTGTCACTATCACGTCTGCCACGTCTCTTCACGACAGTCGGTGCGCGTCATCCGCGACGCCAAACGAGCCGGCATCCGGGTCACGGCCGAAGTGACACCGCATCACCTCGTCCTCTGTGAAGACGATATCCCGGGCCTCGACCCGAACTTTAAAATGAATCCGCCGCTCCGGAGCGCGGACGACCGGGAGGCGCTACTCGAGGGCTTGTTCGATGGCACGATCGATATGATCGCGACCGACCACGCCCCGCACACGGCCGAGGAGAAAGCGGCCGGCATGGAACGGGCCCCGTTCGGGATCACCGGTTTCGAGACGGCGTTCCCGCTCTTGTACACGACGTTCGTCAAAACGGGACAGATGGAAGAGGCGGCGCTCATCGAGTGGATGACGAAACGACCGAGCGACGTGTTCGGGTTGCCGTACGGTGTGATTGAAGTCGGCCGGGCGGCGGACCTCGCCCTCATCGACCCGGAGACGGAGCGGGTCGTCGATCCGACGACGTTCCGCTCGAAAGGGAAGAACACACCGTTCGCTGGGAAAAAACTAGTTGGCTGGCCGGTGATGACCATCGTGGCTGGGAAAATCGTATATAAGGGGAGATTCGATGAAACGAACATTATGGCTTGAGGACGGTACTTCATTTGTAGGAACAGCGTTTGGTGCAAGTGTGGAGACGATCGGGGAAGTCGTCTTCCAGACCGGGATGACCGGATATCAAGAGATGTTGTCTGACCCGTCTTACTGTGATCAACTCATCGTGTTGACGAATCCGTTGATCGGGAACTATGGCGTCAACCGCGAAGATTTCGAGACGACCGTTCCGATGGCGAAAGGGCTCATCGTCAAAGAAGTGTGCGACACACCGTCGAACTTCCGCTCGACCGCGACGCTTCATGATACGCTCAAACGCTTCAACATCCCGGGTCTAGCAGGAGTCGACACACGCATGTTGACGCGTCACTTGCGCTCACTCGGCGTCATGCGCGGTGTCATGGTCGACGGCGACTCGACGTGGGAGACGGTCCAACACCGCTTCGATGTTCTCCTGCCGACCAATCAAGTCGAGCGTGTCTCGACGAAGCGGGCGTATGTCAGCACCGGCAGCGGCCCACGGATTGCCCTCATCGATTTCGGCGCGAAGCTCGGCATCATGCGTGAACTCGTGAAGCGCGACTGTGAAGTCGTCGTCTTGCCGCACGACGTGACGGCCGAAGAAGTGATGCGCTATGAGCCGGACGGCGTCATGCTGTCGAACGGACCTGGGGACCCGAAAGACGTCCCGACGGCGTTACCGCTCATCGAGCGCCTCATGCCGACACTCCCGATCTTCGGGATCTGTCTCGGCCATCAGTTGATTGCACTCGCGAGCGGTGCCAACACGTTCAAACTCCCGTTCGGTCATCGCGGTGCCAACCATCCCGTGGTCGAACTAGAGACCGGAGCGGTGACAATCACGTCCCAAAACCACGGCTACGCAGTCGATGAAGCGTCGCTCGCGACGACAGGACTCGTCGTCACGCATCGCGCCGTCAACGATGGCACGGTCGAAGGAGTGAAGCATCTACATCATCCGACGTTCTCGGTCCAATACCATCCCGAGGCAGCACCGGGTCCATACGACGCCAACGATTTATTTGACCGTTTCATGCAACTCGTTCAAGAAAACAAACAGAAAGTAGGAATGTGACATGCCAAAAAGACCAGATATTCAGAAAATCCTTGTAATCGGATCCGGCCCAATCGTCATCGGACAGGCGGCAGAATTTGACTATGCTGGTACCCAGGCGTGTCTTGCCTTGAAAGAAGAAGGATATGAAGTCATCCTCGTCAACTCGAACCCGGCGACGATCATGACCGACCCGACGACGGCGGACCGTGTCTATATCGAACCGCTCGAACCGGAGTTCGTCGAACGGATTATCCGTCAAGAGCGACCGGACGCGCTCCTGGCCACACTCGGCGGCCAGACCGGCCTCAACTTGGCGATGGAACTCGATCGTCGCGGCGTGCTTGAAGATTGCGGCGTCGAATTGCTCGGGACAAAATTATCGGCCATCGAACAAGCTGAGGACCGGGAACAGTTCCGCGACCTCATGTATAAGCTCGGCCACGGGGTCCCGGAAAGCGAAATCGTGCAGTCGCTCGAGTCGGCTTGGGACTTTGCCGACCGGATCGGCTATCCGATTATCATCCGTCCGGCGTACACGCTCGGAGGAACCGGTGGCGGGATTGCCCATGACCGGAATGAATTCGAACAGTTCGTCGAATCAGGGCTGAAAGCGAGTCCAGTGACACAAGTGTTGCTCGAGAAATCGATTGCCGGCATGAAAGAAGTCGAGTATGAAGTGATGCGCGATTCGAACGACCAGGCCATCATCGTCTGTGCGATGGAAAACTTTGATCCGGTCGGGGTCCATACGGGCGACTCGATCGTCTTCGCTCCGACGCAGACACTGTCGGACCGCGACTATCAGATGCTCCGCAGCGTCTCACTCGACATCATCCGCGCTCTCGGCATCGAAGGGGGATGCAACATCCAGTTCGCCCTTGACCCGGACAGCTTCACGTACTACGTCATCGAGGTCAACCCACGTGTCTCCCGCAGTTCGGCGCTCGCCTCGAAAGCGACGGGATATCCGATCGCCAAGTTGGCTGCGAAAGTAGCGGTCGGATACAAGTTGTCAGAATTGAAGAACCCGGTGACGGAGACGAGTTACGCCTCGTTCGAACCGGCGCTCGACTATGTCGTCGCTAAGATTCCGCGCTTCGCTTTCGATAAGTTCGAGACGGCTGACCGCCGGCTCGGCACTCAGATGAAAGCGACCGGGGAAGTGATGGCGATCGGCCGCAACTTGGAGGAAGCGCTCCTTAAGGCTGTCCGTTCGCTTGAACTCGGGACAGAAGACTTGGCCGTACCACGGCTCGCACAATTGACGACGGATGAGCTCGATCGCGAGTTGACGACGCCGACTGATGAGCGACTCTGGATGCTTTATGAGGCACTCCGTCGCGGTTATTCGACGGAACAGTTGCATGAGCTGACGAAAATTGACCGTTTCTTCCTATCGAAACTCGCACGGATTTGGCAACATGAAGAGACGCTCCGGCTTGAGCCGCTCACGAAAGAACGACTCGTCGAAACGAAGCGTCTCGGGTTCAGCGATAAGATGATCGCCCGCATCATAAACGAGAACGTGGAGAAGGTGACGTCGCTTCGGAACGACTGGGGCATCCGTCCGGTGTACAAGATGGTCGACACGTGTGCGGCTGAGTTTGCCTCGGAGACACCATACTTTTACGGGACGTACGAAGTTGAGAACGAGGCCGTGAAGACGGACAAGCCGTCGATTCTCGTCCTCGGCTCGGGCCCGATCCGCATCGGTCAAGGTGTCGAGTTCGACTACGCGACCGTCCACTCGATTCAGACGATTCGTGACGCAGGTTATGAAGCGATCATCATTAACAACAACCCGGAGACGGTGTCGACCGACTTCTCAATCTCGGACCGACTCTACTTCGAACCGCTTACGACCGAGGACGTACTCGAGGTCATCCGCAACGAACAGCCACTCGGCGTCATCGTCCAGTTCGGTGGCCAGACGGCCATCAACTTGGCAGCCTCGCTCGAAGCAGAAGGGGTCCAGATTTTAGGGACATCGCTTGAAGACATCGACCGCGCCGAAGACCGGAAAGCGTTCGAAGCGACGCTCTCGGCCGAACAGCTCGCCCAGCCTCCAGGCAAGACGGCGGTCACGGTAGAAGAGGCCGTCGCGTGTGCCGACATGCTTGGCTATCCGGTACTCGTCCGCCCATCATACGTCCTCGGCGGCCGGGCGATGGAAATCGTTTATGAGCGCTCGGAGCTCGAACGGTATATGCGCCACGCCGTCGTCGCCTCGAAAGACCGTCCCGTCCTGATCGACCGCTACTTGACGGGCATCGAGATTGAAGTCGACGCCATTTGTGACGGGACGGAAGTCTACATCCCGGGCATCATGGAACATATTGAACGGGCCGGGGTCCACTCGGGCGACTCGATTGCCGTGTACCCGCCGCAGCGGTTGAGCGAAGCGTTAAAACAGAAAGTCGTCGATTACACGATTAAACTCGCCAAAGCGTTCCGGATCAAAGGATTGCTCAATATCCAGTTCGTCTACGCGGACGACTTATACGTCATCGAGGTCAACCCGCGGGCGAGCCGGACCGTCCCGTTCATCTCGAAAGTGACGGGCCTTCCGGTTGCACGCATCGCCACGCAGACGATTCTCGGAACGAGTTTGAAAGACCTCGGGTTAGGGACCGGCTTGCATCCGGAAGCGGACGCGATTTCGGTCAAAGTCCCGGTATTCAGTTTCGCGAAACTGAAAGAAGTCGACCCATCACTTGGGCCGGAGATGAAATCGACCGGTGAAGTCATGGCGACAGACCGCACGCTCGAAAAGGCGTTATATAAAGGACTCGTCGCCGCCGGCATGACGATCGCCTTGAAAGGGAACGTCCTGTTGACGGTCGCCGACCAAGACAAGGAAGAGGCGCTCGACATCGCCCGCCGTTTCAACCGACTCGGATTCCGCCTGATGGCCACGTCTGGCACGGCGCATGCGCTTTCGACAGATGGCTTGCCGGTCCACCCGGTCGGGAAAATCAATGAGGCCGGAGAGACGATGCTGAGCGTCATCGAACGAGGGGAAGTCGATATCGTCTTGAACACGACGACGCGTGACGCCCTTGCGACGAAAGACGGGTTCATCATCCGTCGGGCCGCGGCCGAGCAAGGGGTGCTCTGCCTGACGTCGCTCGACACGGTCGAGGCGCTGCTCCAAGTCATCGAGAGTCTGTCGTTCCAAACGACGAGTTTACCGGCCTTCACGACATTCGGGGTGACCGTATGAGACAACTCGCGACCATTTTATCGAACCGATTGATTGCGACCGCGACGATGGAGATGAAAATCGAGATCGCACCGCAGGCCGTTGCGCCGGGCACGTTCTTCCATGTGAAGACGTCAGAGCTGTTGCGCCGGCCGCTCTCGGTCGCGAACGTCGAAGACAACGTCGTCACATTCCTGTATAAAGTGATCGGCAGCGGGACGGCAGATTTGGCCGCGCGTCGGACGGGAGACGTCTTAGACGTCCTCGGACCGCTCGGTAACGGTTTCCCGCTTGAACAGACGGGTAAACGGGTCGTGCTCGTCGGCGGGGGCATCGGGGTGCCGCCGCTCTACTACACGCGGCGCCTGCTCGCCGCCCGTGGCATCGAGACGGTAGCAATTCTCGGGTTTGATACGAAAACGAGCATTTTTTATGAAGACGCGTTCCGTGAACTTGGGGAGACGATCATCACGACGGTCGATGGAACGTATGGAGAAATGGGATTTGTGACAGGTCCGCTCGCGCGGGTCGACGCCGATGTCTTATTCAGCTGCGGGCCGGAACCGATGCTGAAGGCGGTCGCCGCGTCACATATCGAAGAGCGATATATCTCGATTGAGAATCGGATGGGGTGTGGCATCGGTGCTTGTTTCGCTTGCGTGTGCGAAGCGCCAGGCGGTTACGTCAAAGTGTGCAGTGACGGACCGGTATTTCGGGCAGAAGAGGTGACGCTATGAGACTACACGTCGATTTGCCAGGCTTACAGTTAAAGAATCCGATTATGCCGGCATCAGGCTGTTTCGGATTCGGGGAAGAGTTCGCCAAACTCTATGACTTATCCATGCTTGGCGGTATCATGATTAAGGCGGCGACAGGCGAATCACGGTTCGGCAACGGGACGCCGCGGGTCGCTGAGACGGCACAAGGCATGTTGAACGCCATCGGCCTCCAAAACCCGGGTGTCGACGCCATCATCGAACACAAACTACCGTTCTTGTCCGCGTTTGATACCGAGATTATCGCCAATGTGGCCGGCTCGACGCCCGAAGAGTACATTCATGTCGCGCGAGAGCTCAGTGCCGACCCGACCATCAAGGCGCTCGAACTGAACATCTCGTGCCCGAACGTGAAGTGCGGCGGGATGCAGTTCGGGACCGATCCCGACATGGCGGCGGAATTGACCCGACTCGTCAAAGCGGCGTCAACAAAACCGGTATACGTCAAACTGTCACCGAACGTCACGTCAATCACAGCGATGGCGAAAGCGGTCGAAGCGGCTGGGGCCGATGGCATCACGATGATCAACACGCTCGTCGGGATGCGCATCGACGTCACGACCGGGCAGCCGATTCTCGCCAACCGCATCGGTGGTTTGTCTGGACCGGCCGTCAAACCGGTCGCCATTCGGATGGTCTATGAGGTCGCCCAGGCCGTCGAGATCCCGATTATCGGGATGGGCGGCGTGCGGACGGTCGACGACGTCTTGGAGTTCATTTATGCGGGTGCTTCGGCAGTCGCGGTCGGAACGGCCAATTTTGAAAATCCTTACGTCTGTCAGGAAATCATTGAAGCGTTACCAGGACGACTTGACGAACTTGGGATCGATCATATTTTAGACATCAGGGGGAAAGCTTATGAACAGACTGTATCTCGCGCTTGATGTCGAAACGGGCGCCGACGCGTTCCGATTATTGGAACGAATCGAACAAAAACCGGCCGTCAAAGTCGGGATGGAACTGTTCTATCGGGAAGGGGGCCGCTTTGTCGAGCAACTCGTCGACAGCGGGTACCCGGTCTTTTTAGACGTCAAAGTTCATGACATCCCGGAGACGGCACGGCGGACGCTCCGTCAAATCGGCCGCCTCGGCGTCGAGTTGACGAACGTCCATACGCTCGGCGGCGAGACGATGATGCGTTACGCCTTGGACGGTTTACGCGAGGTGACCGATACGACGAAATTGATTGGGGTCACCCAGTTGACGTCGACCGATGAACGAATGCTCGCCGAAGAGCTACACATCGAAGGGGGATTGGAACAGGCCGTCCTTCGCCAGGCTACCATGGCCGACCGGGCCGGGCTCGACGGAGTCGTCGCGTCCGTGCATGAGGCCCACTCGATTCGCCAAGCGCTCGGCTCGTCATTTTTGACCGTGACGCCCGGTATCCGCATGAACGAGACAGCGGACGACCAAGTCCGGATTGCCACGCCGAAAGCGGCTCGTGACGCAGGTGTGTCGGCCATCGTCGTCGGCCGACCCATCACCCGGGCTGAAGACCCGAACGCTGCCTATGCATACTACTTACAAGAATGGAGTCGAATTTATGAGACAAATCGCTGAAGCTTTATTACAAATCGAGGCCGTGACCCTGTCACCGGAAAACCCGTATACGTGGTCGAGCGGGATGAAGAGTCCGATTTATTGTGACAATCGCTTGACGCTCAGCTATCCTGACGTCCGCAACCTCATTATCGACGCGCTCGTTGAGGTGATCCGTCCGCTCGATGTCGACGTCATCGCCGGGACAGCGACAGCGGGAATTCCTCATGCGACGCTTGTCGCCGACCGGCTCGGGTTGCCGCTCGTCTATGTCCGTTCGAGTGCGAAAGGACATGGGAAAGGGAATCAAATCGAGGGCCGGTTTGAACCGGGGGCTCGTGTCGTCGTGATTGAAGACTTGTTGTCGACCGGCTCGTCGAGCATCGAGGCCGCCAAAGCGATTGAGGAAGCCGGCGGGGAAGTCGTCAAGATTCAAGCGATTTTCTCCTATAGTCTGAGCCGCCTCGCCATCAATCTGTTAGACTCCGGCTTCACTGCGCATGCACTGATTACACTTTCGGATTTGCTCGACGTTGCCGTTAAGAAGCGAATCATCAGTAAAGAAGAATATGCTTCCTTACGGGACTGGCGAAACGATCCGACAGGTTGGAGCGAACGTGTCTTATCTTCATAATCTGTAACGAGAATCCACCTCCGGGCGGATTCTTTTTCTATTCGGTACATGGCATACTGAACATGTTAGAATAGGGAAAGCAGTCAATAAAGGAGATGTGTATGGCGTATTCTAGAATGAAGGGGAAATCCTTGAAAGTCCGTTTTCAAGCGATCCCGAAACATCGTAAACTTGCGTTCGGACTCGTCCTCACCGTCTTGCCCCTCATTTTCTTCTTGAATTTATTCATATTCAGTCACGTGTTGGCACTTGGGGACACGTACGAGGACCGCTATCAAATGAAGAAACTTCGGCTCGAGACGGCGCACGGCAATGTCGAATTCGTTCGTAGCACGAATGAGAAAGTCCACATTGATGTGTTACAGACGAACTCGAAAGAGCGTCGCATCAAAGTCAAATCGGTCGGCGATACGATTTCGGTCGTCGAGCGCTACGGCCAATTCAGTCAATTCGGTAGTCGGGCGAGTGATGAACCATCCCGTTATAAAATCCGAGTCGCCTTGCCGAGCTCGATGACATCGATTGAAGTCGAGGCCGAGCAAGTGACCGGCCAAGGATTGATTGCCAAGACGATTGTCTTGGAGGCGAACGCCGTTAATGTAAAAAAACTCGAAAGTGATCGGCTTCGCGTCGAAACACGGAGTGATACGACACTCGAAACCGTCCGTGTCGTCACGGGAGATATCCGTTCATATCGGAACGCGACCGTGAGCGACATCGTCGTCAATCAAAGCATGACGATTCAGACGGAGGCGGGGACGCTCGCGTACGCGCCGCGTAATGCGACCGGACAAGTGAACGTCACGACCACAGGCAACGTGACGGCGTCGGAACGGTTCAACGAAATCGGGGGCGGCGTGTACCATCTGTCGAACTCGAACCGACCAAACATCGAACTCATTTCCGAGACAGGAAAGGTCGAGCTTAAATGATGAACAAACGTTACATCCCAAAAGTCGGACTTCGAACTTTGAAAACCGGCATCGCCGTCGCCATCACCATCGCTTTGTCCTGGTACGTGTTCGGCATCTATTCAGGCATGGGGGCCATCGCGGCCGTCGTCGCGATGCAACCGACCGTGAAGCGGTCATCGAAAATCGTCTTCAGCCGCATCTTCGGAACGATGGTCGGGCTCATGTGCGGTCTCCTGATCGTCTATGCGTTCGGGGTCAACCCGATTTCAATCGGGCTCGCCGTCATCGTCGCGCTCACGCTCAATACGACGTTCGATAAGACGCACATGTCGACGTATGCGGCGTTCGCGATCGTGCTCATGCTCGAGAACCCGACGACCGACTTCTTCCACTATGCGTGGACCCGTTCATTGTTGACGGCCGTCGGTGTCTTCGTCTCGCTCGGTGTCAACTATGCGTTCATGCCGCCTCGTTACGAGGAGCGGTTGCTCAGTGAGATTCGGAAGACGTCGGCGTATATGTTCCAGCACTGGCGCGAGCTCGTCGGGTCCCCGTCCGAGTTGCTCGAGACGCGGGCCCGTATCCTCGGCCATCAGGAGCTGCACATGATGCTCCAAGAGGATATGAAAGTGACGAACGTGAAATTGAAGCATTTGACGATGAAGCAATACCGGTTATTGATTCACCTTGAGGACAAGCTCGTCTTGTTGCTCGAGAGTCTCGCTGAACATCGGGAGGCGCTATTGGTCATGGACGAGGAAGAACGCCGGGTGTTCGAGTCCGAGTTTTTATACCTCCTCGCGCATCATCACGATATCCTTTATACGTGTGACAAGCCGCATGCGCTGTTCACGTTGCCGCATGAGGATTTATCCGTTTCTGAAATTTTACACGGGCACTTGCTCGACTATCATGAACAGCTCGAAGCGTTCAAACATAATCCGAAATAAACGAAGGCCCCGTTTTAGCGACGGGGCCTTTACTTGTTGTCAATGTAAGTGGACATGTCATATTTACACATGCCTTTGGCGACACCTTCCGTTCCTGGGGCGATGCGGATGCCTCCGCAGTGCGTGCCGCACTTTACAGGGTCATCCTTGCATCGCTATCCCCTAGGAGTTCGGGTGCCGGCCTTGGCATGTGTCTGCTCGCCTGTCGATCAGACGTGTACCAATCCTTTCGTTCGTCCGCCGGCGTCCCGACTCCTGCAGGAAAGCAACCCAACGGAGACCCAGCAGCGACATTGAGTCGCGATGCGGCTCCGGGGTTGCCTGCGGAAAGCGTGGGCGCCGAGAGGACGAGTGACCATGGGCTAACAAGAAAAAGCCACGTCATGTGACGTGGCCAGAACTCATTGCTGGAGTGATTTGACGAGCCGCTCATCCGGCGTGACGTACACTGTCTGCTGGTCCGTATAGATGACGAATCCAGGCTTGGCACCGCTCGGCTTTTTCACGTAACGTGCTTTCGTGTAATCGACCGGCACACCGCTCGAGGCACGGGCCTTCGAGAAATAGGCGGCGACGGTTGCCGCCTCGAGCAACGTCGTCTCGTCAGGTTCGCCCGAACGGATGATGACGTGGGATCCGGGAATATCTTTCACATGAAGCCAAATCTCGTCGCGACGGGCGAACTTGAACGTCAAATGATCGTTTTGCGTATTGTTCTTCCCGACGAAGAACTCTGTCCCCGTCGACGACGTATACGCCTCGAGCGAAATTTTCTTCGTCTGTTTCTTCTTTTGATTCCGTTGCTTCATGTAGCCGCCTTCGGCCAACTCTTCTCGAATCTCGACGATATCGGCCGGTGAGGCGACGTCGAGCTGGGCGACGAGCGTCTCTAAATACTCAATTTCGGCGTCGTTCAATTCGATTTGTTTCTGCACTTCGACTTTGGCGACTTTCAACTTGTTGTATTTCTTGTAGTACGCTTGTGCGTTCTCGTTCGGTGTCTTGAGCTTGTTGAGCGGGATGTCGATCATGCCGCCTTCCTCGTCGTAATAATCGACGACGTGGGCGACGGTCATGCCTTTCTCGAGCTGGAACAAGTATGTTGTCAACAGCTCCCCGTATTTCTGAAGTTCGTCGGAACGTTCCGTCGCCTTCAAATCGTCAAGCAGTCGCTTGCGCTTCAATAGGTTTTTCTCAAGCTCGGACTTGAGCAGACGCTCGACATCGTGAGCTTGTTGTTTGACGCGGTCGCGGTTCGCTTTTTCATAGAAGAAACGGTCGAGCACGTCTTTGCTCGTCTCATAGCGCTCTTCAGAGGTGATCTCACCGGACGTGAGCACGATTGGACTGAAGCGCTCTTTGCCCGACGCGAGCTGTTGGAAGACGTAAGGGCCTTCGAGGTCGCTCATCACGCTGACGAACGACTCCTCGATGCTGGCCCGGTTCGGGAGTTTGGCCCGGTGGACGATCTCTTGGGCGATTTGCGGGCTAAGCCCGGCGAAACTGGACACGAGCTGCTTGTCGAGCGAGCCGGCGTTCCAGTCGATACGTTTCAAACCGGCTTCACGCTCCGTCAACGGATCGCACTTGTCTTGGGCCGGTGGCAGTAAGTACTCGCTGCCCGGCATGATTGTCCGGTACGTGTTTTGTGACGGCGGGAGATGTTTGATGGCGTCTAAAATCTTGCCGTCCTCGTTCGTCAAGACGACGTTCGAGTGACGCCCCATCAGTTCGATATACACTTTCTTATTCTCTTCGTCGCCGAGCTCGTTTCGTGAACGGATCGACAGGACGATGACACGGTCACGTCCGACTTGTTCGATTGCCGTGATGAAGCCGCCTTCGATGTGTTTTCGGAGCATCATACAAAACATCGGCGGTTCTTGCGGGTTCTTGGTCGGGTTGTCGGTCAGTTGGAGCCGTGCGTACATCGCATTCGCCGAAACGAGCAATTGGACGCTTTGGCGGTTCGAGCGGACTTGAATCATCAAATCGAGCGAATACGGTTGGTGCACGCGATTGATGCGCCCCCCGACGAGCGCTTGTAATTCTGTTACGACACGATATGTCATTAATCCATCATATGCCACTAGTCTCATCACCTTTGTTCTTTTTCTGTCTCTACGTTATCAGATTCACGGAAAATATGGTACGATGAAGTAGGAAATCCGAACTTCTTCTTGCCGGAACAATTGATTGACTGCTATTATAATTAAATGTGATGTTAGAAGATGGAGGTCTTGCAGTGAATTTTAAAGAACGAGGATTATTAATCGTCTTGTCTGGCCCGAGCGGCGTCGGGAAAGGTACCGTTTGTCGAGTACTCCGTGAAGAGAAGGACAACAACCTTCAATATTCGGTCTCGGCGACGACCCGCAAACCGCGCGAAGGAGAAGTGGAAGGCGTACACTACTTCTTTAAGACGAGAGAACAATTTGAACACATGATCGAGCATAAACAATTGCTCGAGCACGCTGAATTTGTCGGCAACTATTATGGGACACCGGTTGAATGGGTTCGTGAGACACTCGAAAGCGGGAAGGACGTCATCCTCGAGATTGAAGTCCAGGGCGCTTTCCAAGTGAAAGAGCGTTTCCCGGAAGCGGTCTTTTTATTCTTGGCTCCGCCAAGCCTGCAAGAACTACGTAACCGCTTAGTCGGTCGAGGCACGGAATCGGAAGACGTGATCAAGCAACGCTTGCTCGTCGCCCGGGAAGAAATTGAATTGATGGATGCATACGATTACGTCGTTACGAATGATGAAGTGGATAAAGCGATCGATCGTATCAAAGCGATCGTGACGGCCGAACATTGTAAACGTGAACGTGTCGCGTCTCTCTATAAAAAAGCCATGATGGAGGTCATTTAATGTTATACCCTTCGATTGATGCCTTACAACGTATCATCCCGTCGAAATACACAATCGTCACGGTGGCCGCGAAGCGGGCCCGCCAAATCCAGGACGGAAAAGCAACAAAAATCGCCGCGCCAAAATCGTATAAGCCGGTCGGTCAAGCGCTAGAAGAATTGTATTCGGGTGACACGACAATCATCACGAACGAAAAAAACAACGGATGAAGTGTGACCCAAGTCGGATGCGACTTGGGTCTCATTGTCTATAAGGGGGAGAATTGTGAATGTTGAACGATCGGAATATCTTGCTTTGTGTGAGCGGCGGTATCGCGGCGTATAAGGCGTGCGCGCTCACGTCGAAACTCGTCCAGGCCGGTGCGAACGTTCGAGTGGCGATGACCGCGTCAGCCGAAGAATTCGTCGGCAAAGCGACGTTTCAGGCGCTCAGCCGAAATCCGGTATACACCGACGTGTTCGAGGAACACGATCCGACCAAAATCGCCCACATCGACGTCGTCGATACGAGTGACTTGATCGTCGTTGCACCCGCCACGGCGAACATGATTGCGAAACTCGCAGCCGGTATTGCCGATGACTTCATCACGACCTCGATTTTAGCGGCCAAGTGTCCCGTCATCGTCTCACCGGCGATGAACGTCAATATGCTCGAACATCCGGCCACGCGCCGCAATATCGAGACGCTCAAAACGTTCGGCTATCAAATCATCGAACCGGGCGTCGGCAATCTCGCGTGCGGGTGGATCGGTGGCGGACGCCTTCCGGAACCGGAAGACCTCGTCCGTATCGTCGAGAGCCAGTTCGTCCCGAAACATCTGCTCGGGAAACGCGTGCTAATCACGGCCGGTCCGACGGTCGAACGCATCGACCCGGTCCGCTTTTTATCGAACGACTCCTCTGGCAAGATGGGCGTCGCGCTCGCCGCGGCTGCCCGCGATATGGGCGCACACGTCACGCTCGTCCACGGACCGCTGCAAGTACCCGTACCGGACGGCGTGACCGCCATCGCCGTCGAATCAGGCACGGATATGCTCGAGACGGTGCTCGCGCGTTTCGATGACCAAGACCTCGTCATCAAATCGGCCGCCGTCGCCGACTATCGCCCGAAGACGGTCCATAGCGAGAAACATAAAAAAGTGCACGGCCCGTTGACGATCGAACTCGAAGAGACGACCGACATCTTGAAGACGCTCGGGGAGAAGAAGACGCATCAGCTCCTCGTCGGTTTTGCGGCCGAGACGGAGAATCTCGAGCAACACGCCCGCGATAAAATCGCTCGTAAACGGGTTGACTATCTCGTCGCCAACGATGTGTCCCAGCCAGATATCGGCTTCCGCGCCGATGACAACGAAGTCACGTTGTTTCGGGCGGACGGGGCTCATGTCCGCTTACCGCGACAGAGCAAACGTGCACTCGCTGTCGAGTTGCTCACACATTTTAAGGAAGATTTGCGATGATCGCCCACGTCCATGTCGATGCGCCCGTCATCACGATCGACCGTCCGTTCGATTATGAAGTGCCGCCCCAGTTCGAGACGTTAATCGAACCGGGCATGCGTGTCTCGGTCCCGTTCGGCTCACGACGCCTGCTCGGAATCGTTACCGGTGTCTCTGAAGGGACGCGCGAAGGGTTGAAACCGCTCGAAGCCCTATTAGATGAAGAATCATCACTGACGGACGAGTTGCTCGACTTATCGACCCATGTGAAAGAGACGACGCTCTGTTTCCGGTCGTCGGCACTCCTCGCTATGTTGCCGGCAGCGCTGAAAGTGAGTTACGACAAAGAGATTAAAGGCGAGACGCTCCCGGACGGCGTTCGAGCCGGTACCCATCTTTCGGAGTATCCGAAAGAGACGCAGTCCATCATCTTGGCGCTCGCCAAAAAAGGGGACATCTTGCTCGCGCCGGTGTTAAAAGAGAAACGGACGGTGAAGACGGACCTCGTCATCGAACTCATCGATGCGACGCTCATCCCGGCCCGGGCGAAGAAACAACAAGAAGCGATTCAGTTGCTAAAGGACGTCCCGCGGATGTATTGGTCGTCGTTACGTCAAATTGGCTTGTCGCGCGCACAACTGCAAAAGATGGAGTCGCTCCGTGCCGTCAAAGTGACCGAGGTCGAACTGAACCGCGACCCGTACGCCACGATTGAACAGGTCATCGAGACGGTCGAACTGAATGAAAGTCAAGCCAAGGCCGTCCATGCCATCCGCGATGCGGAAGCCGGGGAGACGTTACTCTTGCACGGTGTCACCGGCAGTGGGAAGACCGAGGTCTATTTAGAAGCGATCGGTCAAGTCGTCGATGACGGCAAGCAGGCGATTTTGCTCGTCCCGGAAATCTCGCTCACGCCGATGATGGTCAAACGATTCAAACGTCGCTTCGGAGACCGGGTCGCCGTGCTCCATAGCGCCTTGTCACAAGGAGAGAAATATGACGAGTGGCGCAAAATCAAACGACGTGAAGTCGATGTCGTCGTCGGGGCACGCTCGGCGATTTTCGCACCGCTCGAAAACATCGGCCTCATCATCTTGGACGAAGAGCATGAGACGACGTACAAGCAAGAAGAGAATCCGCGCTATCATGCGCGTGACGTCGCGATTTGGCGGGCCGAGTACCACGAGTGCCCGGTCGTCCTCGGAAGTGCGACCCCTTCACTCGAGTCTTACGCCCGCGCCCAAAAAGGCGTCTATCGCTATTTGCAACTGAGCGAACGGTACGGTGGCGAGATGCCGCCTGTCCATATTATCGACATGCGGCGTGAGCTCGCCAAAGGCAACACGACGATGTTTTCAGAAGATTTATTTGTCGCCATCAACGACCGCATCGCGAAAAAAGAACAGTGCGTCATCTTGCTCAACCGTCGTGGTTTCACGACGTTCGTCATGTGTCGCGACTGTGGGGAAGGGCTTACCTGTCCGCATTGCGCCGTCAACTTGACGTATCACCAACACGGCGACCGGCTCAAATGCCACTACTGCGGCTATGAGATCGGTATGCCGTCGAAGTGCCCGTCGTGTGACAGCAAGAAAATCAAACAGTTCGGCACCGGGACGCAAAAGATCGAGACCGAGCTGTTGAATCGCATCCCTGAGGCGCGGATCATTCGGATGGACCAAGACACGACGTCACGCAAAGGGTCGCACGAACAACTATTGAAACGCTTTGAGGATGGGGAGGCCGACATTTTGCTCGGTACCCAGATGATCGCCAAAGGGCTCGATTTCCCGAACGTCACGCTCGTCGGCGTGCTCGCGGCGGATGCGACGCTCGGCATGCCCGATTTCCGGGCGACCGAGCGTACGTTCCAACTCGTGACCCAAGTCGCCGGTCGGGCCGGACGCGGTAGTCTGCCGGGTGAGGCGTACGTTCAGACGTACAACCCGGACCATTATGTCATCGAGACGGCGAGTGAACATGATTATGAATCGTTTTACGCCCGGGAGATGCAACTGCGCCAAGTCGGTAATCATCCCCCATATTGGTACGTCACGCTCGTCACGTTCGCGGCGGAAAGTCCGCTCGTCGCCCAAGCCGAGGCCGAGCTGTTCGCCGCCGATTTCGTCGAGGCGCACGTGGCCCAGTCGCGACTGAACGGGCCGATGCCGGCACCGTTGTCGAAACTGAAGAACTTGTTCCGCTATCAGTTGTTCATCAAGACGAAACATCCGGAAGCGTTATATCCGGTCCTCGCCACGCTGCAACAGGCACGGGCAAAGGCGATTAGCAAAAAAGAATATCAATTGAGTATCGACGTAAACCCATACGTATTCATGTGAGGTGGAACCAGATGTATAAAGTAGTAGAGATTCCAAATGAGATTTTACGGGTCACGTGTGATCCGGTGACAAAGTTTGATAAAAAATTGCGTCAGACGGTCGATCGACTGTTCGACACGATGTATGAATATGATGGGGTCGGCGTGGCCGCCCCACAGGTCAATTTGAATCAACGGCTCGCTGTCGTCCATACGGATGATGAGACGGGACCGCTCGTGTTGATCAATCCGGAAATCATCGAGACGTCCGGGACCGAGATCGGTCTTGAAGGCTGCTTGAGTATCCCGGGTGAGTTCGGTTTCGTCGAACGGCATGAGACGATCGTCGTCAAGACGCAGGATTTGAAAGGCCGCACCCAACAAGTGAAGGCGAGCGGATTCTTCGCTCGGGCGATTCAACATGAGATCGACCATTTGGACGGAGTATTGTTCACGGACAAGCTCGCCGTGCCGGACAAAGGGACGGATCAGCGTATCGTCTTCATGGGGACGCCGACGTTTGCCGTATCCGTACTTGAGCGCTTGCTCGAAGAAGGATACAATGTCGTAGGTGTCGTCTCGCAACCGGACAAACCGGTCGGCCGTAAACGCGAACTGAAACCGACGCCGGTGAAAGAGTGTGCCCTGCGCCACAATATCCCGGTGTTACAGCCTGAAAAGGTGCGGACCGATTACGCGGATATCTTGGCACTCGAACCGGACTTGATTGTGACGGCGGCGTACGGACAAATCGTCCCGACCGAACTGTTAGAAGCACCGAAACATGGCGCCATCAACGTCCATGCCTCGCTGTTGCCGAAATATCGAGGTGGCGCGCCGATTCATCAAGCCATCCTCGATGGGGACAAAGAGACGGGTGTCACCATCATGTATATGGTCGATAAGCTCGATGCTGGCGACATGATTGCCAACACGGTCGTCCCGATTGAAGAATTGGACACGGTCGGTACGTTGTTCGACAAGCTCGCGGTCGCAGGATCAGACTTGTTGCTCAAGACGCTTCCTGCCTTCCTCGCTGGTTGGATTGAAGCCGTACCGCAAGACGAGCGTGACGTCACGTTCGCACCGAACATTAGCCGAGAGCGGGAACAGATTGACTGGACCCGTGCCGGTGCAGATATTTATAACCACATCAGAGGGATGAATCCGTTCCCGACGGCGTATACGACGATTGCCGGGGAACGGGTCAAACTGTTCTTCGGGTCGAAAACGACAGGGACGGGTGAACCGGGAACGATTGTACGACTTGAAGAGGATGGATTTGTCGTCGCGACAGGCGACGCGGTCGCCATTAAAGTGGTCGACTTGCAACCATCTGGTAAAAAACGAATGGACGGGGCCACATTTATGCGTGGGGCCGGCCAAAAGTTACAAGTCGGCGATCGACTAGGAGGATAATATGAACGTACGAGTTGCAGCACTGGATACGCTAATCAAAATCGAACAAGGCGGCGCCTATTCGACGATTGCGGTCAACGATTTATTGAAACAGAAGAAATTGGCGACGAAAGATGTCGGCCTATACACAGAGCTCGTCTATGGGACGCTCGGCCGGAAACGGACGCTCGATTATATTTTAGAGAAGCGGGTTCAAAACCCGAAAAAATTGGACCGTTTCGTCTTGCCGCTCTTACGGATGAGTGTCTATCAACTGTTTTACCTCGACAAGATTCCGGATCGGGCCGTCTTGCACGAAGCGGTCGAGATTGCGAAAAAACGGGGCCATTCGGGTACCGGTAAGTTCGTCAACGGCGTGTTGCGCAACGTCATTCGGGACGGGTTCCCGGATTTGAGCACGCTTCCGGACGCTGAACGGATTGCCATCGAACATAGCCATCCCGATTGGCTCGTCGCCGAATGGGTGGAAACGTACGGTGTCGAAGCGACCGAGGCGATGTGTAAATTAAACAATGAGCCTGCTCCGGTCACGGTTCGGGTCAACCGCCAGCGCGTCACGGTCGAAGAGATGATTGAACGGCTCGCCGAAGTCGATGTCGTCGCGACACGCTCGGAGCTGTCAGCGGACGGACTCATCATCGAATCCGGAAACGTTCACTCGACAGCGTTCATCGATATGGGCTTGTTGTCGATTCAAGATGAGAGCTCGATGATCGTCGCCGATGCGCTTCAAGCCGGGAAAATGGAACGCGTCCTCGATGCGTGTGCCGCACCAGGTGGAAAAGCGATGCATACGGCAGAACGCATGGACGGTGGAACGCTCGTCGCCCTCGACTTGCATCCGCATAAAGCGAAGTTGATTGAACGTCAAGCGAAGCGTCTGCATATCGATGGAGTGACCGCACTTGCCCTCGATGCCCGCCAGGCCGGGGATAAATTTGAACCGGAGAGCTTCGACCGGATTTTACTCGACGTCCCATGCTCGGGACTCGGTGTCATCCGTCGCAAGCCCGATATCAAATGGACGAAAGACAAGTCCGCCCTCGCCGGACTGCCGAAAGTCCAACGTGAAATCATTGACGCCGTCTTGCCACTGCTTAAACGAGGTGGTACGCTAGTGTACTCGACATGTACCATCGACCCTACTGAGAATGAACAGCAGGCAGATTACATTTTGTCGAACGGATTGACGTGGGATGAGACACTCCAAGACCGTCTTCCACAAGTATTGCACCCGATGATGTCATCGGACCGCGCTGAACTCAAATTACTCCCGACGTCGTTCGGGACGGACGGTTTCTATATCGCCGCATTCAAGAAAGAGGTATAAACATGAATCCAAAAGCAGTTGAAAAAAATCCATTAGTCGGTGCCAAGCCGTCACTCTATTCCCTCACGTACTCAGAGCTCGAACAATGGCTGATTGAGGCAGGAGAAAAATCGTTCCGCGCGAAACAGTTATATGACTGGATGTACGTCAAGCGTGTGACATCGTTCGACGATATGACGAACGTCTCGAAACCGCTCCGCGAGAAATTAGACGCGGCGTTCCAATTGACGACATTGAAAGAACTCGTCCGTCAAGAATCAAAGGACGGGACAATCAAGTTCTTGTTCGAGCTTCAAGACGGTTATTCTATCGAGACGGTACTCATGCGCCATGAGTACGGAAACTCGGTCTGTGTCACGACGCAAGTCGGCTGCCGCATCGGTTGCACGTTCTGTGCTTCGACGCTCGGTGGTTTGAAACGTAACTTAGAGGCCGGTGAAATCACGGCCCAAGTCCTCGACGTCCAGCGCGCGCTCGACGCGAGCGAAGAGCGGGTCGACTCGGTCGTCGTCATGGGAATCGGCGAACCGTTCGATAACTACGACGAATTGATGCGCTTCTTGCGCACGGTCAACCACGATGACGGCTTGAACATCGGTTCACGTCACATCACCGTGTCGACGAGTGGGATCGTACCGAAGATTTACAAGTTTGCCGATGAAGGCATGCGCATCAACTTCGCAATCTCGCTTCACGCGCCGACGACGGAGATTCGGACACGCCTTATGCCAATCAACCGTGCTTACAACTTGGACAAGTTGATGGAAGCCGTCAACTACTATACAGAGAAGAGCGGTCGCCGCATCACGTTCGAATACGGTTTATTCGGCGGGGTTAACGACACGGAAGAACACGCGCATCAACTCGCTGACTTGTTGAAAGGCGTCAAATGCCACGTCAACTTGATTCCAGTCAACCACGTGCTCGAGCGCGATTACGTCCGCACACCACGTAAACAAATTTTTGCCTTTGAAAAAGTGCTCAAAGATCGAAAAGTGAACGTGACGATTCGTCGCGAACAAGGTTCGGATATCGATGCGGCTTGTGGGCAGCTTCGAGCGAAGGAGCGCGAACAAGAAACGAGGTAATCACGAAGATGGAATTAGCATACCGAACCGACCGAGGCCAAGTGAGAGCACAGAACGAGGATGCCGTCTTGATTTTAGGGGACGAACATGCCGGAATTGCTCTCGTGGCCGACGGGATGGGGGGACATGAAGCCGGGGAGGTCGCGAGTCAGCTCGTCATCGAGCAGTTTCGCCGTGCCTTCTCGACGCTTCCGGCCTCGCCGATGGAGATGGAGAATTGGTTCCGCCAAAACGTGGAACTGGCCAATGATCAAGTGCTCGATTTCTCGAAACAAGCCAACCTCCTCATGATGGGGACGACGATTGCCGGTGTCTGTTGGCACGACGAGACGATCGTCATCGTCCACGTCGGGGATAGTCGTGTATATGCCTTGAGAGATGATAAGCTGCAGCAATTGACGGAAGATCATTCCTACGTGAACGTGTTGAAACAACTCGGCGAATTGACCGAGGAAGAGATGCGCGTCCATCCGAAACGTAACATTATCACCCGTTCAATCGGCTCGAATGAGCATGTCGAACCTGATCTGCAAGTGTTTGCCGAACCCGAGTTTGACACGATTTTAATCTGTACGGACGGCTTGACGACTCATTTGACTGATGAGGAAATCAAGCAAGTCTTGAAACGTCCCGTCTCGGCGGACGTCAAGGCGGATCAATTGATCGATCAAGCCAACCGTTTGGGTGGGAGTGACAACATCACCGTTGCCCTCGTCCAGTTCACAGATAGAAAGAGAGGATGAATCCGATGCGAAGTGGAGAACGAATCAACGATCGTTATCGGATCGAACAGCAAATCGGCAGCGGCGGCATGGCAAATGTCTACCGGGCTCACGATGAGATTTTAAACCGAACCGTCGCCATCAAGGTGTTGCGATCTGAATTCTCGCATAACGAACAATTTATACGCCGGTTCGAACGGGAAGCCCACGCGGCGACTAGTCTGAACCATCCGAATATCGTCGCCATCTACGACGTCGGAGACGAGCGTGACATCTATTACATCGTCATGGAACACGTCGATGGGATGACGCTCAAACAATATTTGCAAGAAGAGTACATATCTGTCGACGAGGCGCTTCGCATCATGGGACAGATTTGTGATGCCATCGACCATGCCCATGCGAATCGAATCATTCATCGGGACATCAAACCGCAAAACATGATGATCGATCAGAGCGGCAACGTCAAAGTGACGGACTTTGGGATTGCGGTGGCCATGTCGAACGCGACGCTGACCCATACGATGTCAGTGCTCGGCTCGGTCCATTACTTTTCTCCAGAACAGGCGCGCGGAAAGTTCGCCGATGAGAAGTCAGATATTTATTCACTCGGTGCCGTCCTGTATGAACTCGTGACCGGACGCGTTCCGTTCATCGGCGAGACGCCAGTCGCCGTCGCACTTCAACATTTGCAAGACGACCCGATTCGACCGATGGATTTGAACCCGAACATCCCGCAAGCGCTTGAGAACTGCATCATGCAGGCGCTGGCGAAATCACCGGGCGCCCGTCACACATCGGTCGCCGCCTTTAAGAAGGATTGCATGACGGCGCTCGACCCGGAACGTGCGAACGAACCGAAACGCCTCAGTACGGAACAGGACGCATTCGATCAGACGCTCGTCATGTCACCGGTCGTCCCGGACGAACCGAACGTCAAAGAGACACCGGAACAACCGGTCGCACCGAGCGAACCTGAGACAGCGAACCCGAAGCCGAAACGGAAGAAGAAGTGGTGGCTTTGGCTCCTACTCCTCTTCTTGTTGATTGGCGGCGGAATCGGGGCATATGTCATCGCCGATGAGATGTCCCGTGCCGTCGTGCCAGACGTCGTCGGGATGACGAACGACGAAGCGACGACCGAACTCGAAACAGCCGGTTTTGTCGTCGAAGCGACAGAGCGGGCGAGCGATAACATCGCCGCTGGCGACGTCATTTCGCAGACACCGCAAGCCGGTCGGAAACCGAAACGCGGAACGACCGTGACGATTGTCGTGTCGGCCGGGAAAGAGACGGTCGCGATGCCGGACGTCGAAGGATTGTCTCAGTCGGCGGCCGAGCGGACGCTCAAAGACCTCGACTTTGCGGATATCGAAATTCAATCCGAGGCGTCGGAGACGGTCGATAGCGGCGATGTCATCTCCCAGTCGATTGCTCCGGACAACGAGGTCGTCCCGTCTGAAGAGACGGTGACGCTCGTCGTCTCGACCGGTAGCAATAAAGTCGAACTCGCCAATTTAGCCGGGTATACGTTTGAGGAAGCGACGACGTACGCCGAACAGAATAGCTTGAAAATCGTCAAACGAGACGAGTATTCAACGAGCGTGCCCGCCAACCAAATCATTCGTCAGTTACCGACGGCCGGAACAGCCGTCGACCCGGGGACGGAATTGACCGTCATCGTGTCGCAAGGGGTCGAACCGACCGACGTCTCGATTGAACGGGAAGTCAACGTCGAAATCGATCCGCCTGCTGAAGGCGAAGAACCTGTGGCACTCGAGGTCGTCATTCGGACGGTAGACGCCCGTGGCGAAGTCGAAGTGTTGCGTGATAAGATAACGGAGACGACGACTTACTCGTATACGCTCGTCATTGCACCGGACGAAGTCGGAACCGCGACGATCGAAGTCGACGGGGAAGTCGTCCGGACGGATACGGTGACGTACGCACAAGCAAAAGATTCACAATGAAGAGGTGGCGCGCGCGTCGCCTCTTTTTCTAAGGAGGTCATAGGATGAAAGGTACGATTATTCGATTACAAGGCGGGTTTTATGATGTCATGACGGAAGAGAAACAAGAGATCCGTTGTCGCGCCCGCGGCAATTTCCGCAACCGGAACATCTCGCCGGTCGTCGGCGACGATGTCGATATTCAAGACCAAGGGGACGGCACAGGCTATATCTTGGCCGTCGATGAGCGGTCGAACCATCTCGTCCGCCCGCCGATCGCTAACATCGATCAAGCGTTCTTGCTGTTCTCGGTCAAGGAACCGGCATTCTCGTTCCATCTGCTCGACCGTTTCCTCGTCTTAATCGAATCGAAGCAAGTCCATCCGATTATTGTCTTAACGAAAATGGACTTGTTGACGGAGTCGGAACTCGAAACGATTCAAGCGGCAGCGGCCTTATATCGGTCAATCGGCTATGAGGTCATCGAGACGTCGACGGAGACCGGGTCGGGGATTGAACAAATTCGTGGGTCGTTTAAAGAGAAGACGAGCGTGTTTGCCGGACAGACCGGAGTCGGCAAGAGTTCGCTCTTGAACGCGGTCGCGCCGGAACTAGAACTCGCGACCGGGAAAATCTCGAAGTCGCTCGGCCGAGGCAAGCACACGACGCGTCACGTCACGCTCATCACGCTCGCTGACGGGCTCGTCGCTGACACGCCTGGTTTCTCAAGCCTCGAGTTCCCAGAAGAACTCGAAGTCGAGGAGATGCGCTGGTGCTTCCCTGAGTTCGTCGAGCGGCACGACGACTGTAAGTTCCGAGGCTGTGCCCATTTGAACGAACCGGGTTGTGCCGTCAAAGCGGCCGTCGAGGCGGGAGAAATCGCTTCCACCCGTTATGAGAATTATGTTACGTTTATGGCAGAGTTAAACGATAGACAACGGAGGTACTGACATGATTAAAATTGCACCCTCGATTTTAGCGGCGGACTTCGCCAACCTAGAGGCAGAAGTGAAGGCGGTCCAAGAGGCCGGCGCGGATTATATCCATTTTGACGTCATGGACGGTCAATTCGTCCCGAACATCTCGATCGGTCTCCCGGTGCTCGCGAGCTTACGGAAGAAGTCGGACATGGTGTTAGACGTCCACTTGATGATCGACCAACCGGAGCGCTTCGTCGAAGACTTCATCAAGGCGGGAGCGGACATCGTCACCGTCCACGTCGAAGCGACGAACCATTTGCATCGCGTGCTTCAACAAATTAAGGCGGCCGGAGCCAAGTGTGGCGTCGTTCTCAACCCGCATACGCCGCTGTCATTGATTGAACACGTGCTCGGTGACGTCGACATGGTACTTCTCATGACGGTGAACCCTGGCTTTGGGGGTCAGAAGTTCATCGAATCGGTCGTGCCGAAAATCGCGGCGTTGAACGAGATGCGCCAAGCGCGCCGTCTCGACTTTGAAATCGAGATTGACGGCGGCGTCAACGCGGAGACTGCGAAATTATGTATCGATGCCGGTGCTGACGTGCTCGTGGCCGGCTCGGCCATCTATAACGAGCCGAGCTATAAAGATGCAATCGATAGCATTCGCAACGCATCTCGTGTATAATCGTCCATAGAACAACAAATATTGTCGCAAGGGGTGTCACATTCTGTGGCTGAGAGGCATACGCTAACCCTTTGAACCTGTTCCGTTCACACGGACGTAGGGATGTGGCGAAAATGCACGTTGCTACTCGATAGCAGCATGGCGTTTACGTCATGCTGCTTTTTGTCGTTCGCTCATATTTTAAGGAGGGAAATAGATGAAACAACGTTTAAAATTACAGGCGCTCATTGAAATCTCATTGTTCGCCGCACTCGGTTTGATTTTTGATTTGCTCATCCCGTTCCGGATGCCGCAAGGCGGGTCAATCAGCTTGGCGATGTTGCCGATTTTCGTCATGGCGTATCGTCACGGTTTGAAAGGCGGACTTGCGACCGGTGCACTTGTCGGAACGCTGCAACTGCTGTTCGGGGCCTATATCTTCACGCCTGTCCAGTTCCTGCTCGACTACACGTTCGCTTACGGTGTCGTCGGGATGGCGGGACTGTTTGCTGGTCAAGTGAAACGAGCCGCCAAGGATGAGGCGAAAAAGACGCTCGTCGTTTATTTGGTGCTCGGCGCGCTCCTCGGTTCACTGCTTCGTTACGGCGCCCACGTCTTGTCGGGGATCGTCTTCTTCGCCGAATACGCGGAAGGTCCGGTCGTCGCCTACTCGTTCGCCTATAACATGACGTACATGCTCCCGTCCTTCCTCGTGTCGGCCGTCGTCCTCGTCCTCTTGTTCGTCTCGGCGCCGCGCTTCGCGACGCTCGCGACCCGGGACGTCCGCTAATGCGGGTGTTGATTGTGGCGGCCAGCCCGGAACCAATCTCGGGACTCCCGCGTGACGTCGATTACATCATCGGCGTCGATGGGGGGTACGAGACACTGTTGAACCACGGGCTGAACCCAGATCTCGTCGTCGGCGATTTCGACTCCTTCACGGGCGAAGTGCCGATCGACGCCGTCCGCTATCCATCTGAGAAAGATGTGACCGACCTCGAGATCGCTCTCGAGGCGGCACGGGGGCATGGCGCGACGGAGATGATTGTCTACGGTGCGCTCGGCGGCCGGCTCGATATGACGCTCAGCAATATCGGTCTGCTCGAGGCGTATCCGGAGATGCGTCTCGTCACGGCAGGGCAGACGGTACGACTCGTCGGGTCGGGACGCTATGAACTCCCGCGTCAAGACGGTCACTATTTGTCGCTCATCCCATGGAAGCAGGCGAACGTGACCATCCGCGGCGTCAAATATCCGCTCGACCGTCACGATGTCGTCAGCCATGAGGCGCTCACCATCTCGAACGAATGGGACGATGAAGCGGCGGATTTGATCGTGCACGAAGGCATGGTGCTCGTGCTGTATGTCAAAAAATGAACACAAAAAAATCCCATCGGCGAATGCCGCTGGGATTTATTTCGTTCGTGTATAAAAATTATACGCGTTCAACGAGACCTGATTTAAGAGCGCGAGCTGAAACCCAAACTCGTTTAGGTTTACCGTCAACGAGAATACGAACTTTTTGTACGTTTACACCCCAAGTGCGTTTTGTCTTGTTGAGTGCGTGCGAACGGTTGTTACCTGATTTAGGTGATTTACCTGTTACGTAGCATTTACGTGCCATGCGTTTCCCCTCCTTTTTTATGTGGGTTCGTCCTAATAGACACTCGTTTATATTAGCACGGGTTTTTTCACGATGCAACTAGAAAATCATAGGATGACAAGAAAAAAACTTGACATTACTGGAAAGGATTTTAATAATGAATGAGGGTTACGGCTATAATTGACCGAGTTTATGGAGCAGGTTCTTTTAATAACTAGGTACTTATTGTAGAATGTAGTGAAGGAATCATTCCGAATAAAGGAGGCTACTCCATATGGCAATTGAAATGAAGACAACATATGGCAATATTGACATCACGAACGACGTGGTCGCGACACTCGCAGGCGGTGCGGCGATGGAATGTTTCGGCGTTGTGGGAATGGCGTCTCAAGCTCAATTGAAAGACGGGATCGCAGAACTATTGAAACGTGAAAACTACGCCCGAGGCGTGGTCGTACGTCAAGATGGAGAAGACGTACATATCGACATGCACATCATTGTAAGCTACGGGACGAAAGTGTCGGAAGTCGCATACAACGTGCAAAGCCGTGTAAAATACACGCTCGGTGAAACTTTAGGATTAAACGTTTCGTCGGTAAACATATTCGTACAAGGCGTTCGTCTGACGAATGACTGACGAGAACGAAGGAGGATTTGGTGTGGGTTTAAAACGTTTAGATGGATTGGTGTTCGCGAACATGGTCGCGAACGGTGCAGCCAACTTGAGCCAGAATGCGGATTATGTAGATTCGCTTAACGTCTTCCCGGTGCCGGACGGCGACACGGGGACGAACATGAATTTGACGATGACATCGGGTGCGAAAGAAGTGGCCGCACTCAACTCGGCGAATATCGCTGACGTCTCATCGAAGTTTGCACGCGGTCTCTTGATGGGGGCACGTGGGAACTCGGGCGTTATTTTGAGCCAGTTGTTCCGTGGTTTCGGTAAAGCAATCGAAGGCAAGACAGAAGTGTCGACAGTCGATTTCGCCGAAGCGTTGAAACGTGGCGTCGATACGGCATACAAGGCGGTTATGAAACCGGTTGAAGGAACGATTTTGACGGTTGCTCGTGAAGCGGCCGACGAAGCGCTCCGTGCTTCAGAGTCGACGAGCGACTTCAACGAGTTCATGGAACTCGTGATTGTCGAAGCGAAAGCTTCACTCGAACGGACACCGGACTTATTGCCGGTCTTAAAAGAAGTCGGCGTCGTCGATTCAGGCGGCCAAGGCTTGCTCGTCATTTATGAAGGGTTCCTCGCGAGCCTCGAAGGCAAAGAACTTGAGAAACCACATGCACCGGTCATGGATGCGCTCATTGAAGCTGAACATCATGCCCACGCCGCGCAAGGATTCATGTCGACGGAAGACATCGAATTCGGCTATTGCACGGAAATCATGGTCCGGTTCCAAGACGAGAAATTGAAGGACGTGCCGTTCAACGAGGACGCGTTCCGCAATGAATTGTCTGAACTCGGTGACTCGCTCCTCGTCGTCGCAGACGAAGAGTTGCTCAAAGTTCACGTTCACGTCGAGACGCCAGGTGACGTCATCACGAAAGGACAGCGTTACGGGGAACTCGTCGCTGTCAAAATCGAGAACATGCGTCAACAGCACTCGACCATCTTAGAAGAAGAACATGGCGCCAACCAGCACGGCGTTCAAACGGCTGCTCCGACGGCTCCGAAGGCGAAAGCGCCGTTCGCGATCGTTACGGTCGCGATGGGCGAAGGTGTCAGCGAATTGTTCCGTTCACTCGGGGCGGCCCACGTCATCGAGGGCGGTCAGACGATGAACCCATCGACGGAAGATATCGTCAAGGCGATTGAAGCGGCCAACGCGGATCACGTCTTCATCTTCCCGAACAACTCGAACATCATCATGGCTGCTGAACAAGCGGCCTCGGTCGCACCTTGCGGCGTCTCGGTCATTCCGACGAAGACGGTGCCACAAGGACTCGCGGCAGCGATCGCCTTCAATCCGGAAGCGGATGTGGAAACGAACGAGAGCGTCATGAAGGCTGCGGCAAGCGCCGTCAAGTCTGGTCAAGTGACGTATGCGGTTCGTGATACGAGCATCGACGGTGTCGAGATTCGTAAAGACGACCACATGGCGATTGCCGAGAAGAAAATCGTCGCCTCATCGGCTTCGAGCCTCGAAGCGGCGAAAGCGCTTGTCGACGCGCTCGTGGATGCCGATGACGAAATCATCACGATTTTGACGGGCGAAGGTTCGTCAGCGGAAGACGTCGTAGCACTCTCGGCGTATATCGAGTCGAAGAACGACGAGATTGAAATTGAGGTCCATGACGGGAAACAACCGCTCTACTCCTACATTTTTAGTGTGGAATAAGCTGTAACTCAGCCCTACCTTCTGTATAATGAAGGTAGGGTTTTTTTGAAAGGGGGAAATGCGATGAAATATCGCAGTGTGTTTGATATCATCGGTCCGGTCATGGTCGGTCCATCGAGTTCGCATACGGCCGGAGCCGCGCGCATCGGCCTCATGGCTGGGAAGTTGTTCGGGCGTACGCCACGGCTCGCGCACATCACGTTTTATGGGTCGTTCGCCGATACGTATCGGGGGCACGGTACCGATGTTGCCATCGTCGGCGGCATCATGGGCTTCGATACGTTCGATTTGCGCATCCCGCAAGCACTCGATATCGCCAAAGAGCGCGGTATCGAGGTCGTCTTTGAGACGAGCGATGCGTTGACAGACCATCCGAACACGGCCCGGGTCCACCTCGAAGACGAGGATGGCACGTTCGAAATCGTCGGGATTTCAATCGGCGGCGGGACGATCGAGATTACCGAGTTGAACGGATTCCCGCTCAAACTGTCAGGCGGCGGTCCGGCACTCGTCGTGTTGCACCATGATCGCTTCGGGGCGATCGCGGCCGTGACCGGCATCTTGGCCCGGCATGAGTTGAATATTGGGCATATGGAAGTGAGTCGTCACGAGAAAGGCAAGCAAGCGCTTATGGCGATTGAGATTGATGAACATCTGTCAAAAGACGTGTTAGCGGAAATTGAACGGTTACCTCAAATCGAGCGGGTAGCCATCTTTGGGGAATAAGGAGAAACCAATATGTTTAAATCAGTAGAAGAATTAGTCAGAACGGCAACAGAGCGAGGCATTCCGATTTCAGAAGTGATGATCGAGCAAGAAGTGCACGTCAGACGCTCGACGCGGGAAGAAGTCGTCGGCATGATGGAGCGCAATCTAGAAGTGATGGAAGAAGCGGTCGCCCGGGCACTCGAAGGCGTGACGTCCGTGACGGGTCTCACGGGGAACGATGCCGTGCTCATGACCGACTATATCCGTTCCGGCAAATCGCTCGCCGGAGACTTGATTTTAGATGCGGTCGCAAAAGCGATCGGCACGAATGAAGTCAACGCGGCGATGGGACGCATCTGCGCGACCCCGACCGCCGGAAGCGCCGGTGTCGTACCGGGTACGTTGTTTGCGGTCAAAGAACGTCTGGAGATGGACCGTGACGCGATGGTCCGCTACTTGTTCACGTCAGGAGCGTTCGGCTTCGTCGTCGCCAACAACGCCTCGATTTCGGGAGCGGCTGGTGGTTGTCAGGCGGAAGTCGGATCAGCGACCGGGATGGCCGCCGCGGCCATCGTCGAAGCGGCCGGCGGGACGCCGGAACAATCGGCGACGGCGTTTGCAATCGCACTGAAAAACATGCTCGGTCTCGTCTGTGATCCAGTAGCTGGGCTCGTCGAGGTACCGTGCGTCAAACGGAACGCGATGGGCGGGGCGAACGCCATCGTTGCGGCCGATATGGCACTCGCCGGAATCACGTCCCGCATCCCTTGCGACGAGGTCATTTCCGCGATGCATGAGATTGGTCAGATGATGCCGACCGCGTTGAAAGAGACAGCGCGTGGTGGTCTCGCCAATACGCCGACGGCACGCCGTCTCGAACGAAACATCTTTGGAGAGAAAGAAAATGTCCAGAAGTGAGGCGTTGACGACGCTGAAAGGGGTCGGGCCAGAGATGGCCAAAAAATTAGAGACGATGGGTCTCGAACGAATCGAGGACGTGCTGGAGCACGTCCCGTTTCGTTATGAAAATTATAATAGCGGCACGGTGACGACGGCCATTCACGGCGACCTCGTCAAATGGAGCGGCACCGTACAGGCGGCACCGCTCGTACGCTATTACAGCAAAGGCAAGAACCGGCTCCAATTCCGCTTGTTGCTCGAGGAGCGCTACGTCGTCCACGTGACGATGTTCAACCGGGCCTTTTATAAAGACAAGCTCGCGCTCGGCGCCACGGTGACGGTCAAAGGGAAATGGGATATGAACCGGATGACGATCAGTGCGACCGACCTCGAGTTCGGTGAGCTCTCGGATGGGTTGCAACCGATTTATTCGCTCCGGGCCGGATTGACCCAAAAGAATTTTGGACGCATCGTCAAACTCGCATTCGAACAGACGACCTCGTTCGAGGATCGCTTGCCCGAATCGATTCGGCAACGTTATCGTCTCGAGGACCGGGAGACGATGTTGAAAGGGATGCATTTCCCTGATTCGGTCGAGACGTATAAACAGGCACGCCGAAGTTACGTCTATGAAGAGTGTCTGCTCTATCAGTTGAAACTCCAGGCGTTCCGTAAGATGGAGCGGGCGGGGAAAGGGCGCGCGCTCACGCTCGACAAGCAGCGGTTGAACGAGTTCGTCAAACAGCTCGCGTTCCCGTTGACAGGGGCACAGACACGTGTCATCCGGGAGATTGTCGGCGACTTAGAAAAGCCAGAACGGATGAATCGGTTGTTACAAGGGGATGTCGGGAGCGGAAAGACAGTCGTTGCCGCGATCGCCTTGTATGCGACGGTGTGCGCCGGCTATCAAGGGGCGCTCATGGTCCCGACGGAGATTTTGGCCGAACAGCATCTCGCCTCGTTGCAGGCGCTGTTCGAACCGTACGGCATGCGCGTCGGGCTACTGACGAGTTCGGTCAAAGGCAAGGCTAGGAACGAATTGCTCCAGGCGATTAAAGACGGCGACGTCGATATCATCGTCGGGACGCACGCCTTGATTCAAGGGCCGGTCGAGTTTTCGCGTCTGCATCTGGCCATCACCGATGAGCAACACCGGTTCGGGGTCGAACAGCGGAAAATGCTCCGTGACAAGGCGGAACTCGCCGACGTGCTCTATATGACAGCGACGCCGATTCCACGGACGCTCGCCATCAGCGCTTTCGGGGAGATGGACGTCTCGACGATTGATGAGATGCCGGCCGGGCGGAAGCCGATTGAGACGTATTGGGCCAAGACCGATCAAATTGACCGGGTCCATGCGATGGTGAACCGTGAGCTCGCCCTCGGACGTCAAGCGTACGTCATCGCGCCGCTCATCGAGGAATCGGACACGCTCGAAGTCGAGAGCGCGACCGCGCTCTACGACATGTTACGGGAGCGTTTCCCGAATTATGCGGTCGGTCTCATGCACGGTAAACTGTCGAGCACCAAGAAAGACGAGGTCATGAAGGCTTTCGCTAGCAACGCCCTCCAAATCCTCGTCTCGACGACGGTCGTCGAGGTCGGGGTGAACGTGCCGAACGCCTCGCTCATCATCATCCACGACGCCGAACGATTCGGCTTGGCGCAACTGCACCAGCTGCGTGGGCGTGTCGGTCGAGGCGCCGATCAATCTTATTGTATATTGGTAGGGGATCCAAAGTCCGACGTCGGGAAACTTCGTTTAAAGACGATGACCGAGACGAATGACGGATTCGTGCTCGCCGAGAAAGACTTGGAACTCCGCGGGGCCGGTGACTTCTTTGGGACGGCCCAGAGCGGTCTGCCAAGCTTCCGCGTCGCTGATCCAGTACTCGATTTAAAAGTGATGGAAGTGGCGATGCAAGACGCCGTCCGGCTACTCGGGAGCGAGGCGTTTTGGAACGAGGCGACGTATGCCCCGCTCCGACACTATTTGAAACGACTCGACTTACTCGTCGGAGAACGATTGGAATGACAAACAACACTTGAAAATAAAATCTAAAGAATATATACTGCTATTAGTACCAGGTATTAAGTTCTTTAGCATAGAGTTTAGGAGGGAACTGAATGCGGGTACCTAAGAAAGAGCGGCAACGCTTATTGCAAGAAACGATTGATCGCAACCCGTTCATCAAAGACGAAGAGCTGTCGAAACAGTTTGCAGTCAGTATTCAAACGATTCGACTCGATCGGATGGAGTTAAAGATTCCGGAAGTGAGAGAACGGATCAAGCACGTTGCCTCAGAACACCTCGATGAAGTGAAGTCGCTCGCCATGAGCGAGGTCATCGGTGATATGATTGACTTGAAGCTCGATGAATCGGCCATCTCGGTTCTCGACATTGAGAGAGAACACGTCTTTAGCCGCAACGAGATCGCCCGGGGACACGTATTGTTCGCCCAGGCCAACTCGTTAGCGGTGGCGCTCATCAATGATGAATTGGCGTTGACCACTAAAGCGGACATCCGGTTTAGTCGCCAGGTCCATCTTGGAGAGCGAGTCGTTGCCAAGGCTCGTGTAATCAAACTACGTCGGGACGGAAGAACGGACGTCACAGTGGATAGTTATGTCGGCGAAGAGTGTGTCTTTAGCGGAGACTTCACGATCTATCGTCGCGGTGAGGAGGAACAGGCATGAAATTAGCAATCGATGCAATGGGCGGGGATCATGCCCCGAAAGCAATCGTGGAAGGCGTCAAACAGTTTGCCGACGCGTTCCCGAATGAGCAGATGGAACTGTTTTTAGTCGGAGATGAGGTCAAACTCGCCTCTTATGGGTTGACCGACCCGCGAATCAAAATCGTTCCGGCAAGTGAAGTCATCACCGGAGACGATGAGCCGGTCCGGGCCGTCCGCCGTAAAAAGGACAGCTCGCTCGTCGTGGCGGCCAAACTCGTCAAAGACGGAGAGGCCGACGCCCTCGTCTCGGCTGGGAATACCGGCGCCCTCATGGCGGCGTCACTATTCGTCATCGGACGGATTCCCGGCATCGAGCGTCCCGCGTTGTCACCTACGTTCCCTACATATACGGGTAGCGGTGTCGTCATTTTAGACGTCGGGGCCAACCCGGACGCTAAGCCTGAGCACTTGGTCGACTATGCGATCATGGGCTCGCTCTACGCTGAGCACGTCCGCGGCGTCAAGCGCCCGCGCGTCGCGCTACTGAACATCGGGACCGAGGCTGGGAAAGGAAACGCCCTCACGAAAGAGGCGTACCCCCTCCTTGAACAAGCACCGGTCCACTTTGTCGGCAACGTGGAAGCACGTGAGGCGATGTCCGGTGACGTGGACGTCATCGTCACCGAAGGGTTCGCCGGAAACATTTTGCTCAAAGGTGTCGAAGGTTCGTCATCGATGCTCATGAAGATGATGAAAGAGCAGTTCACGAGCGATTTCGTCTCGAAGCTCGCCGCTCTCGTCTTAAAACCGAAGTTGAAACGATTGAAACAAACATTAGATTATCGGGAACACGGTGGAGCCGGGTTATTCGGCATCAACGCCCCGGTCATTAAAGCGCACGGTTCGAGCGATGCGCTCGCCATCATGAGCGCGCTCAAACAGGCGAAAATCATGGTCGATCACGACGTCGTCGCGAAGATCAAGCAAGCCAAAGCCACAAACTAATTCAAAGAAGGTGAGTACATGGGGAAAACAGCATGGGTATTTCCAGGACAAGGGTCACAAGCCGTCGGCATGGGCCAAACGTTCCTCGACAATCCTGAGCAACTGCACGCGATTGGCCGTCGCCTCGGATTTGATTTACTCGACGCCATGGCGGCAGGATCAAAAGAAGAGCTTCAACGGACAGAACTGGCCCAACCGGCCATCGTGGCGCATGCGGCATCACTCGCACAAGCTCACGCCAAAACAGGGGCCGCGCCAGACATGGTGATCGGTCACAGCGTCGGAGAATATGCGGCACTCGTCATCGCCGGCGTCATCGATTTGGAAGAGGCGAGCGTGCTCGTCCACGAACGCGGTAAGCTCATGTCAGAAGTGAAGGATGGGGCGATGGCAGCCGTCATCGGGATGACCGATGTCGACGAGGCGTTCCATGTGACGGAGAAAATCAGTGCTAGCGGGAACCTTGTACAAATCGCCAACTACAACTGTCCGGGTCAGTTCGTCATCTCGGGACACGTCGACGCGGTCAAACAAGCCGAGACGGACTTGAAACAGGCCGGCGCGAAACGCGTCTTACCGCTCAACGTCTCTGGTGCGTTCCATAGCTCGTACATGATGCCAGCCGCGACGCGGTTCAAAGACGTGCTCGCTTCATCACCGTTCAAACCGACGGCGATCGGGATTGTCTCGAACGTCGATGCCGAGGTCCATACCGACCCGGAGAAATTGAAAGCACTCCTCACCGAGCAACTGTACGCATCGGTCCGATTCGAGGCGTGTGTCCGCAAAGCGATCGACGCTGGCGTCGACACGTTCATCGAATTCGGTCCGACGTCGCCATTGTCGGGTCTCATCAAGCGAATCGACGCGAACGTGACGATCAAACAGGCGACGACGCTCGAAGAGGTGGCCGCGTTAGGAGGAGAAGTACGTGCATGACCAAGTAGCAATCGTGACAGGCGCGTCCCGGGGGATCGGGGCCGCCATCGCGAAGCGTTTAGGGGAAGACGGCTTTCGGGTCGTCGTGAATTACTCGGGTAGTGTTGAGAAAGCAAAGGCTGTCGTCAGTGAGATTGAAGCGAACGGGGGCGAGGCCATCGCCGTCAAAGCGGACGTCTCAAACGCGGATGACGTGAAGGCGCTCATCAAGACGACGGTCGACACGTTCGGCCGCATCGATTGCCTCGTCAACAATGCGGGCATCACGCGTGACGGTCTGCTCATGCGCATGAAAGAGGCTGACTTTGACGATGTCTTGTCGACGAACTTGAAAGGTGCGTTCTTGACGTCGCAAGCTGCGACGCGGACGCTCTTGAAATCGAAGTCGGGCCGCATCATCAATATCGCTTCGGTCGTTGGCATCACGGGCAACGCCGGACAGGCCAACTATGCGGCGGCGAAAGCCGGGCTAATCGGCCTGACCAAATCAGTCGCGCGTGAACTCGCCGGACGCCATGTCACGGTGAACGCCGTCTGTCCTGGATTTATCCAGACGGACATGACCGATGCCTTGACCGACGCCCAGCGTGAGGCGACGCTCGGACAAATCCCGTTCAACCGCTTTGGCCAAGTCGAAGACGTGGCGAACGTCGTCTCATTCCTCGCTTCACACCAAGCGGCTTACGTGACGGGTCAGACGATCGCCGTTGACGGCGGGATGACGATGGCTTAAAATCAGAACTTTACCAATCGAATCACATTTTATATACTTTAATTTGGAGGGGTTTTATCATGACAACAGAACAAATCTTAGTAGACGTACAAGCAGCAGTGGCAGAGAAACTCGGGAAAGATGTATCTGAGATCACAGCCGACAAATCATTCAAAGACGACCTCGGTGCGGATTCGCTCGAAGTTATGGAAATGGTCATGGACCTTGAAGACAAATTCGATATCACAATCGAAGATGAAGATGCAGAGAAACTTGCAACTGTCGGCGACGTTGTCGCTTACATCGAAACTAAATTGTAATCAAGCCTCCCACCGCTCGTCATGAGCGGTGGGCTTGTGCTTATTCACGGAGGGAATTATGACAAAGGACAAGCGACGGTTTGACCGTCAAGGGTCGGCGCAACGACGCCGACGAAATGAGCTCGAACGGTCTCGGATTCTCGAGCAGTTCAAGACACTTGAAGAACGGCTATCCGTTCGATTCACGAATCAAGATTTATTGATGCAAGCGTTCACCCACTCCTCATACGTCAACGAACAACGCGGTCTGAAAAAAGACAATGAGCGCTTAGAGTTTCTAGGCGACGCGGTGCTCGAGTTGACGGTGTCTCGGTTTTTGTATGAGACGTATCCGGAGCGCTCCGAGGGGGAATTAACGAAGTTGCGGGCGGCCATCGTCTGTGAGCCGTCACTCGTCAACTTCGCGGAAGCCTATGCTTTCTCTGATTTTATCTTGCTTGGGAAAGGCGAAGAGTTGACCGGCGGTCGCAAGCGTCCGGCGTTACTCGCCGATGTGTTCGAATCCTACATCGGTGCGCTCTATCTGGACCAAGGGATTGAACCAGTCGAACAGTTCCTCGCCGAAGCGGTTTTTCCGAAAGTCTTAGCCGGTGTGTTTGAAGAACAGACTGATTATAAGAGCCAGCTCCAAGAGAGCGTGCAACGCGAAGGGCTCGGGCCCGTCTCGTACACGATTATCGAAGAGCGCGGGCCGGCCCATAGCCGGGAGTTCGTCGCCCACGCCCGTCTGTCTGACGACATCGTCGGGGAAGGCATCGGCCGATCGAAGAAAGAAGCCGAGCAGCTTGCGGCGAAAGAAGCGTTAATCGAATTCAATCGGCAATACGCCGGCCTCTAACACAAAAGGAGTGGACCTCTCAACGGGTCCACTCCTTTTTGTATCATCTAGTTACGTCAATTGCCCGAGTTCTTCGACGATTCCATCCACTTCAGAAATCGACAACGATGAACGATTCATCACGTAGTCGTAAATCTCTTTGACGGCCGAGGCGTCGGCACGGTTATATTCTTCCGCTTTGATGGCGCCGCGGTTGATGATGTTCATTTTGTCGAGAATTTCCTCAATCATTTGTTCGTTAGTCATCGGTCGTACCCCTTTCTACAGTTCTTTTTAGAATAGCATGATTCTAGCATTTTGACGAACTGGCAACTGTGGTAAAATAAACAAATGAATGCTTACTGAGGATAGGATGGTCACGATGCACTTAAAACGAATCGAACTCGCTGGCTTTAAATCGTTTGCCAAGCGGATTGAACTGGATTTTCGTCCCGGCGTCACAGCCGTGGTTGGACCGAACGGGAGCGGAAAATCAAATATATCGGACGCTGTTCGCTGGGTACTCGGTGAGCAGTCGGCCAAATCGCTCCGCGGAGCGAAAATGGAAGATGTTATCTTTGCCGGCAGTGAAGGGGAGAACCATCGTAACGTCGCCGAAGTGACGCTCGTGTTGGACAATACGGACGCCCATTTGCGGCTGCCGTATGAAGAAGTGAGCGTCACGCGCCGTGTCACGCGGAGCGGCGACAGCGACTACTTTATGAACAAGAAGCCGTGCCGTCTCAAAGATGTGATTGACCTGTTCATGGATACGGGTCTGTCGCGTGATGCGTTTGCCATCATCGGCCAAGGCCGGGTCGAGCAGGTCATCTCCGGGAAACCGGAAGACCGCCGGGCCGTCATCGAAGAAGCGGCCGGTGTCTTGAAATACCGCCAGCGTAAAAAACAAGCGGAACGGAAACTGCAGGACACTGAATTGAACTTGTCCCGCGTCGACGATATCTTGTATGAACTCGCCGACCGGGTCGAACCGCTCCGTGAACAAGCCGCGCTCGCCCGTGAGTATCAAGTCGCAAAAGCTCGGCACGATGAGCTCGAGACAGGTATTCTCGGTGCCGAGATTACGGAACTCGGAACAGGAATCACCCGTACGAACGAACAACTCGGGACGGCGTCCGCCCATCTCGCCGAGCAAGACGGCGCGTTGAACGCGATTGTGGCGGAACGGACGGAGCTCGAGGCGACACTCGCCGTCGATCGGGAAACGCTCGATACGCTCCACCAGGACGAACGGACGCAGGCGACCGAACTAGAACGATTGACCGGCGAAATCAAGCTCGCGAAAGCCCGGGAAGAGCACGGGGCGGAAACGAAAGAACGTCTCGAGCGCCAACGGGTCGAGTTGGCCGAAGAGGCCGAACAGTTGACGCAGAAATTGCACGTGGCCGAGGCGGATTTGGCGTCTAAAACCGAGGCGTTACATACCGTCGAATCGGCACGCGTCAAACTCGACACACAATTGACGGCAGCGACACGCGATTTTAACGCGGAAATCGAACAGCTCCAAGGTGAGGCGTTCGAACTAGCGACGACTCGCGCCACGCTCAGCAATCAACAGAAGCGGGAACGCCGGGATATCGAACAAGCCGAGGAAGCGAAAGCCCGCCTCCTGCGTGAGAATAAGGATCGCCTCGATGTGCGGACCGAACAGACGGCTTCGCTCGAGGCCGAGCAGGCTCGTCTCGACGAAGCGCGGACGACGTGGGAGACGCTGCTCGCGCAAGAAGCCGATTTGACCGAACAAGAGACGACACTGCGGGACAAGCTGGCCCGGGCCGAGCAGTCGTACCACGACCTCGACCGCCGGCGTCAGAAGACCGAGGACCGCATCGAATTGCTCGAGCGGATGAAGCAGTCATATGAAGGCTATTTCCATGCCGTTAAATTCGTGTTGAAAGAACGGGGGCCGGGCGTGCTCGGTGCGGTCGCGGAATTGATTCGCGTTCTCCCGTCCTACGAGGCCGCCATCGAGACGGCGCTCGGTCAGACACAACAACATATCGTCGTCGAGACGGATGTGGTCGGTCGCCGAGAAATCGATCGGCTACGGAAGGCGAATGCTGGACGGGCCACGTTTGTGCCGATGACGAGCGTGAAGGAACGTTACGTCCCGAGTGAAGTCGCGCACCGGCTCGAATCGCTCGACGGATTCGTCGGCATCGCCGCCGACCTCGTCGAAACGGACCCGGCCTATGACAAATTGAAACGGTCCCTTCTCGGTGCCGTCATCGTCGCCAGCTCACTCGAAGTCGCCAACCGGATCGCCCAGACGACCGGGTATCGCTATCGCATCGTCACGCTCGACGGGGACATCGTCAACGTCGGCGGTTCGATGACCGGGGGTAGCCGGAAGCAAGGCGTCGCCTTGTTCACGCAATCGCGTGAACTCGATGACTTGAAGCACGGATTGACGCAAGGGCTGGCCATGCTCCATGAGCAACAGTTGCGCGTGACGACGTATACCGATGAGATGTCCCGGTTGCGGGAGTCGCTCCAGTCAATCAGACTCAAGAAGCGCGAGGCCGAAGAGACGCTCCGGTCGACGGAACAGGCGTACCGAAGCTTGGAGAGGGTGTCACAAGACGCCAAGGCGCAACTTGAACTGTTCGATCATGAAATGGCCCGCTATGCCCATACGATTGAAGCCGCAACGAACGAATTGACGCGGCTCGCACAAGAGCTCGAGGCGACCGATGCGTTGCAAGCCTCGATTCGGACCGAGCTCGAGGCGCTCCGCGGTGAGCAGGCGAAAGGTGCCGCGACGACGGGGCAACTGCAAGAAGCCATCCGTCAAAACGAACTCGATCGCCAACGGCACACGCTCGACCTCGACCGGGTCCGCTCGGAAGTCGAACGGCTCGAGGCCGAGGTCGCCAAACAGACGGCACGCCTTCATCAAATCGAACGTGAGCTCGAACATGTGGCGAGCGGCCGGGTCGTCTCTTCAGCCGAACTCGAGCTCGAACATGTCGAGGCGGTCAAACAGATGGATGCGCTCAAAGCGCGCCTGACGCAACAGTTGAACCAGCTCCATGCCGAAGAAGAATCATACCGAATTCTAAGGCAGCGCGAACAACAGGCGACGGACGTGCGTCGTCGACTCGATGCGGACGTCCGTAAACTCGAGACCGACGTGAACGAACTGGAGTTGAAACGGAAGTGGAAACTCGATGCGCTCGACGAACGTGGACTCGTCTTCGATTTGCTGCCGACGCTCACGGTCCCGCTCGATGAGGCGAAAGAGGAGTTCAAACTGCTCGTCCGCCAAATCGAGGAGATCGGTCCGGTCAATTTGAATGCGATTGAAGAGTTCGACCTCGTCAATGAGCGGTTCATGTTCTTGTCTGAACAGCGGGACGACCTCGTCAGCGCCAAAGAGGATTTGTACGACATCATCAACGAGATGGACCGTGAAGTGACACGATTGTTCAAAGAGACGTATACGCTCGTCCGCGGTCACTTCAAACAGACGTTCCAGGAACTGTTCGGTGGCGGCGAGGCCGATTTGAAATTGGTCGACGAGTCCGACTTGCTCAATACGGGCATCGATATCGTCGCCAAACCACCCGGGAAGAAACTGCAGACGCTCAGTCTGCTCTCGGGGGGAGAACGGGCCTTGACGGCGATCGCGCTCTTATTCGCGATTTTGAAGACGCGTCCGGTGCCGTTCTGTGTGCTCGATGAAGTCGAGGCAGCGCTCGATGAGGCGAACGTCCATCGGTTCGGGGAGTATATCCGGACGCTGTCGATTGATACGCAGTTCGTCATCATCACGCACCGGAAAGGGACGATGGAGGCGGCGGATACGCTCTATGGCGTGACGATGCAACAAAACGGGGTCTCCGAGGTGCTTTCGGTCGAACTATCTGAAGCGAAGCGCGTCGTCGAGACGGAAGAAGAGATGGAGGAATTAAGTTGAGTTTTTTTAAGAAGCTAAAAGATAAATTGACGACCTCGACGCAAGAAGCGTCACAAAAGTTTACCGATGGATTGACAAAGACCCGCGACGGGTTCGCGAATGCCGTCAACGATCTCGTCTATCGATTCCGCGAAGTCGATGAGGATTTCTTCGATGAACTCGAGGATCTGCTCATCCAGGCGGACGTCGGGGTGACGACGACGATGGACCTCGTCGAAGATTTGAAAGAAGAAGTGAAGCGCCGCAACTTGAAAGATCCGGTCGCTGTCCGCGATGCGCTCGTCGAAGTCGTGGCGAAGCGACTCCAAGAGGACGAGTCGGACCGTGAGTTGAACATGCAAGACGGATTGACGGTCATCTTGTTCGTCGGCGTCAACGGCGTCGGCAAGACGACGACGATCGGCAAGCTCGCCCATCAATTGAAGTCAGAAGGCCGTTCGGTCATGCTTGCGGCGGGCGACACGTTCCGGGCCGGTGCCATCGACCAGCTCCAAGTATGGGGCGAACGCGTCGGAGTCCCGGTCATCCGTCAAGCCGAAGGTTCGGACCCGGCCGCGGTCGTGTTCGACGCCGTCCAGGCAGCGAAATCACGCGGTGTCGACGTCTTGATTTGTGACACGGCCGGACGTTTGCAAAACAAGGTCAACTTGATGAACGAGCTTGAAAAAGTGAAGCGGGTCATCGAGCGCGAAGTGCCGAACGGACCGCATGAAGTGTTGCTCGCGCTTGACGCGACGACAGGGCAGAACGCGATGGTCCAGGCGAAAGCGTTCAAACAAGCGACGAACGTGAGCGGCATCGTCTTGACGAAGCTCGATGGCACGGCCAAAGGCGGCATCGTGCTCGCGATTCGAAACGAGCTCGATATTCCGGTCAAATACGTCGGGCTCGGCGAGAAAATCGATGATTTACAAGCGTTCGACCCGGAACAGTTCGTATACGGATTATTCGGGGACATCTTCGAAGAAAAACAACAGACAAACGATGACCTCGCCTAAGTTTCTCTGTTAAGAAAAAAACTTGACAAGAGCTAGGGACGGCTGTACTATTGGTAGTTGTAAAGGGATTTCACTTAACATGTGGAGGTGGAGGTCATGTCGCTCGAAAAGACGAATCGAATGAACTACTTGTTCGATTTTTATCAAGCACTACTCACACCGAAACAGCGCAACTATATGTCTCTTTATTACCTAGATGACTACTCGCTCGGAGAGATTGCGGAAGAGTTTGAAGTCAGCCGTCAAGCGGTCTACGATAACATAAAGCGTACCGAAGCGATGCTTGAGCAGTATGAGGAGAAGTTGGCCTTGTTCGAGAAGTTCGAACAGCGGCAACAACTGCTTCAGACGCTCAAACGTCAAGTCGAGCATTCGCCCGACGCGACGGAAACGATTTCGGCGCTTGAGAATTTAGAGTAGGGGGCTGAAGCATGGCATTTGAAGGATTATCCGAACGGTTGCAATCGACACTGGCGAAAATGCGGGGGAAAGGTAAAATTTCCGAAGCAGATGTCAAAGAGATGATGAGAGAAGTTCGTCTCGCTCTCCTTGAAGCCGATGTCAACTTCAAAGTGGTCAAACAGTTCGTCAACGACGTGAAAGAACGGGCCATCGGCCAAGACGTCATGAAATCGTTGACACCGGGCCAACAAGTTGTCAAAATCGTTCATGAAGAGCTAACGACTTTGATGGGAAGCGACGTCGTCCCGATCACATTTAACCCAAAACCACCGACAGTCGTCATGATGGTCGGGTTACAAGGTGCGGGGAAAACGACGACGACCGGGAAGCTCGCGAACTTGATTCGCAAAAAGCATAACCGGAGTCCACTTCTCGTCGCGGCGGATATTTATCGGCCCGCGGCCATCAAACAGCTCGAGACACTCGGCAAGCAACTCGATTTACCGGTGTTCTCACTTGGCGACCAAGTGAAGCCGGAAGAAATCGTCACAAAAGCGCTCGAGTACGCCAAAACCAATCATCACGATTTCGTGTTGATCGATACGGCCGGTCGCCTTCACATCGACGAGACGCTCATGGGCGAACTCGAAAACGTGAAGACGATTGCCAAACCAAATGAAATCTTCCTCGTCGTCGATGCGATGACGGGTCAAGATGCGGTCAATGTGGCCGACAGCTTCAATGAGAAACTCGGAATCACCGGCGTCGTGCTCACAAAGCTCGACGGTGATACACGTGGTGGGGCAGCCCTTTCAATCAAGGCAGTCACGGGAGCGCCGATTAAGTTCGTCGGTCTCGGTGAAAAGTTGGATGCCCTCGAACCATTCCACCCGGAACGCATGGCGTCACGGATTCTTGGGATGGGGGACGTGCTCACACTCATTGAAAAAGCCGAGTCACAGATGGACCAAGATGCTGCGAAGGAGCTTGAAAGCAAAATTCGCGATGCATCGTTCACGTTCGATGATTTTATCGAGCAGTTGGGTCAAGTGAAAAACATGGGCCCAATTGATGAATTGCTCTCGATGTTACCTGGTGCAGGTAAGATGAAAGGGTTGAAAAACGTCCAAATCGACGAGAAGCAACTCGATCATGTCGAGGCGATCATTCGCTCGATGACAAAGCATGAGCGCTCCAATCCTGAAGTGCTCAACGCGAGTCGTCGCAAGCGGATCGCAAAAGGGAGCGGTCGTTCCATCCAGGAAGTGAACCGTCTCATCAAACAGTTCGATGACATGAAGAAGCTCATGAAGCAGATGTCAGGACAAATGAAAGGGAAGAAAAAAGGTCTCGGCCTTCCGTTCTTCTAAGAAAACTTTTGTCAGTCGGGCAAAAAAACAGTATACTATTAAAGTTGTCAATTCTTAAACACATGATGGAGGTATATTACCATGGCAGTTAAAATTCGTCTCAAGCGCATGGGCGCAAACAAATCACCTTTCTACCGGATCGTTGTAGCTGATTCACGTTCACCACGTGATGGCCGTTTCATCGAGCAACTCGGTCACTACAACCCGGTTGCAAAACCAGAAGCAGATGTTCGCATCAACGAAGAACTCGCTCTCAAATGGTTGGCAGACGGCGCGAAGCCATCTGACACAGTACGTAACTTGTTCTCTAAAGCAGGGATCATGGAGAAATTCCACAACGCGAAAAACGCGAAGTAAGGATGTGGCCGACCTTTTATGAGGTCGGCCCATTTTTTTGAGGAGGCACAACAATGGAATGGTTATACGTAGGTAAGATCGCCAATACCCACGGCTTGAAAGGGGAACTGAAGTTGCTCGCCGCGACCGATTTCCCAGCCGAACGCTTCAAGAAAGGCGAGACGCTCTATTTGGACGTCGATGGCAAGAAGCTCCCGTTCGAGGTGACGACGTATCGTCCGCATAAGCAGTTCCATCTCGTGACGTTCAAAGGACTTGAGAATATCAATCTCGTCGAGAAGTATAAAGGGATGAAACTATACGTTCATGTCGAGCACGTCCACGAGTTACCGGAGCATGAGTTTTACTATCACGAGATTATCGGTTGCGAGGCCGTCGTCGACGGTGAGGTCATCGGTGTCGTCGACGATATCTTCGAGACTGGTGCCAACGACGTCTGGGTCATCAAACGCCCTGGCAAGTCGGACGCCCTCATCCCGTACATCGAATCGGTCGTGAGCAACATCGATGTCGAGGCGAAACGTGTCGTCATCACCCCGATTCCGGGAATGATTGACGATGAAGATTGATGTTTTAACGTTATTCCCCGAGATGTTCGCCCCGCTCGATCATTCAATCGTCGGACGGGCCCGTACACTCGGACAAGTCGAGATGGCGTTCACGAACTTCCGTGACTTCTCGACGAACAAACACCATAAGGTCGACGATTACCCGTACGGTGGCGGGGCGGGCATGTTGCTCACCCCACAGCCGATCTTTGACGCCTTCGACGCTATCAATAAGAAGCGTCCCCGCGTCATCGTCACGACGCCAACTGGACGCCGTTTCGACCAACAGATGGCGGAAGCATGGGCGACCGAGGAACACTTGATCTTTTTATGCGGCCATTATGAAGGGTTCGATCAACGGATTCATGACGAGCTCGCGACGGACGAAGTGTCAATCGGTGACTTCGTCATGACCGGCGGTGAGCTCGCCGCGATGGTCATGATTGATGCGACGGTCCGTCTCATCCCGGAAGTGCTCGGCGATCAGGCGAGCCATGAAGATGACTCGTTCTCGACAGGGCTACTCGAGTATCCGCACTATACACGCCCAGCGGAGTTCCGTGGTCTGAAAGTGCCTGACGTGCTCTTGTCGGGCAATCACGCCAAAATCGAAGCGTGGCGCCGAGAGCAGTCGCTCCTGCGCACGTATCGCCGGCGACCGGACCTGCTTGAGCGCATTGAACTGTCGAAGGCAGATAAAAAATTCATTGAATCGTTGCGCGATTGACCGAATTGTGCTATGTTTGAGCATGTGGGTTAACCCCACCAATTACCGATGTTCCGCTGTTGGATGCTTGGGCAGATGAAGATATGAACATTGAAGAAAAAGGAGAACTATTCATGAACACACAAAAACTGTTCCGTGAAATCACAGAAGAACAATTCAAATCAGACGTACCTGCTTTCCGTCCTGGTGACACAGTACGTGTCCACGTTAAAGTCGTAGAGGGAACGCGCGAGCGTATCCAGATCTTCGAAGGCGTAGTCATCAAGCGTAAGGGTGGCGGCATCGGCGAAACATTCACAGTTCGTAAGATTTCTTACGGCGTAGGTGTTGAGCGTGCATTCCCGCTTCACTCACCACGTGTCGCGCAAATCGAAGTCGTTCGTTACGGTAAAGTCCGTCGTGCGAAACTCTACTACCTCCGCAACCTTCGCGGTAAAGCAGCACGTATTAAAGAAATCCGTCGTTAAGATGGGGATTAAGCTTGTCGCTTGCGACAAGCTTCTTTTTTTCTAGTACAATAAGTTCAAACGGACAGAGGAGTGAGGCAAGTTGAAAGAAGTGTTCAGTTGGCTTAAGGCGATCGTCGTTGCGCTCGTCATCGCGTTCGTGATCCGGACGTTCATCTTTGTACCTGTCATCGTCGAAGGAGAGTCGATGATGCCGACGCTCCAAAATGCCGATCGCATGATCGTCAGCAAAATCTCGAACTACGTCGGTGAGCTCGACCGAGGCGATATTATCGTCTTCCACGCGACAGAATCGAAAGACTATATTAAACGCGTCATCGCCATTCCTGGCGATACGCTCGAATATCGGGACGATACGCTCTACTTGAACGGTGAGGCGGTCGAAGAACCGTATTTAGAGGATTTTAAGGCACAGATGAACGGTTTTCCTCTTACCGAAAACTTTACGCTCGAACAAGTGACGGGCGAGACGGTCGTCCCTGAAGGCTCGTACTTCGTCATGGGTGACAATCGTCAAAACTCGAAAGACAGCCGTGAAATCGGCTTTGTCCCGAAAGAGGACGTCGTCGGCAAAACGAACTTCGTGTTCTGGCCGCTCGGCGATTTCGGGACCGTACAAGAATAAGGTGGTGTTTGTTTGGCAATTCAATGGTTCCCTGGCCACATGGCCAAGGCACGAAGACAAGTAACAGAAAAGTTAAAGCTCATCGATGTCGTCATCGAACTCGTCGATGCACGTGTTCCACAATCGAGCCGTAACCCGATGGTCGATGAGATCACGGAAGGCAAACCGCGTCTCATCGTCTTGAATAAAGCCGATATGGCCGATCCGGTCGTCACTGACGCCTGGCTCCGCGCCTTGAAGCGCGATGACATCGAGGTCGTCGCCGTCGACGCGAAACATAGCAAAGGCTTGAAACAGCTCATGTCGGGCGCCGAGAAGCTCATGAAAGAGAAGCATGACCGCATGCGTGAGAAAGGCCGGAACCCCGGCCCGATCCGCGCGCTCATCATCGGCATCCCGAACGTCGGCAAGTCGACGCTCATCAACCGTCTCGCCGGACGTAACATCGCTGTCACCGGCGACCGTCCGGGTGTCACGAAGCGTCAGCAATGGATCAAGATGAAAGGCGGCGAGATGGAATTGCTCGATACGCCAGGGATTCTTTGGCCGAAGTTCGAGGACCAGATGGTCGGCTATCGCTTGGCGGCGACCGGTGCCATCAAAGATGATATCTTGAACCTTGATGATATCGCGCTCTATACGGCCCGCGAATTGTCGGCCCGCTATCCGGACCAGTTGAAAGAGCGATTCAAAATCGATCAACTGCCGGAAGATGCCGTCGAACTGCTCGAATTGATTGGGAAGAAACGTGGACTCGTCAGCGGCGGTTACGTCGATTTCGAGAAAGCGAGCGAATTACTATTGAACGAACTGCGTCATGAGAAAATCGGACGCGTCTCCCTCGAGACGCCGGCCGACCATGACATGGCGTGAAGTCCTGTGCAGACAGGGCTTTTTTGAATAGGAGGAACGGAATGACGATTCAAGCGATTAAACAACGGCTACAGACGGTCCGATATGAAGAGTGGGAGCAGGTACGGGCCGAGTTGAAAGACGACCCGCGGACGGGTGTCCAGACGCTCATCCGGCAACGGGAGCGACAGTTCGCACAAGAACATGCCCTCCGTGCCGACTATACGGCCCGTCAGGCGTTCGAAGACGATTGGAAGGCCCAAGGGTTCCGTCTCATCGGCGGCGTCGACGAGGTCGGTCGAGGGCCGCTCGCGGGACCAGTCGTCGCGGCGGCTGTCATCTTGCCCGAAGGGTTTTATCATCCCGGCCTGAACGATTCGAAAAAGATGTCGAAACGGGCGCGGGAACTGGCATACCGCATCCTCATGGACGAGGCATCGGTCGGTGTCGGCATCGTCGACGCTGACGTGATCGACCAGGTCAATATTTATGAGGCGACGAAACTGGCGATGGTGGAAGCGGTCCGGCAGCTCGGAACGGTCGATGCGCTGTTGATTGACGCGATGCGCCTCGATCTCGACATCCCGCAGCAGTCGCTCATCAAAGGGGATGCCCGGAGTGTCTCGATTGCGGCGGCGAGCGTCGTCGCCAAAGTCGTGCGCGACAACATGATGGAGGATTACGCTATTCTCTATCCCGGGTACGGGTTCGAACGGAATGCGGGTTATGGCACGAAAGACCATTTGACCGGCCTCGCGGAACACGGCATCACACCGATTCACCGGAAGTCGTTCGCACCGATTAAACAGATGTAGGAGGGGAAACGATGCGCATCGATCACCAAGGCGTCCTGCCGTTCAAGGTCACCGAACAAAATTCACGGCAACTGCTCGTCGGCAATACGGTCGTCGGCCGGGTGCTCCAACTGTTGCCGGGAGGCGAGGCGGTCATGCAGCTGCCGCAAGGCATGTTCCGGGTCGGGGTGAACGCCGACGTCAAAGAGAACGTGACGTACAAGATGGTCGTCACCGAGCTCGAACCGAAACTCGTCTTGAAGGTCGTGCCGCAACAAATCGAGGCGCAGCAGGCCCAACGGTCACCGCTCGCCCAGCTCGGCAGCGAGCTCGGGCGCCTGGCTCGCCAACCACTCGCTACGCCCGAGCCGCTCCAGGCGCAAGGCCGGCAACTGCTCGAGAGCGGGGCCGGTGCTGACGTGAAGCAACTCGTCGGCGAGCTGTTCAAAGCGAAAGGCGACCCGAAGTTCGAACAGTTCGTCCGGGCCCAGGAGACGTTCAACGCCGTGCAGACCCCGCCGTTCGTCGTTCAAGCATTTCACATACCGCATTTAGGGCCGTTTGAACAAGTGCGGTTCCGTCTCGAGGCGCCGAAAGGCGAGGTCATCGACTCCGACCACGCCCGTATCGTTCTATTCCTCGAGACCCCGAAGTATGGAGAGACGGGCATCGATTTGCTCGTCCAGAAGCGGCACGTGTCGGTTAAAGTGTTCAACGAGCAACATGACTTGAGTCCGTTCGTCAACGCCTATGAGCCGTTGCTCGGTCGGGCACTCGAAGCGAGCGGCTATGAGCTGTCCCGCTTCTCGTTCGAAGCAAAGCGGGAAACGGTGCCGGACACGTTCGCCCCACTCGGAAAGGTGGACCAACGCGTATGACCGATCGCAAACAAGCCATCGCCTTGTCCTATGAGCAATCGATGGAGTCACCGCGCGTCGTCGCCAAAGGGGGCGGACTCGTCGCCGAGCGCATGCTCGCGCTCGCGCAAGCGAACGGTGTGCCGATTCATGAGGACCCGGCCTTACTGTCACTTTTGTCCGCCCTACAGATTGAAGAGCAGATTCCAGACGACCTGTACCAGGTCATCGCCGAGCTTTTCGTGTTTCTTTATCAGATGGAACAAGGAAAAATCGAGGATGTCTAGGGGTAGATGTGAAAAAAAGATGAAAACTTAAAGCAAGAACGATAGACAGCGCTTTCAGTTTTTCGTTACAATAGACGTGCCGATATTAAAGGGGACTAAGGGGGAAACGAAATGAATATCCATGAGTATCAGGCGAAAGAATTGCTTCGGGCGTTTGGAGTGGCCGTACCTACGGGCTATCCAGCGTTCACGGTTGAAGAAGCAGTCTCAGCCGCCGCCAAGCTAGACGGTGAACTAAAAGTTGTCAAAGCTCAGATTCACGCAGGAGGCCGCGGGAAAGCCGGCGGTGTCAAACTTGCGAAGTCAGATGAAGAAGTCAAACAGTACGCGTCAGAGATTCTCGGCAAGACGCTCGTCACGCATCAGACTGGACCAGAAGGAAAAGTCGTGCAACGCCTTTACATTGAAGAAGGCTCTGCCATTGACCAAGAATTTTACTTAGGACTTGTGCTTGACCGTTCGATCGGCCGAATTGTCATCATGGGTTCATCAGAAGGCGGTATGGACATCGAGGAAGTCGCTGAACATACACCTGAAAAGATTCATAAAGAAGTCGTCGACCCAGTCGTCGGACTCCGTCCATTCCAAGCACGCCGTCTCGCGTTCAAGATGGAAGTGCCGACCAAACTCGTCAACAAATTCAGCGACATGGTCATGAAATTGTATAAAGTGTACGTCGAGACAGATTGCACGATTGCGGAAATCAACCCGCTCGTCACGACGAAAGACGGCAACGTCATCGCACTCGATGCGAAGCTCAACTTCGACAGCAACGCACTTTATCGTCATAAAGACATCGTCGACCTTCGCGACACGACAGAAGAAGATCCGCGTGAAGTCGAGGCGTCAAAACACGACCTTAGCTATATCGCGCTCGATGGCAACATCGGTTGCCTCGTTAACGGGGCTGGCTTGGCCATGGCGACGATGGATATCATCAAGCATTACGGCGCCGAACCCGCTAACTTCCTCGATGTAGGCGGCGGTGCAACGAAAGAAAAAGTAACGGAAGCGTTCAAATTGATTTTGTCAGACGACCAAGTCAAAGGAATCTTCGTGAACATCTTTGGTGGCATCATGAAGTGTGACATCATTGCTGAAGGTATCGTCGCGGCGACGAAAGAAATCGGTCTCGATTTACCACTCGTCGTTCGGTTAGAAGGTACGAACGTGGATGCGGGACGACGCATTCTCGATGAATCTGGACTTGCGATCACTTCGGCGAGCTCGATGGCTGACGGTGCAGAAAAAATCGCGGCACTCGTTCGATAAGGGGGAAACGACATGAGTATTTGGGCGAATCAAGATACAAAAGTGATCATTCAAGGGATCACGGGGAAACAAGGTCTGTTCCACGGCGAACAGATGCTGGCATATAACACGAAATTGGTCGGAGGAGTGACACCTGGTAAAGGTGGCACGACCGTCCTTGACGGCGTACCGGTCTTTAACACGGTATCCGAGGCAGTCGAAGCGACTGGCGCGAACGCGTCAATCATCTACGTGCCACCTGCATTCGCAGCCGATTCGATTATGGAAGCGGCCGATAGCGGTATCGAGTTGATCATCTGTATCACAGAAGGTATCCCGGTCATCGATATGATTCAAGTGAAGCGTTACCTCGAGGACAAACCGGCCCGTCTCATCGGACCGAACTGCCCGGGGATCATCACGCCAGGGGAAGCGAAACTTGGTATCATGCCAGGCTATATCCACACGAAAGGCCACGTCGGTATCGTCTCGCGCTCAGGGACGCTCACGTATGAGGCGGTCCATCAGTTGACGACTGCCGGAATCGGACAATCGACAGCTGTCGGAATCGGTGGAGACCCGGTCAACGGCACGAACTTCATCGACACGCTCCAAGCGTTCAATGAAGACGAGGACACGAAAGCGGTCATCATGATTGGTGAAATCGGTGGAACGGCTGAAGAAGAGGCTGCGGAATGGGTGAAGGCGAACATGACGAAACCGGTCATCGGTTTCATCGGTGGTCAAACAGCCCCTGAAGGCAAACGGATGGGCCATGCCGGCGCCATCATCTCGGGCGGAAAAGGTACGGCCGCTGAGAAAATCAAGACGTTGAACGCCAACGGGATTGAAGTCGCCGAGACGCCTGCCGTCATCGGAGAGACGCTCATCCGGGTGTTGAAACAACAAGGTTTGTATGAAGCTTGCGTGACGGGTCAACCGACAACGTAAACCATTCGGAATGGGGGATGCGCAGCATCCCTCATTTTTTAGAGGTGATTGTGATGAATCAAACAATCGCTCGATTCGCAGCCGAACGGTTGCCGGTCGAGTTCGTCCATCATTACTTGTCTCACACGCATATGAACATGCATCAGTTCCATCCGCGCGTCCGGAGCAAGGCCGAACGGGCGCTTCGTTCCACGGTCACGTACGATCGTTTTTTGACGTGGGAGGACGAATTGTTCCCGTCCGCGCTGCTCCACATCCCGAATCCGCCGTATTGTTTGTTTTATCGAGGCGATTTAGAGGTACTACATCAACAAACGACCGCATTGGTCGGAAGCCGTGAATTGAATCGCATCAGCCGTCGACTTGTCGAACATTTCCGTCCTTTAATAGAAGAAACTGTCTCCGTCTCGGGTGGGGCGCTCGGCATCGACGGTCTCGTCCATGAGCTGTCGCTCGATCATGACCGGCCGACCATCGCCATCCTCGGAGCGGGCTTTTCGCACTTGTATCCACAGGTCCATTCGCCCTTGTTCGAGCGGATTTCGCGACACGGGTTACTCCTCACGGAATACACACCGGAAACACCTGTCAAAAAATTTCAATTTTTAGAACGAAATCGTCTCGTCAGCGGACTTGCCGATCGTCTCGTCGTCATCCAGGCTCGTCAAAAGAGCGGGACGATGAACACGGTCGGACATGCCCTCGAGCAAGGAAAGACGGTATTCGCGGTGCCTGGAAGCCCGCTCGATCCGCTCGCGGCTGGTCCGAATCAATTGATTGAAGACGGGGCGATTTCATTGACGACTGCCGATCAAATTCTAACATGTTCAAGGATTGGACGTTGACAAACCATCGACAACATGAATATTATGGTAGGGATTTAAATGACCTCTAAAAGGGGAGCAGATGTATGGCAAAATACTTGGTGATCGTCGAATCACCCGCGAAAGCGAAAACAATTAAACGTTATTTAGGATCGAATTACACGGTCAAGGCATCTATGGGTCACGTCATCGATTTACCGAAGAGTCAACTCGGTGTCGACGTGGAACATGACTTCGAACCGAAGTACATCACGATCCGTGGCAAAGGCCCAGTTTTGAAAGAATTGAAGACGGCAGCCAAAAAAGCGACGAAAATCTTTCTCGCGGCTGACCCGGATCGCGAAGGGGAAGCGATTGCTTGGCATTTAGCACGTGCCCTCGGTGTCGACGAAACGACGGAATGTCGCGTCGTCTTTAACGAGATCACGAAAGATGCGATTAAAGAGTCGTTCAAACACCCGCGTAAAATCAACCATGACCTCGTCGACGCCCAGCAGGCGCGTCGAATTTTGGACCGTCTCGTCGGATACGGGATGAGCCCATTACTATGGAAGAAAGTCAAAAAAGGATTATCGGCCGGACGCGTTCAATCCGTGGCCGTTAAAATGATTATCGACCGGGAGCGGGAGATCAATGCCTTCGACCCAGAAGAGTATTGGACCATCAAACTCACCCTCAACCATGAAGGCGAATCGTTCGAGACTTCGTTTTATGGTAAAGACGGGAAAAAAATGGAGCTCAAGAGCGAGGCAGATGCCGACGCGGTGCTCAAAGCGATTGATGACTCATTCAAAGTCATCGACGTCACGAAGAAAGAGCGGAAGCGCAACGCGTCGCTCCCGTTCACGACGAGCTCGCTCCAGCAAGATGCGGCTCGTAAATTGAACTTCCGTGCCAAGAAGACGATGATGCTCGCGCAACAGCTATACGAAGGGATCGACCTCGGGAAGAAAGAAGGCACCGTCGGTTTGATCACGTATATGCGTACCGACTCGACGCGTATCTCAGATTTGGCGAAAGCGGAAGCGAAAGAGTATATCGAATCCACATTCGGAGAAGAGTACGTCGCGTTGCAGAAGCAAAAAGAGAAGAAAGCCGCGAACGCCCAGGACGCACACGAAGCGATTCGTCCGACTTCGGCGTTACGCGACCCGGCCTCGGTGAAAGCGTACTTGTCGCGTGACCAGCTCCGCTTGTACAAGTTGATTTGGGAGCGCCTCGTCGCGAGCCAAATGGCGCCGGCCATCCTCGACACGGTGAAAATCGACGTCGAGTCGAACGGCATGATTTTCCGTGCCAACGGGTCGACCGTCAAATTCCCTGGTTTCATGAAAGTGTATATCGAATCGAAAGATGAAGATATCGAAGACACGAACCCGGAGAAAGAAGGGTTGCTCCCACCGCTCGAAGTGGATGACCTCGTCAAGTTCGAGACAATCGAACCGAAGCAGCACTTCACACAGCCGCCGCCACGTTACAGTGAGGCGCGTCTCGTTCGGGCGATGGAAGAACTCGGAATCGGTCGTCCGTCGACGTATGCACCGACGCTCGATACGATTCAAAAACGCGGATATGTCGTCCTTGAAGAGAAGAAGTTCGTCCCGACAGAACTTGGCGAACTCGTCATCGAGATGATCGATGAGTACTTCAACGACTTTATCACCGTCCAGTTCACGGCCGACATGGAGACGCTCCTCGACTCGATTGAGAACGAGGAAGTCGAATGGACGGAAGTCGTCGCTCCAATCTATCGCAGTTTCGAGAAACGTCTGAAACGAGCCGAGTCAGAGATTGAGAAAATCGAAGTGAAAGATGAACCGGCCGGCATCGACTGCGAAGTGTGCGGTTCGCCGATGGTCATCAAGATGGGCCGTTACGGGAAATTCATGGCATGCTCGAACTTCCCCAACTGTACGAACACGAAACCGGTACAAGTCGAAATCGGCGTCCCATGTCCGAGCTGCAAAGACGGACAAGTCGTCGAACGACGCAGTAAGAAGGGTCGTCTGTTCTACGGTTGCTCGAACTATCCAGACTGTGAGTTCGTCTCATGGGACAAGCCGGTCGCGAAACCGTGTCCGGAATGTGGTAAGATGATGGTCGAGAAAAAAATTAAAGACGGTGTGAAATATCAATGTACGAACTGTACCCATGCCGAGGTACATCAGTTAGAGGAGGATTAACTTTGCAGCAACGTGTAACTGTGATCGGAGCGGGCCTCGCCGGCTCCGAGGCGGCTTGGCAACTCGCGAAACGCGGAATTCAAGTCGATTTGTATGAAATGAGACCGGTCCGAAAAACTCCGGCACACCATACGGACCAATTCGCTGAACTGGTCTGCTCGAACTCGCTTCGAGCGAACGGGCTACAAAACGCGGTCGGCGTCTTGAAAGAAGAGATGCGCACGCTCGACTCGCTCATCTTGAAAGCGGCCGACACGGCAAGTGTACCGGCCGGCGGCGCTCTCGCCGTCGACCGTCATGACTTCGCCGGATTCGTGACGGACACGTTGAAGAACCATCCGAACGTGACCGTGCACAACGAAGAGATCACGGCGATTCCGGACGGGATCGTCATCATGGCGACCGGTCCGCTCACGTCACCGGACCTCTCGGCTTCGCTCAAAGCGTTCACAGGTGAAGATTACCTTTACTTCTACGACGCCGCGGCGCCGATTTTGGACGGCGAGACGATCGACCGGGACAAGGTCTACTTGAAATCACGTTACGACAAAGGTGAGGCGGCGTACCTCAACTGTCCGATGACGGAAGAAGAGTTCGACTTGTTCTACGACGAGCTCGTCAAAGCAGAGGTCGTCCCGCTCAAAGAGTTCGAGAAAGAGATTTACTTCGAAGGCTGCATGCCATTTGAAGTTCTCGCCCAACGCGGCAAGAAGACGCTCTTGTTCGGACCGATGAAACCCGTCGGCCTCGAAGACCCGAAGACGGGCAAACGTCCGCACGCGGTCGTGCAGTTACGGCAAGATAACTCGGCCGGCACGCTCTTTAACTTGGTCGGATTCCAGACCCACCTCAAATGGGGTGAGCAGAAACGAATCCTTCAACTCATCCCGGGTCTCGAGAACGCGGAGATCGTGCGCTACGGTGTCATGCACCGGAACACGTTCATCAACTCACCGAGCCTGTTGAAACCGACGTATCAGGCGCGGACACGCGACACGTTGTTCTTCGCCGGGCAGATGACCGGTGTGGAAGGGTATGTCGAATCGGCGGCGTCAGGACTTCTCGCTGGGATTAACGCAGCGAAACTGATTGCCGGTGAAGACCTCGTCGTCTTGCCACGCGAGACGATGCTCGGTTCGATGGCGCACTATATCACGACGACGGACGGCAAGCACTTCCAACCGATGAACGCAAACTTCGGTCTCGTGCCGTCGCTCGAGGATGCACCGCAGAAGATGAAGAAACAAGAACGGTACGAACGTTACGCGAACCGTGCCCTTGAAACGATTCAGCAATATAAAGAGATTTAAGGGAAAGGAGCCATTTTTTGGCTCCTTTTTTGTGAATTTAAATTTCAATTGTGTAATTTGTACAACACTTTGAAAATTTTCAGATTATTGAGGGGCTATCTATTGTCACCTCTGACGGGGTATGCTATGCTAATTTCGATTTGACGAGAACATGCGTTTTTAAGTTGAAAACGAGGGGGCGAGAGAATGGGATTCGGTGACGATCAACAGTCATTTTTGCGCTATTGCCAAGTCGAACGCCGGCTGTCTCCTCACACGAAACGCTCTTACGAGCAGACGCTCGACCAGTACGCCGCTTATTGCCAATCGACACATCAAGATCCGTATGATGTGCAGTCGGCGCGGCGTTATTTATATGCCCTTTATGAGACCGACAGCGCCACGACGACGGTCGCCCAAAAAGTATCGTGCCTCAAGCAATTCGGGAAATTTGTGGCACGTGAGACGGGTGTCGAGCCTCTGTTCCACGGACTAACGTCTCCGAAACGGCGCAAGACGCTGCCGACGTTCGCCGTGCCTAGCGAAGTCGAACAGCTCATCGCGACCGCGGACGGACAAGATGATCCGTTCCTGCGGGCCCGTGACGTCGCCATCGTCGAGATGTTGTACGGGACGGGCATGCGCGTCGCCGAGTTGTGCGGGATGGACGTGTCGTCCTACGATGCCGACCTCGCCTTCGTGCATGTCGTCGGGAAAGGGAAGAAAGAACGCTACATCCCAATCGGACAGTTCGCCATCGCGGCGCTCGATCGTTACCTCGACGTGCGCCAAACATGCGCTTCCCCCCAAGAAACGGCATTATTCCTCAGTCAAAAAGGGAATCGAGTGACAACAGACCAAATTCGCTACGTCATGAAGCGTCTGAGGAAGCAAGGCGGCCTGCATAAGCCGTTGACGCCTCACTCGCTCCGTCATAGTTTTGCGACGGACCTGCTCGAGCGCGGGGCTGACCTCCGTGCCGTCCAAGAGTTGCTCGGTCACGAGTCACTCTCGACGACGGGTCGTTACACTCACGTCTCGACGGAGCGCTTGCGAGCGGTCTATCAAGCCACACATCCGAGAAAGTAGGAGGTCATCAGATGTTTCACGCAACCACGATTTTCGCAGTCCGCCACAACGGGCATGGTGCCATGAGCGGGGATGGACAAGTCACGTTCGGAAACGCCGTCATCATGAAAAACAAGGCCAAAAAAGTACGACGTCTCTACGGCGGTAAAGTCGTCGCCGGGTTCGCCGGAAGCGTGGCCGACGCATTCACGCTCTTCGAGAAGTTTGAATCGAAGCTAGAGATGTACAACGGGAACTTGCCGCGTGCGGCCGTCGAGCTGGCTAAAGAGTGGCGCGGGGATAAGATGCTCCGTCAACTCGAAGCGCTTTTGATCGTCATGGACCGTGAGCACCTACTGCTCGTGTCTGGGAACGGCGAAGTGATCGAACCGGATGATGGCATTTTAGCGATCGGTTCGGGCGGGAACTATGCGCTCGCTGCCGGGCGCGCCCTCGTACGCCATTCGCCTGAGAAATCAGCGGAAGACATAGCCCGCGCCGCTCTCGAGATTGCCGGAGAGTTGTGCGTCTATACAAACGACCAAGTCATCGTAGAAACGATCGGAGGCGATTCTGAATGAAACGTGAACTGACACCACGCCAAATCGTAGCGGAACTAGACCGCTTCGTCATCGGACAAAAGGATGCCAAGCGCGCCGTCGCGATCGCACTCCGCAACCGTTATCGTCGCCAAAAATTGAGTGCCGACCTGCGTGATGAAGTGACACCGAAGAACATCTTGATGATTGGCCCGACCGGTGTCGGGAAGACGGAAATCGCACGCCGCTTGGCCAAACTCGTTGGCGCGCCGTTCGTCAAAGTCGAGGCTACCAAATTCACTGAAGTCGGCTACGTCGGCCGCGATGTCGAATCGATGGTCCGTGACCTTGTCGAGGCGTCGGTCCGTCTCGTGAAGGAAGAGAAGAAAGAAGGCGTGAAAGAGCAAGCGGAAGTCGCTGCGACGGAACGCATCCTTGACGCTTTGCAAGGCAAGGCCAAAGTCGAACCGACCGCATCGAACCCGTTCGAGGCGTTGTTCGGCGGCCAAGCTCAAAAGACCGAAGAGCCGACTAACACGCAGTCGTCCGACCGCGCACAGTTGCGTCGCTTGCTCGAGCTCGGTGAACTCGAAGAACGATTAATCGAGGTCAATCTCGAAGAAAAGCAGACCGTCGACTTGTTCCAAGGACAAGGCATGGAAGGTTTATCGAACTTGCAGGACATGCTCGGTCAAATCGTGCCGAAGAAACGGAAGAAACGCAAGTTGCCGGTCCGCGAAGCACGTCCGCTCATCGTCGCCGAGGAAGCGGAGAGTTTGCTCGATATGAACGAAGTTCATGACGAGGCCGTGCGCCGTAGTGAGCAGATGGGTATCATCTTCGTCGATGAGATCGACAAGATTGCGACGAAGTCGCAAGATCATGCCGGCGTCTCACGAGAGGGCGTCCAACGTGACATCTTGCCAATCGTCGAAGGATCGACCGTCGTCACGAAGTATGGACCAGTCAAGACGGACCACGTGCTCTTTATCGCCGCCGGAGCATTCCATATGGCGAAGCCGTCCGATTTGATTCCTGAGCTACAAGGACGTTTCCCGATTCGCGTTGAACTGAGCAGCCTGACCGAAGAGGACTTCGTCAAGATTTTGACGGAGCCGTCCCAGGCGCTCATCAAGCAGTACACGGCACTCCTCGAGTCGGAGGAAATTAGCGTCGAGTTCACGCATCCAGCCATCGAAGAGATTGCGCGCATCGCGACGCACGTCAACCGAGAGACGGATGACATCGGGGCCCGCCGTCTGTATACGATTATGGAGCGCGTCCTCGAGGACTTGTCGTTCGAGGCGGCCGACATGCCGCAAACGCATGTTCAAATCACACCGGCCTATGTGAAAGAGAAAGTCGGCTCGATTGCGGAAGATCGAGACCTTAGCCAATTTATACTATAAGATTCTGTATGCACATACAGGGAGGAAAATAAGAATTATGAACTTACTAGACAAAACACGCCAATTGAACACGATGCTTCAACAAGAGGCAAGCGCGCACGTAGACTTTAAAGAAATGGCGGATAAGATGCGCGAAGTACTCGAAGCAAACACGTTCATCGTCAGTCGTCGGGGCCGTTTGCTCGGCTTTGCCATCAAACAACAAATCGAGAACGAACGCATGAAGGCGTTCTTGGTCGACCGTCAATTCCCGGAGCCATACGCCTCAAACTTGTTCAACGTCAAAGAGACGACGGAAAATATCGGCATCGACAGTGAGTATACGGCGTTCCCGGTCGAGAACCGTGAGTTGTTCCTCGACTCGATGACGACGATCGTTCCAATCATCGGTGGTGGCGAGCGTCTCGGTACACTCGTGCTCGGTCGGCTCAACAACGAGTTCACGGAAGATGACCTCGTCTTGGCCGAATATAGCGCGACCGTCGTAGGGATGGAGATTCTTCGTGAGAAAGCGGCCGAAGCGGAGGCGTCAGCCCGTAAAAAAGCGGTCGTCCAAATGGCGATCAACTCGCTCTCGTATTCTGAGCTTGAAGCGATCGAGCACATCTTCGAAGAGCTTGGTGGCAACGAAGGTTTACTAGTTGCTTCCAAAATTGCCGACCGTGTGGGAATCACTCGTTCGGTCATCGTTAACGCACTCCGTAAATTGGAAAGTGCGGGTGTCATCGAGTCACGTTCTCTCGGTATGAAAGGAACGTATATTAAGATACTGAATGACAACTTCTTGTTCGAATTACAAAAGTTGAAATCGAATTGAAATAAACTAGATTCAACTGACGAATACTAGAAAGTCTATCGAATTAGGACTTTAGACTTACAAAGTCGCTCCCGACGTAATGGGAGCGACTTTTTTTAGTGCAAAAGTAATTATTTTCAGAATTCGTCGTAAATTCGACAAAAACAGAAGACAGCATTTACCTGTTTTAATAAAAATATCTTTCAACACTGTTACAGATTTGTTTCAATGAAATAGTGGATTTTCCAAATAAGGTATATACATGCATTCTTTTAGTGAAAGCGAGTGAAACGCATGAACTGGATCGGTAGCGACTATCAATTAATGAAGCAAGCGATCAATCATTCGGTCGTAAATCAAAAAGTCATCAGCCATAACCTATCGAATATCGATACCCCGAACTTCCGGGCGAAGCAGGCCGTGTTTGAACAGACGCTGAACAACGAGATGCGTCTCAAGCTGGCAGGCGGTCGTCCGAGTGAGCGCTCGGCGACGACGATCACGGACCGGGCCGGAGGCGCGATGCGAAGTGACGGCAATAACGTTGATCTCGATTACGAGATGAGCGAGTTGGCACGGAACCAGCTTCAATACGAAGCGATGATGGAACAGTTGAACCGCCGGCTCGGCGGACTCAAAACCGTCATTAGAGGAGGGCGTTGACGATGGGTATGTTTGATAGTTTTCATATCTCGGCGACGGCACTGACGTCGCAACGGTTACGGATGGACACGGTGTCCGCGAACATCGCGAATGCCCAGACGACACGCGGCAAGTTAGTCGACGGGGAGTGGCAACCGTACACGCGAAAGATGACCGTGATGCAGGAAGCACCGTTTCGCCAACAGCTGTCCGCTGTCAGCGGCGGGGTCGAAGTCTCACAGATTGTGGAAGATGAGAGCCCGTACAAGCTCGTCTATGACCCGAGCCATCCTGATTCGGATGACCGGGGCTATGTCCAGATGCCAAACGTCGACCTGTTGAAAGAAATGGTCGATTTGATGGGAGCGACACGGTCGTACGAGGCGAACATCGCCGCGATGAACGCCACGAAGGCGATGCTCGTCAAAGCGATGGAAATTGGTAAAGGATAAGGAGTGATCGAGGATGCAGATTAACCCCATTCAATTGATTGGCACACAACCGACAGTCGCGCCGGCTGTGAAAGAGACGCCATCCCAGTTCGGAACGTATTTGAACGAGGCGATGCGCTCATTAAATGACGTCCAACAAGCGACGAGCTCGGCCCGAGCCGATCTTGCCGTCGGCAAAGCCGATTTACATCAAGTCATGATTCAAAGCGAAGAGTCATCGATTGCGATGCAACTCGCCATAGAGGTGCGGAACAAAGCGGTCGAGGCCTATCAAGAAATGATGCGAATGCAAGTTTAAAGTAGAGGATGACGAGTAACGATGAATGAAAAGTTAAAAGAACGATTCGGTTCACTGACCGGTTCGCTTCAAACGATGAAAACGAACCGAAAAATCATTTGGGGTCTCGTCATCGTCGGCGTGATTCTTGTCGCGGTGCTCTTGACCGTCTGGCTGTCGCGCCCGAACATGGCCCCGCTCTATACGAACCTGTCCGCTCAAGAGGCGGGCGAGGTGACGGAACAGTTGACGGCCGACGGAGTAAAGGCTGAGATTAAAGCGACTTCGAACGGTGTCAGTGTATACGTACCGAGTGAGCAAGTCGACCAACTGAAAGTCAGTCTGGCGGCAGCAGGCATCCCGAAGTCGGGTGCAATCGATTATAGCTTCTTTAGCGAGAACGCTGGCTTCGGAACGACGGACCGTGAGATGGCCGTCATCGAACGGAGCGCGATGCAGACCGAGCTCGAACGGTTGATCACGCAAATCGAAGGAATCAACCAGGCGAAAGTCATCATCTCGATTCCAGAGAAATCGGTCTTCTTGGCCGAAGATCAAGGTGAACCGACGGCCTCCATCGTCTTAAATTTAGGAGCTGGTACGAATCTCGAGCCGGCGACGGTGAAAGGGCTCTATCATTTAATCAGTAAGAGCGTACCGAACTTGAAGCCTGAAAACATATCGGTCATGGACCAATATTTCACGTATTACGATTTAGACCAGACGACGACGGCCGGTGGATCATCGACCGACCCGCTCGTCTTGAAACGCCAAGTCGAGAAAGATGTCCGTCAACAGATTCAACAAATGTTGTCGGTGTTGCTCGGCGAACGAAGCGTGCTCGTCTCGGTCACAGCCGATATCGACACGACGCAAGCGGCTGAAGAGCAAAACCTCGTGACGCCTGTCAATGAGGACAGCATGGAAGGCATCGTCACTTCGGCCGAGCGGATTGCTGAAGCGTATACAGGCGGAACCGGCGCAGCAACTGCTGCCGGGACGGCCGAGAACGATACGGTCAATTTCCCGGCCGCCACGGGCACTGGGGAAGAAGAGAGCGAAAAGAATCATGAAATCATCAATTATGAAGTCAACCGAATCACGAAACAGATTCAGAACGCACCGTACTCGATTCGTGACCTCGGCGTCCAATTGATCGTCGAACCACCGAACGGGGCGACGACAATCGACCCTCAACTCGAGGGTGACCTCGAGACGATGATGTACTCGATTATCCGGACGTCACTCGCCAAGACCGGAGAGGCACTCACTGAGGCGGAACTTGAACAGAAAGTCGTCGTCGTCTCACGTCCGTTCGCAGAAACGGAAGAAGCGGCCGTGGTCGAACAACCGACCCAATGGTGGATGTATGCCGCCGCAGCCGGTGCCGTCGTCTTGCTCGCGCTCTTGTTCTTCGCGATGCGCAAGCGCAACCGCGAACCAGTCGCCGAGTCGAACGAGTGGGAAGTCCCATATGAAGACGAAGTGCCGGACCTCGACCTCGAAGAACGGGGCGAAGGGGCCGTCAAGAAGAAACAGTTGGAGAAATTGGCAGAGAGCAACCCTGAAGAGTTCGCCAAACTTCTCCGTACATGGATGTCTGAGGAGTGAGTACTGTGAATTACGCCAAACAACCGAACCGAGAAAAAGCGGCCATGCTCATGATCTCGCTTGGACCTGAAGTGGCAGCGAGCGTCTACAAGCATCTGTCCGAAGAAGAGATGGAGCAATTGACGCTACAAATTTCGGCGTTGAAAAAAGTATCATCCGAACAAAAAGAAGCCATCATGGGCGAGTTCCACGAGCTCGCCATGGCGCAGAGCTATATCACGCAAGGGGGCATCGGATTCGCGAAAACGGTGCTCGAGAAAGCGGTCGGAGAAGAGAAGGCGATGGCCCTCATCCACCGCCTCACCTCGACGCTTCAAGTCCGACCATTCGAGTTCGCCCGCAAGGCCGACCCGAAACAGCTGTTGAACTTTATCCAAAACGAGCATCCGCAAACGATCGCCTTGATTTTGGCGCATCTCGAACCGGTCAAGTCAGGACAAATTTTGTCTGAGCTCCCGCCTGAGATTCAGTCGGAAGTCGCCAAGCGGATCGCGACGATGGACCGACTCAACCCGGACGTGATTCATGAGATTGAACAGATTCTCGAGAAGAACTTGTCCCAAACGGATATGCAAGATTATGCCCAGTCTGGTGGCATCGAGGCGGTCGTCGAAGTGCTCAACGGCGTCGACCGTACGACCGAGCGCACGATTCTCGATGCGCTTGAAATCGAAGACCCGGAATTGGCCGAAGAAATCAAAAAACGGATGTTCGTCTTCGAGGATATCGTTACACTCGATTCACGGGCGATTCAGCGGATTATCCGCGAAGTGGCGAACGACGATCTCTTGCTCGCCCTCAAAGTCTCGTCCGACGAAGTCAAACAGATCATCTTCAAAAACATGTCGCAACGAATGGTCGAAACGTTCAAAGAAGACATGGAATTCATGGGGCCTGTCCGGTTGCGTGACGTCGAAGAGGCACAAAGCCGTATCGTCGGCATCATCCGTCGCCTAGAAGACGTCGGAGAAATCGTGATCAGCCGCGGTGGAGGAGATGACATCGTTGTCTAACGTAATCAAACGCCACTATGCGACACCACTCGAGCCGCAACGGATTGATTCAAAGCCGTTCCTCGAGCCGGTGAGTATGCTACACCAGGATGAAGAGCGGGAGCGGTTGGCCCAAACGCGTGCGCAACTAGACGAGCAAGCAGCCACACTCGAAGCGCGCCGCACGGCGATGGAACAAGAACTCGCCGACTTACGGGAAGAAGTGCTCGTGTCGGCTAGACAAGAAGGCTACGACGCAGGCTTTGACCAAGGAAGACGGGACGGCAAGGCCGAGTATGAGGAATTGACGACCCGCTTAAACACGGTCAGCGTCGAACTCGAGCAGTTGTTTGACACGAAATGGCGGGACGCCGAGCAACAGCTCGTCGCCCTCGCCGTCGAGGTCAGCGCTCGCGTGACGACAGAACTCGTCCGAAACGATGAGGCGTTGTTCGCCGATCGTGTCCGTGAACAGTTGCTCCGTCAACTCGATGCGGAATCATTGACGGTGTACGTCCATCCAACGCGACTCGCCTCGATTCAACGCTTTGAAGCGGACTGGGTCATCCCAGACGGCCCGGGCATCAAATACCGGGCGGATGCAGGCTTGGATGAGACGAGCGTAAGGATTGAGACCCCGCATCACGGGGATGAGCTCGATTTGAGCTATAGCTTTGATCGCGTACGTTCCAAAATCGAGGAGGTCCTGGCCGATGGCGCTTATTGACCGCGTGCTCGAGTCGATTGTGTCCTCGCCCGATGACGAGTACGTCCGAAAAGTCGGACGCGTCTGTCGGGTCGTCGGTCTGATGATCGAGTCGAATGGACCGAGTGCTTTTATCGGAGAACGTTGTTTGATCGAGCTACCATCCGGTCAACACGTCGAAGCCGAAGTTGTCGGATTCAATGAGGCACGCGTCCTCCTCATGCCTTACGGCGAAACGACCCAAATCGCACCGGGATGTATGGTCAAAGGGACAGGCCGTATGCTTCAAGTGCCGGTCGGCGACGAGTTGATTGGCCAAGTGCTCGACGGTCTCGGCCGTCCTTTGTCCGGTGAGGGTGCAATGCCTGGCGCACGTTACGACGTGCTTCGTAAGCCGCCGAACCCACTTGAGCGGCCCCGCATTTTAGACGTCCTCTCGACAGGCGTTCGCGTCATCGACGGTCTCTTGACAGTCGGGAAAGGACAGCGGGTCGGATTGTTCGCAGGTTCCGGCGTCGGGAAGTCGACATTGCTCGGCATGATCGCCAAACGATCATCGGCCGACATCAACGTCATCGCCTTAATCGGAGAGCGTGGCCGGGAAGTGAAAGAGTTTATCGAGAAAGAACTCGGACCAGAAGGGATGGCCCGCTCGGTCGTCATCGTGGCGACGAGCGACCAACCTCCGCTCGTGCGGTTGAAAGGAGCTTATACGGCGACAGCCATCGCCGAATACTTCCGCGACCAAGGCAAAGAAGTCGTCCTCATGATGGATTCGGTGACCCGGTTCGCCATGGCGCAACGGGAAATCGGACTCGCCACAGGGGAACCACCGACGTCTAAAGGGTATACGCCTTCCGTCTTCGCGATGTTGCCGCAACTGTTAGAACGAAGCGGGACCGCCGTGACAGGATCGATTACTGCGTTCTATACCGTCCTCGTCGACGGGGACGATATGAACGAGCCGATTGCGGATGCGGTGCGCGGGATTTTAGACGGACACTTCGTCATGGACCGCTCGCTCGCGAACCGTGGACAGTTCCCGGCGATACACGTCTTGAAGTCGATCAGCCGCGTCATGAACCAAATTGCCACGCCGATGCATCGGGAGGTCGCGCAGACGTTCCGGGGGTGGCTGGCCACGTATTTGGATGCCGAAGACTTAATCAATATAGGTGCTTATAAAAAAGGGACGAAACCGGCCATCGATACCGCCATCGAGCAGTATCCGAACTTGTTGACGTTTTTAAAGCAATCCATCGAAGAAGAGGCCCCGCTCGAGGAATCGTTAGAGCGCCTGGCCCAAATCGTGCGAGGTGAACGATGAACAGATTATTGTTAGAGCGCATCATGCCGATCGCAGAACACGAGAAAGAAGAGTCGGCGACGGAGATGAGACAACATAAAGCGCGGTTCGAGACAGAGATGGAGACGCTGTATCGGCTCGTGTTGACGTACGAGTCGCTCATGAAGAGTCAAGACGAACAAGCTGGCGTCATTGATTTGCTCATGTCGCAATACCGTGAACAGACACGCGAACGGTTGAAACGCCAAATCGAGACACAACAACTCGTCGTCCAGCAGGCGCGTAACCGCTACCATTTGTCGCAGGAACGTCTGCTCGGAAAAGTCGTCGAGGAAAAGAAATATGTAACGTTGCATGAAAAAGTCAGTCAAGATGAAGTGGCCGCGACAAAGCTCATCGAACAGCATTTCATCGATGAGTTGGCAGTGATTCATCACGGGAAAGGGAAGTAAACCGATGGAAAAAGACAACACGAAGCGAGGCAGACAGCTATTGGTCGCGCTCGTTCTCGTCCCGGCCATCTTTCTACTCGTTGGAGGGATTGTCGTCATGAACTATGCGATGGACCGTCCGTTGTTATCGGTCCCGTTTCTAGAGACCGGTTCAAAACAAGAGCCGGAAGAAAAAGTGAAGACGAACGTGAACGTGACCGGTGTGGATACTGATGCCGCGAATCGCTTGAAAGTGGCGAATGCCGAGATTGAGAAGCTTCGGGCCGATAACGCCGAGTTGACGAACGAAGTGAAGGCTAGACAAGAAGAAGTCTCGAAGTTGATTCAGGAACGTGACCGACTCGTCGCGGAATTGGCGACGGCCAGTGCGGTCGAAGAAGAAACCTCGGACGTGTCTCGTGTCTATGAGGAGATGTCAGCGAAACAAGCCGCTGCCATCATGAACGAACTCGAGAGTCCGCAAGTGGCGAACCTATTGAAGGAATTGTCGCCGAAGCAACAAGCCGACATATTGGGACGGATGGATGCCCAACAGGCCGCCGTCGTCACCCAGTTGCTCCAGTGACTGGAAAGGAGGACATGATGATGAATATCGCCTTACTGGCCCAATCGATGCAAGGGGCACCACAAAAAGGCGGGGACGCGAGTGCGACCCCGACCGGACAGTTTTTAGAATTGCTCTCGGCCATGCTCGGAACGACGCCGACCGCGTCGCCTGAAGCTATGGCTGTTCCGGAAGACGAAGCATCGCTCCCGCTCGAGAACGTATCGAATCGGTTAGAGCAGTGGCTTCAACAGCCGGATAGCCTGCAATGGTTAAAGTCGTTGCCGGCCGATGCGTATCGAAAGTTCATGGATGCCTATATCGGGATTTTGAATCAAGTCGCCCCGGAACCTGCAATGGCCAAGGCCCCGGACGCAATCCCTGCCCTGCTAACGGGTCAAACGGCAGCGCCGACGCTCTCGTTCACGCTCACGAAGAAAGAGACGGACACACTCGTCCAAACGGTACCGGTCGATCAAGTAGAGGAGAACGTGCGCATCATCCAGCAAGTCGTTGCGCAGTTTAAAGGGACGCTCGGACAGACCCCAAAACCTTTACCCGGTGTGACGCAAACTGAAACGCAATCCGCACAGATGCAACAGCCGATCAAAGAAACCGACTGGATGCCGAAAAGCATGACGTGGTCGAAACCGAATATCGACTCTGAGATGGTGATGTACGCCTCGAAAGGCTCATTACCTGAGAACATGCAGGCCCGCATCGAAGCGGCCTTGCACCGGGCACCGTTCAAGAGCGGGGCCGATGGGTCGAAAGTGTTCACGGTCCGTCTTTATCCGGAACAGTTAGGGGAACTCGTCGTCAAACTCGAACGGCAGAACGGGGAACTCGTCGTCAAGCTGTTTGCGAGTAACCAAGAGGCGAAGCAGTTATTGCAATCACAACTAGGACAGTTGCAACAGACGCTCCAGCCCGCGAACCCGAACGTCCGCGTCGAGGTCAACTTGACCCAACAAGCGCTAGAGACGAAAAACTCGAGCTTCAATGAGTTCGACCAACCTGAACCGGAACACCATGAACAACCGAAAGGAGACCCTGACGATGACGACAATCCAGCCGAAGACGAATGACTATACGCTACCGGATCAATCGATGCCGAAAGCGACGAACCAATACGATCAAAGCATGTTCTTGAAACTGTTGCTCGCCCAACTCGCCAACCAAGACCCGATGTCACCGATGGAAGACCGTGAGTTCATCTCTCAGATGGCTCAGTTCTCTTCTCTCGAACAGATGCAGACGATTTCGAAACAACTCGATTCCGCGCTCGTCGATCGACAAATGGCCTCGATTTCGGAGTTCAGCAATATGATCGGGCAAACGGTCGCTTATACAAACGAAACGGAAACCGAGACGATTAAAGGCTCGGGACGTGTTCTCTCGATTTCGAAGACCGAAGCCGGCTATGTGGCCGACCTTGAAGACGGAACGTCCGTCAACGTGTACAACATCACTTCCATCAAACAAGCATAGGGGGATTCATCATGTTAAGAGCAATGTACTCAGGAATCAGTGGTTTAAAGAACTTCCAATCGAAGCTTGATGTCGTCGGGAACAACATCGCCAACGTCAACACGTTCGGCTATAAAAAGGGCCGGGTCACGTTCAAAGACCTCGTCAGCCAACAAGTCGGTAGTGCGACGGCGGCGAACGGTGTCAGCGGTGGGGTCAACCCGAAAGAAGTCGGTCTCGGGGGCACGATGGCGACCGTCGATAACGTCTATAACCAAGGCGCCATGCAAAACTCAGGGAGAGCGCTTGATGTCGGGATCTCAGGAGAAGGATTCTTCGCCTTGGACGTGAACGGCCAGACACAATACACGCGGGCCGGTAACTTCTATACGGATAACACAGGAGACCTCGTCAACGGAGACGGTGCGTATGTCCTCAGCATGACAGGAGACCGAATCAACATCCCTGCCGGTGCGAAGTCGCTCTCAATCGGGAAAGACGGACAAGTCAGCTACGTCGATAACGCCGGAGCTTCGACAGTCGTCGGCCAAATCCAAGTCGTCACGTTCGCCAACAACGCCGGATTGTCAAAAGTCGGCGCGAACAACTTCATTCAATCGCAAAACTCAGGTGAGCCGAACATTGGTATCCCTGGACAAGATGGGCGTGGCGAACTCGTCTCGGGTGCGCTCGAGATGTCGAACGTCGACTTGTCGGAAGAGTTCACAGAAATGATTGTCGCGCAGCGTGGTTTCCAAGCGAACACACGAATCATCACAACATCGGACGAGATTCTCCAAGAACTCGTCAACTTGAAACGCTGATGATTCGCGTCACGACGCTCCGGGGTGAAGAACTTGTGCTGAACGCCTTGTTCATCGAGACGGTCAAAGCCGAGCCCGATACGATCATTCACTTGTATAACGGAAAGACGTATATCGTCCGCGAGACGAAACAACAAATCATCGACCGGACGACGGCGTTCTATGCCTCGGTCGGTCTGGTTGGAACGATAGGCATACGAGGTGAAGAAGATGAGTGAAGAAAAACAAAAAGGCGGCGCCATGAAGATGGTGCTCATCCTGCTAGTCGTCCTGCTCGTCATGGGCGGGGCCGGATTCATGACTTATAAATACTTGTTCGGTGACAACGTGACGGCGAAGACGAAACCTGTCACCGCCGAAGAATTGGCCGAACGCAGCTTCACGACGGACGATATGACGACGAACATCCAAGATGAGCGTTTCATCAACGTCCAGTTCACAATCGTGACGGATGCTGCGGAGACGAAAGAAGATCTCGAACTTCGAAAGTTCCAAGTGCATAACGTCATCCTCGGCGATTTGGCCGGCATGACGAAAGCGAAGCTCACGACGAAAGAAGACATGCAGAAGTTTGAGCAGTCGCTCCGCAAACAATTAAACGGACTGTTGGAGTCAGGTGAGGTCCAACGAGTCTACATGACGAAGAAAATCATACAGTGAGGTGGCATCATGGGAGAAGTCTTATCTCAACAAGAAATTGATGCCTTGCTATCGGCGTTAAGCAGTGGCGACGTCGAAGCCGACTCCTTTTTGGCCCAGGAAGAAGAGCGGAAAGTCCGGCAGTATGACTTTAAACGGGCGGTCCGCTTCTCGAAAGACCAAATCCGAAGCTTGACCCGGATTCATGAGCATTTCACACGGATGCTGACCACGTTCTTCTCGGCCCAGCTCCGGACGTACGTCCAGTTCACGGTCAACTCAGTCGAGCAGCTTCCTTATGACGAATTCATTCATTCCATTCCGAGCATGACGATGATCAACTTGATTGAAGCGCCGCCGCTCAACGGCCGTTTCATCATCGAAGTGAATCCGAACATCTCGTACGCGATGCTCGATCGCCTACTCGGCGGTCCCGGGGTCGAGATTGAAAAAGTCGAGAGCTTCACGGAAATCGAGATGCGCATCTTGACGCAATTATATAAACGAGCGTTTGCAGGATACGGAGACGCCTGGGAATCGATTGCCGAGATCAAGTCAGAGATGACAGCGGTCGAGGTCAATCCCCAGTTCCTCCAACTCGTCTCGCCAAACGAGACGGTCGTCCTCGTCTCGATCGGTGTCACCATCGGCGAAGTGAGCGGGACAATCAACGTCTGCTTACCGTTCGTGACGATTGAGCCGGTGTTATCGAAACTGTCGAGTCATTACTGGATGCAAGAGGCCAATCGCCGCAATGCGAGCGGGAACAGCAAAGAACCGCTCAAAGCCCAGTTGATAAACTCGTCGGTCGAAGTCGTGTCCCTGCTCGGGGAGACGACGATCACGTTCGGTGACTTGTTGCATTTAGAGGTCGGGGACTGTTTGACCCTCGATCAATTGGTGAAAGACCCGTTATCGATCATGGTAGGGGAAAATAAAGTGTTCAGAGGGCAAGTCGGTGTGAGCGGGAAGCGGATGGCGGTCCAAGTGCTCCACCGGGTGAAGGAGGAAGAGCAATGAGTGAGATGTTGTCACAAGATGAAATAGACGCGTTATTGCGCGGGACGAGCGAGTCGTCAAAACCGGAGGCGAATCCTGAAGAACATCTTGATTCGATGGAAAGCGACGCCTTAGGGGAAATCGGGAATATCTCGTTCGGTAACTCGGCGACGGCGCTATCGACGTTACTGCAACAAAAAGTAGAAATCACGACTCCAATCGTCAGTGAGGTCACAATCGATGCGCTCCGTGAGCGTTATCCGACGCCGCACGTGGCACTTCGAGTCGGCTATACGGAAGGCTTGAAAGGCGAGAACGTGCTCGTATTGACACGTGAAGACGCCGCCATCATCTCAGACTTGATGCTCGGTGGAACTGGGATTGGCGTCGATCCGGAAGGACTCGATGAAATTCGTCTTTCAGCCGTCCAAGAGGCGATGAACCAAATGATGGGTGCGGCAGCGACATCATTGTCGACCGTATTCTCGAAAAAGATTGATATTTCACCACCGCTCGTCGAAGTGTTCGATGCGACGAAGAACCAGACGATTATCGACCGCCTCGAGCTTTGGGAGACGATGGTCTTAATCGAGTTCAACTTGAAGGTCGGTACGTTAATCGATTCGAAAATCGTTCAAATTGCCCCGGTCCAGTTCGGGAAACAACTTGTCAACGAACTGATGGCCGCCACATCGCCAGCCCCTGTCGCACCAGCTCCGGCAGCTGCCCCGGTCGCGCCGAAGCAGGAAGCGCCGAAGGCACCGGCTCCCGCCGCCCAACAACCGGTTCGTCCGGCAGCGAAGTCGGTACCGGAAGTCGCGGTCAGCCAGGCCGAGTTCATGCCGCTCCACGCACCGGCGACGAACGACTCGATTCCAGCGAATCTGGGATTGTTGTATGACGTGCCGCTCAACGTGACGGTCGAACTTGGACGGACGAAACGTTCGGTCCGAGAAGTGCTTGAGCTGTCACAAGGTTCGATTATCGAACTCGATAAGTTGGCCGGTGAGCCGGTCGATATTTATGTGAACCAACAACGGATCGCCCGGGGCGAAGTCGTCGTCATCGAAGAGAACTTCGGCGTCCGTGTAACAGAAATTATCCAACCGCACGAGCGGATTGGCATCGTTTAAGGAGGAAGAACAATGAGTGCAAAAATTTTAGTGGTAGATGATGCGGCGTTCATGCGCATGATGATTAAGGATATCTTGACAAAGAATGGATTTGAAGTCGTCGGAGAAGCGGAGAACGGTGTCGATGCAGTCGCGAAATATCGTGAGCTCATGCCCGATCTCGTCACGCTCGACATCACGATGCCAGAAATGGACGGCTTGGCAGCCTTGAAGGAAATCCGCGGGTTCGATTCGAACGCGAAAGTAATCATGTGTTCGGCGATGGGACAACAAGCGATGGTCATCGATGCGATTCAAGCAGGAGCAAAAGACTTTATCGTCAAACCGTTCAACGCTGAACGCGTCGTCGAGGCAGTCTCAAAAACGGTCGCACAATGAACAAGTGGTGGTTGATTATCCTTCTCGTGGCTGGGTTATTCGTCCCGGCCACGGTCGAGGCCGCCACCGTCGACCAACAGTTCGAACAGCAACAACCAGACACGAAAGAGGAACCGGTCACATCGGCCGTCTCATCGGTCGGCACGGCCATCAAGCTCATCTTGAGCCTGGTCGTCGTCATCGGTGGGTTCCTCGTCCTCGTGCGATGGTTGAACGCACGGACACAAGGCGTGAAGTCGGCTCAGCATTTGACCCATCTCGGTGGTGTCCCGCTCGGCAAAGACCGTTCGGTGCAACTCGTCAAGCTCGGTGAACAAGTGTACGTGCTCGGTGTCGGCGACTCAATTCAATTGCTCGACCGGATTGATGCCGAAGCGATGGACGAGGCGGCGCTCGATGCCCCGACCTTGAACCAGTCGAACTCGTCGGCTTTTCTCGACACGTTCAAACAACAGTTGGCCCAGATTGAAGAAGTGAGGAAGAAACGATGACGACGATTGAACAATTGATTAACTTGGAGACGCCAGATAGTACATCGACCTCAATCAAACTATTGGTCGTGCTCACTTTGCTCACGCTCGCGCCCTCGTTTTTAATCTTGATGACTTGTTTCACACGGGTCGTCGTCGTGCTGTCGTTCATCCGTCCGGCACTCGGGACGCAACAGACGCCACCGAACCAGTTGATTATCGGGCTCGCCCTGTTCATCACGTTGTTCGTCATGTCGCCTGTGCTATCGGAGTTGAATTACAAAGCATTGTCGCCTTATATGGATGACGAAATCAGTCAAGACGAGGCGTTCGAAGAGGCTGGGAATACGATGAAACGATTCATGGCCCAATATACGCGCCAAGAGGATTTGCAATTATTTATTAAATATGGGAACTATGAGCAACCTGAGTCGGTCGAAGACGTCCCGCTGCTCGCGATGGTCCCGGCCTATGCGATTAGCGAGTTGAAAACGGCGTTCCAAATCGGGTTCATGATCTTCTTGCCATTTTTGATTATAGATATGGTCGTAGCAAGTGTCCTCATGTCAATGGGGATGATGATGCTTCCGCCGGTCATGATCGCCTTGCCGTTCAAATTGTTACTGTTTGTGTTGGTGGATGGATGGCACTTGATTGTGGAGTCCTTGCTTAGAAGTATGTAGGAGGAACGAATATGACGCAGGAAATGGTCATTTATTTGGCGACGGAGAGTGTGTGGACGTTATTGAAAATCTCGATGCCGCTCTTATTGATTTCGCTCGTCGTCGGTCTCGTCATTTCGATTTTACAGGCGACGACACAAATTCAAGAACAGACGCTATCGTTCGTCCCAAAGATCGTCTCGGTCTTTATCGGGCTCGTCGTCTTCGGACCTTGGATGCTGCAACAGATTGAAGGGTTCACCCGTTTGATTTTTGAACTCATGGTCGAGGTCGCCTCGAAATGAACGCGGTCGATTTCATCAGTCTGTATGGATTGACGTTCGCCCGTCTGTCAGGCTTCTTCGTGAGCGTCCCGTTATTTTCATCCCGGCAACTGCCGGTCATGCACCGCGTCGCGTTCAGTGCCTTTTTAGCGTACTATGCGATGTTCACGGTGACAGAGCCACTCGATCTCGGCCAAGCCTATATCTTGCAGGTATTGTACGAGGTGTTGATCGGCTTGGTGCTCGGTATATTGATTAACATATTATTTTTCGCGCCCCAGATTGCGGGTGGCGTCATCGATTTACAGCTCGGACTCGCGATGGCATCGGCCTATGACCCGATGTTCGGAGGCCAGTCGCCGCTGATTGGTCGATTCTACTATATTTTCACGTTGTTTATCATGCTGTCGAGCAACTTACATCTGCTGCTGATTGATGGCATCTATTATAGCTTTCAAATTTATCCGCCGGGTCAGCCAATTATCGACTTCAGCGAAGCGTCACTCATGATGGCCGTCAAGGTCGTCACGATGACGATGATGGTCGCCTTGCAACTTGCCTTTCCGCTCATGGCATCGCTCTTGCTCGTCGACATGGCGCTCGGATTCTTGGCGAAATCGGCGCCGCAATTCAATATTTTTGCAATCGGATTTTCATTCAAGCTGATTGCGGGATTTTCGGTCATGGTCGTCATGATGGGGTTGACCTTGAACGGCATCAGCCAATTCATCCCGATTTTACAAGAAGTGTTACGTGATTTTATGACTGTGCTAGGAGACGCCTCATGAAGCCTCTATATACCTTATCGGTCGATCTTCAATTTTTTGCAGGAGAAAAAACCGAAAAAGCAACACCGCGTAAACGAGAGGACTCGCGCAAGAAAGGCCAAGTGGCCAAGTCGGCCGATTTGACCGGGGCTTTCGCCTTGTTCGCGATGTTTCTCATGTTATCGTTCTTAGGGCCTTATCTCGGCAAACAGTTGTTCAGTGTGACGAAAGATTTGCTCGGTCCGAGCTACTTGCTGTTCGATCTGTCGAACGGATTGTCCGGCATGCTCACCGACTTGTTGCTTCGCGTCGGACTGATCGTGGGCCCGTTCTTCGCGGTCGCCATCGTGTTCGGGATATTAATCAACTACCTTCAAATCGGGACGTTGTTCTCGGGTGAAGCGATTCAACCGAAACTCGAACGAATCGATCCGATTAAAGGGGTCAAACGGATTATCAGTATGAAAGCGGTCGTCGAATTTTTAAAGTCCTTATTCAAATTATTGATTATCCTGACGACTGCCGTCGCCGTGCTCTGGCAGAACCAAAAAGAACTGTCCCGCATGGCGGTCGAACATATCCGTGAATCGGTCATCGCGCTCGCCCATATCACGATTGAACTCGGACTGTGGGTGAGTGTGGCCTTGCTCGCGCTCGCCTTGCTCGACTTTTTCTATCAACGGTTCGATTTTGAGAAATCGATTCGCATGTCGAAGCAAGATATTAAAGACGAGTATAAGAACAGTGAAGGTGACCCGCTCATCAAGTCGAAAATCAAACAACAACAACGGGAGATGGCGATGCGCCGCATGATGCAAGAGATCCCGAATGCGGACGTCGTCATCACCAACCCGACCCATTATGCCGTCGTCATCCGGTACGACGACACGAAAGACTTCGCGCCGCTCGTCGTCGCCAAAGGGGTCGATCGCGTCGCCTTCAATATCCGTGACGTGGCCAAAGAACATGATATCCCGATTGTCGAAAACAAACCGTTGGCCCGTGCGTTGTACGCCCAAATGGATATCGGGGAAGTCGTTGACGAGTCGTTTTATCAGGCGATTGCCGAAGTGCTCGCATTCGTCTATCAATTGAAACAACCGTCTTGAGGAGGAGTATGTATTGGCTGTAAAAGCTAAAGATTTTGCGGTATTGATCGGCGTTCTCATGATCGTCGTCATGCTCGTCATCCCGTTACCGGGGTTCATGTTAGATTTCTTAATCATTGTCAATATACTCATTGCGTTGCTCATTTTGCTCGTCGCGATGAACGCCCGGGAAGCACTCGACTTCTCGGTTTTTCCTTCGCTGTTGCTGATTGTGACGTTATTCCGGCTCGGATTGAACGTGTCGACGACACGTTCGATTCTCTCGACCGGATACGGTGGGGAAGTCATCGCAACATTTGGAGACTTTGTCGTCGGCGGGAAAGTGCTCGTCGGATTCGTCGTCTTTCTCATCCTCGTCATCATCCAGTTCGTCGTCATCACGAAAGGGGCCGAACGCGTATCCGAAGTGTCGGCACGTTTCACCCTCGATGCGATGCCAGGGAAACAGATGGCCATCGATGCCGATTTGAACTCGGGATTGATTGATGACAAAGACGCGCAAATCCGCCGGAAAAAGATTCAAAGCGAAGCCGACTTTTATGGGTCGATGGATGGGGCCTCGAAGTTCGTCAAAGGGGACGCCATCGCCGGGATTATCATCGTCGCCATCAACTTGATTTTCGGAATCATCATCGGTGTCGCCGACATGGGTCTACCGGTCGGCGAAGCGTTCCAAAAGTTCTCGCTCATGACGATTGGGGACGGGCTCGTCGGTCAAATCCCGGCGCTCCTCATCTCGACAGCAACCGGGATTATCGTCACACGTGCTGTCTCGGACGGGAACCTCGGCGAAGACGTCGTCGACCAGCTCGGGCAAAACCCGACGCTGCTCTATATCGCCGGCTCCATCGTCATCATGCTTGGAATCATCTCACCGAGTCTGCTCCCGGTGACACTGATCATTGCCGGCGCCACGTTCTACGGCGCTTATACGATGCGTCGCAATTTGAAACGGACCATCGACACGCCGTTACCGGAAGAAGAACCGGCGGCACCGACTGAGACGGTCGTCTCGCTGTTACAGATTGATGCCATCGAGTTCGAGTTCGGCTACGGACTCATTCCGCTCGCCGATGAATCGCAAGGCGGCGACTTGCTCGACCGAGTCGTTATGATCCGTCGTCAGCTCGCGCTCGAACTCGGGTTCATCTTGCCGACGGTACGGATTCGTGATCATCTGCAACTGTCACCGAACGCATATCGCATCAAAGTGAAAGGCAACGTCGTCGCTGAAGGCGAACTCTTGCTCGATCATTACTTGGCGATGAGTCCTGGGATTGAAGATCCAGAAGTATATGGGATTGAAACGACGGAGCCGGCGTTCGGTCTCCCGGCGCTATGGATTGATGAAGAGACGCGTACCCGCGCCGAAATGAGCGGGTATACCGTCGTCGATCCGCCGTCCGTCGTGGCGACACATTTGACGGAGACGCTCAAGAAACACGCTGCCGACCTGCTCGGGCGTGAAGAGACGAAACAGCTCGTCGAGCATTTGAAAGAGACACATCCGGTGCTCGTCGAAGACGTGACACCATCCGTCTTGTCGATTGGAGACATTCAAAAAGTGCTCCGTCATCTGTTGAAAGAACACGTCTCGATTCGCAATTTACCGCTCTTGTTCGAGACGATGGCCGACTATGGCAAAGTGACGAAAGACGCGGATATCCTCGGCGAATACTGCCGGCAAGGTCTGTCGCGTCAATTGACCGACCAAGTCAGTCCGCCCGACGGACCACTCTACGTGGTCACGCTCGGCGGCCAGACCGAACAGCTGATTCAAGACGCCGTTCAAAAGACGGAGTTCGGCAACTATTTGGCGCTCGACCCGGAACAAGCGCGCGAGATTATCGAACGCTCGGGCGAGCAGCTGTCGATGTTCGAACGCTACGGGGCATCGGCCGTCATTCTTTGTTCGCCGACGATCCGACTGTTCGTGAGACAATTGCTCGAACGGTATTATCCGGATGTGCCGGTCCTCGCCTACAACGAACTGCTCAGCTCGATTGAAGTGAAAAGTATTGGGGTGATTTAAGTGCAAATCAAAAAATATACAGGCAAGACGATGGCGGAAGCGATGGCGAAAGTCAAACAAGAGTTTGGCGACGACGCCGTCATCTTGAATTCGCGCCAAGTGAAGAAAGGATGGCTCGGCTTGTTCGCCTCACAACACGTCGAGGTCATCGCCGCGCTCGAGAAGGCGCCACTCGCCGTCAAACCACGTACGGTTGCGAAGCCGGTCGCGGCAACGAAACCTGAGGCAACGCAAAAACGTCAACCGCAACCACGGAACGTCGCGTATGCTGCGCCTGAAATCTCGGGAGCGAGACGGTTGCCGGCACCATTGGCACACGTCGAAGCGCTGCTCGCGTCCGAATCGTTTCAAGGTGAAGCGTGGGACGAAGCGATTCAGGAACTGTATTACACGACAAAATCGGTCGACGCCGTCGAACGTTACGTCCGCGATCAAATCCAAAATTCTTTCTTGCCTGTACCGGAACCGAAGCGGTACATGATGCTCGTCGGTCCGACCGGTGTCGGCAAGACGACGACGCTCGCGAAACTAGCCGCCCACTATAAGCTCGAGCATGGACTCTCGGTCGGCCTCATCACGACGGATACGTATCGAATCGCTGCCATCGAGCAGTTGAAGACGTACGCCGAGATTCTAGACATCCCGGTCGAGGTCGCCTACGATTTTGATGATTTCAAGCGGGCGAAGCAGCTGTTCGCTCGAAAAGACATCATTTTGATTGATACGGCTGGCCGCAACTTCCGCGACGAGGCGTATGTTGAGCAGTTCGAGCGGCATCATGACTTTTCGGAGACGAGTCTCTCGCTCGTCCTCAGCTTGACGTCAAAGATGCGGGACATGGAAATGATATATCGTCAGTTCGAGCCGTTGCCGCTCGGGTCGCTGATCTTCACGAAAGCGGACGAGACGAGCGACATCCATGCGATGTATCGGATGGTTCGCGAAAGTGGGCTGCCGGTCGCTTGGCTGACGGATGGACAAGAAGTGCCTGACGACCTCGTCAACGGGGACCCTTCCCGGCTGACGGATCGGTTACTTGAGAAAGAAGGGTGGACCCAATGGACCAAGCAAGACGTCTAAGGGCGAAAACAGAGACCCCACCGACGACGATCGCTTTCGCGAGCGGGAAAGGCGGGGTCGGCAAGACGAACGTCTGTGTCAATACGGCCATCGGCCTCGTCGAGCTTGGGAAGCGCGTGTTAATCGTCGATCTCGACATCGGGATGGCGAACGTGCATATCTTGTTGAACGCCTCGAGATCACGGACGATGATGGATTCGGTCAAAGCCCGAATTCCGCTGGCCGCCTCGGTTCAGAAAGGTGTGCATGGTGTCGATATATTACATGGGGGGAGTGGACTTGATGAACTAGTCCAATTCTCACATGCCGATATGCAATTTTTTATGCGTGAACTCGAAGTGCTCACTGAATACGATTATGTCCTGTTCGACATGGGGGCCGGGGCGACCGACACATCACTTCAATTCATTGAAGGATGTGATGAGATGTTTCTCATCTTGACGCCTGAACCGACCTCGCTCATGGATGGGTACGCCTATACGAAGCTGGTGCATCGACAAAGCCCAGACTTACCGCTCGGCGTCATCGTCAATCGGGCCCAATCGGGTGAGGAAGCGCTGCAATGTTTTGAACGAATGGAAGTTGCGTGTGAGCAGTTTTTAAAGAAATCGATTCGATTCCTCGGGTATTTACCAGATGACGCCACGGTCAGACGAGCGGTCATCGCCCAAGTCCCGTTTTACCATTTGGACCGAAAAAGTGATATCAGTTGGCGGTTAGAGCGGATTTTAACGACATTGACCGGGACACCGCCGAAACCGCGTCATTTTATGGATCGCTTGATGGGGAACTTGAAACGTCAGTGGAACCGAGTCTAACGACAGGGAGGCATTATAGATGGACGTGAACGAATACTTAGGATTGTTTTTAGATGAGTCGCAAGAACATATTCAATCGGTGAACACCCAACTGTTAAAACTTGAACAGACGGGCAGCCAAGAGGCGATTCAAGAGATTTTCCGCTCCGCGCATACGCTCAAAGGAATGTCGGCGACGATGGGTTACGAGAGTGTGGCCAACTTGACACATGAGATGGAGAGCGCGCTCGACTTGGTTCGGGCCGGTAAGAAAGAGAGCAACCAGCTGTTGCTTGATACGATGTTCTCAGCGATGGAACAAATCGAAGAGATGATTGCCAATATCGAGACCGGCGGCCGAGGCGCGAACGTCGATGTCGCTGCGACGGTGTCTGCGTTCCAGTCGTTCATCGGCAGCTCGTCAAAGGCGGCTCCGACGGTCGAAGCCAACGTCTTCACGGCCGACCTTTATACGGATTCGGTCATCACCCAAGCGAAGGAGACGGGCTTCGAGGCGTTCCAATTGCACGTGAAACTATCCGATGCCGTCGTTTTGAAAGCGGCGCGTGCTTATATGGTATTCGATCGCCTGCAAGAACTCGGCGAGGTCGTCCGGACGTTACCGGAAACCGAGGCCATCGAACAAGAGCAGTTCGACCTCTCGTTTGACGTCTTGTTTGTGTCACAAGAGACGGCAGATGTGATTGAACACGCCGTGTCCCAAGTGTCAGAAGTCGAGCACGTCCTCGTGACGGTGTATACGAGTGCATCGAGTGAACCGGAAGTCGCCGTCAGTGCCGAGACCGTCGCCGTCGCTGAAGCGAAACCGAAAGTCGAGGCGGACGAGCCGAAAGAACAGGCTGTCGCCCAGGCGAAGACGATTCGCGTCAACTTGGAACGGATTGATCGTTTAATGAACTTATTCGAAGAGTTCATTATCGACCGCGGTCGTCTCGAGCGGCTCGCCGACGAAGTCGGACAGCCTGAATTGAACGAGACGGTCGAGAAAATCAAACGCGGGACGAACGAACTCCAATCACTCGTGCTGACGCTCCGGATGATGCCGATCGAGCAAGTGTTCAACCGCTTCCCACGCATGGTACGTTCGGTCGCGAAAGACATCCATAAAAAAGTCCAGCTTGAGATCACAGGCGCGGAGACGGAACTCGATCGGACGGTCATCGATGAGATTGGCGACCCGCTCGTTCACTTGATTCGCAATGCCATCGATCACGGCATCGAACTACCAGAAGTCCGTGTCGCAGCCGGGAAACCGGAGCAAGGGAGTCTTGCGCTCCGGGCTTACCATGGCGGCAACCGTGTCTTCATTGAAATCGAGGACGACGGGGCAGGGATCCATGTCGATAAAGTCCGGTCGAAAGCGCTCGAGCGCGGCGTCATCACGCCGGAAGAAGCGACAGCGATGACCGATAACGAAGTCGCTATGCTCATCTTCGCCCCAGGCTTCTCGACGGCAGATGTCGTCACCGATTTGTCTGGTCGCGGTGTCGGTCTTGACGTCGTGAAAAACAAAATTGAATCACTCGGTGGGGTCGTCACGCTCGAGACGGTCGTCGGACAAGGGACGAAATTCCAAGTCAGCCTTCCGCTCACGCTGTCCATCATCTCGGCGATGCTCGTTCAAGCCGGTGAGGAGACGTACGCCATCCCGTTGTCATCGATTCTTGAGACGACACTTCTTGACGAGGCTGACATTTTGACGGCCCATCGCGAACGTGTCTTCGATTTCCGAGGTCAGCTCGTCCCGCTCGTCTATTTAAAAGAAATGTTTGCGATTGAGACGGAAACGAAGACGCAATTCCCGGTCGTCGTCGTCCGTAAAGGAAATAAACTCGTCGGCGTGGTCGTCAACGATTTGATTGGCCAACAAGAGATTGTCATGAAGCCGCTCGGTACGTATCTCGAGGGCATTCCGGCCATCTCTGGTGCGACGATACTCGGAGACGGGCGTGTCGCCTTGATTGTCGACAGCAACGATCTGTTCTAAGGAGGAAGAAGGATGGAACAAAAATGGGTAGTCTTTTCACTGGGAACGAACACATACGGGATCGATGTCCAGTCGGTCCGCTCGATTGAACGGGTACAACCGGTCACACGCGTCCCGAACGCACCGGCTCACGTCAAGGGCGTCATCAATTTGCGCGGTGTCGTCACGCCGGTCATCGACCTTCGCCTCCGCCTCGGGTATGAGGCGATTGAACCGACCGACGAGACTCGGATTTTAATCGCCTCGCTCAATCAAGGCGATGCCGGTTTTATCGTCGATCGCGCCAACGAGGTCGTGGAAAGCGAGGACGTTCGTCTCGAGCCGATTCCTGAATCGAGTCGAGACATGTTGTCGGCTCATTTGACGGCGATTGCGAAAGGGGAGGACAAACTGTTCTCGCTTCTCGACGCCAACGCGTTGTTCGAGGAACAACATGCTGAGTGAGTTCGAGCAAGATTTATTGAAAGAACTTGGCAATATCGGATCAGGCCACGCAGCGACGGCATTGTCGACGCTCTTGGCCAAGCCGGTCAACATTACCGTCTCCTCGGCCGAGATGGAACCGATCACGTATCTGCCGGAACGGGTCGGCGGTCCTGAGCGTCATGTGGCATCCGTGCTATTAGAGCTCGGAGGCGACATCAGCGGCATGATCCTCATCTTATTCCCGGTCGACGACGCCGAGATGATGGTCTCATCACTCATCGGGAGCGGGTTCACGTTCCAAGCGGCCGATGAACTCGGTCAGTCGGCATGGGAAGAGATTGGGAATATCATGAGCGGGGCCTACGCCCGGGCGCTCGGCGATTGGTTGAATACACCGATTCCGATTCACGTCCCGGCGACAGCGGTCGACATGGCCGGTTCGATCGTCGAATTCGTCGTCACATCGGTCCAGCCCGAAGAAGATGCGGCGCTCTATATCGATACGACGTTCCGCATCGACGGAAAAGTAAGTGCCGGACATGTGTTGTTCCTACCGACGCATGGCTCGCTCGAACGGATTAAGCAGCGGTTGATGGGCCATGGCTGAAGTACTCAAAATTGGGATTGCAGAATGGAAGCAGACGACGGCGCCGAACAAGTTGCGGACGGCCGGACTCGGTTCGTGTGTCGGGGTCATCCTGTACGACGTCCGGCTTCAAGTCGCGGCGATGGCCCACGTCATGTTGCCGGATTCGGCGATTGCCCGCAAACATCAAACGATTGAAGTAGGGAAATATGCGGACACGGCCATCGACGCTCTCGTCGCTTCATTGAAACGGGCCGGGGCCGGTCGGTTGCAAGCAAAGATGGCCGGCGGCGCCCAAATGTTTCAATTCAAATATGAGAATGAGGCGATGCGCATCGGTGAACGAAATGCCGAGGCCGTCCGCAATGCGTTGAAAGCGCACCGGATCCCGCTCGTCGCCGAGGACTGTGGCGGACATAATGGGCGGACGATTGAATTTGATGTGGCGACTTGCGTCCTCTCGATTCGAACGGTCAGCGTAGGAACAAAGGAAATTTAGGGGGGATCGACATGACGACTCAACTTACCGAGTTGTGGGATCGTTGGAATACTGACCGCGATATGGATACGGCGAATGAACTATTGACGCACTATGAGTTCCTGATCCATTATCACGTGCAACGAATGATCGTGACGCTCCCGAAGAGCGTCGAACGCGACGAATTGAAAAGTTTGGGTTACATGGGATTGTACGATGCCCTCATGAAATATGATCCAGAACACAACAACAAGTTTGACACGTACGCGGCGTTTCGGATTCGGGGCGCCATCATCGACGGATTACGGAAAATCGATTGGTTGCCGCGATCGGTGCGTGAACGGGTGAAGAAGATTGACCATGTCGCCGAACAGCTCGAACAGAAGTTGCATCGGGCCCCGACGAAAGAAGAACTGGCGCACGCGTGCGAGCTGCCGGTCTCAGAAATCGAGAAAGCGATGGCGGAAGGGTACTTTGCGAACATGTTATCAATCGATGAGGCGGTGACGCTTCAAGAGGAAGGCAAGGTCATGTCTGTCACGTATTTTGACCCCGACTCCGAAAAACCGGAAGACACGCTCCTGCAGCGCGAGTTGCTCGATGTGTTGACGAACGAGATTGAGCATTTATCTGAGAAAGAACGGCTCGTCGTGTCGTTATTCTATTTTGACGAGTTGACGTTGACGGAGATCGGTGAAGTGTTGGAACTATCGACGTCCCGCATCTCACAAATTCATTCCAAGGCACTGAAGACGTTAAAGCTTGCGCTTGGACGTTCCTATTTAGAAGAAAAGACATCATGAAGGAGGGATGGAGATGACCGTCGTCTATATCGGAATCGCCTGTATCGTCGCGTACGGACTGTTGATTTTGTTTCGTCAAGTCCAGGCGCTGACGGCTCGTGTCACGCGGCTCGAACAGGAGAAGCGTGAGACCGAGGCCCTCCTGTTGTCGTTCATGGAATCGATGAACGATGTCGTGAAACACCCTGCGCCATCGAGCGAGGAATCGGCTGTGGAACCTGCATTTGAGGATTCGCCGATGGAGGCACCGTCGTCCCGTGAGCGCCAACAGGCACCGCACGTCGAGGACGTTTTACTGAACCATTCGGTCCGAGAGACGGCCCGACTGCTCGGAAAAGGTGAGGGAGAAGTCGCCCTTTATGCCAAACTTCGCAAAAAGTGAGAGTTGCCGGATTGGCTGACATATGCTATAGTAATTTTCGGTGTTAAACACATCACACACGTCTCGGGATGGTATTCCTCGGTGCCGAAAGGTCGGAATACAACGATGAACGAGGCGGAGGACTTTTTTAAACCACAAGGAGGAAATTTATCATGGCAGTAATCTCAATGAAGCAATTGCTCGAAGCTGGTGTACACTTCGGTCACCAGACACGCCGTTGGAACCCAAAAATGGCGAAATACATCTTCACGGAGCGTAACGGAATCTACATCATCGACCTTCAAAAAACGGTCAAAAAAGTAGACGAAGCTTACAACTTCGTTCGTGAACTCGCGGCAGAAGGCGGAAACGTCCTCTTCGTAGGTACGAAAAAACAAGCTCAAGACACGATCAAAGAAGAAGCACTCCGTTCAGGTATGTACTTCATCAACGAGCGTTGGTTGGGTGGAACACTCACAAACTTCTCAACAATCAAAAAGCGTATCAACCGCTTGAAGCAGCTTGAGAAAATGGAAGCTGACGGTACGTTCGAAGTACTTCCTAAGAAAGAAGTCATCATCTTGAAAAAAGAAATGACACGTCTTGAGAAGTTCCTCGGCGGAATCAAGGACATGCCAGGTGTTCCTGATGCCCTCTTCATCGTTGACCCACGTAAAGAGCGTATTGCGATTGCAGAAGCTCACAAATTGAACATCCCAATCGTTGCGATTGTCGACACAAACTGTGACCCAGACGAAATCGACTACGTCATCCCAGCGAACGACGATGCGATTCGTGCGGTTAAATTGCTCACTTCTAAGATGGCAGACGCGATCATCGAAGCGAAGCAAGGCGAAGAAGAAGTAGCTGAAGAAGCAGTAGCTCCAGAAGCTGAAGCGACAGAAGCTGAGTAATCGGTCAGACAACAGGTGATAAAGGGAAAGCCTTTTATCACCTTTTTTTAGGACACGTATATAAAGCCTTAGTGCTTTTTCTTAAAAATTCGTAAGTTTTACAAGGAGGAATTTCCGATGGCAGTTACAGCAGCAATGGTAAAAGAACTTCGTGAAAAAACAGGCGCAGGTATGCTCGATTGCAAAAAAGCACTCACTGAAACAAATGGTGACATGCAAGCGGCAATCGACTTCCTTCGTGAAAAAGGGATCGCTAAAGCAGCAGCTAAAGGCGACCGCATCGCAGCAGAAGGTTTGACGGCAGTAGCGGTTGACGGCAACAAAGCTGCGCTCGTCGAAGTCAACTCAGAAACAGACTTCGTTGCGAAAAACGAGAAGTTCCAAACACTCGTTTCAGACGTGGCGAATGCAGTTCTCACTTCAGGCGCGACTTCAGTAGAAGCGGCACTCGCTTCTGAATTCGTAGCAGGTAAAACACTTGAGACGCACATCCAAGAAGAAGCTTCGACAATCGGAGAGAAAATCTCACTCCGTCGTATCGCTGTTCTTCAAAAAGCTGACGATGCAGTCTTCGGCACGTACCTTCACATGGGTGGACGCATCGGTTCGGTCGTCATCATCGACGGTACAACGGACGAGACAGTTGCGAAAGACGTAGCTATGCACGTCGCAGCAGCACGCCCACTTTACGCGACACGCGACGAAGTATCGGCTGAAGAAGCAGATCGTGAGAAGAAAGTCTTGACTGAGCAAGCCCTCAACGAAGGCAAGCCTGCCAACATCGTCGAGAAGATGATCGCGGGACGTATGAACAAGTACTTCGAGGAAATCTGCCTCGTCGACCAAACATTCGTTAAAGACGCTGACTTCAAAGTTGGGAAATACGTAGAGTCTAAAGGCGGCCGTGTCAACTCATTCGTACGTTTCGAAGTTGGAGAAGGTATGGAAAAACGCGAAGAAAACTTTGCTGAAGAAGTAATGAACCAACTTAAAAAATAATCTGCATCACCCGTGATGCAATCAAAATTGGGAACACGTCTGTATAACCTTGAGTTAGTTCGTTAAGGGAGCGTGTTCCCTTTTTTCAAGCAAGAGGAGGCAAAGTATGGAACCGAAATATAAGCGAATTGTGTTAAAATTGAGTGGAGAAGCGCTCGCAGGAGATCAAGGGTACGGGATTGACCCGGCCATCGTCAACTCGATCTCTGGACAAATCAAAGAGTTGGTCGCCTTGGGCGTCGAAGTAGCCGTCGTCGTCGGAGCCGGAAACATCTGGCGCGGGAAGACGGGCAGCGAACTCGGCATGGACCGGGCGAATGCTGATTATATGGGCATGCTTGCCACGGTGTTGAACTCGCTCGCACTTCAAGATAGCCTTGAATCGAACGGTGTCCAGACGCGCGTCCAAACCTCAATCGAAATGCGCCAAGTGGCTGAACCGTACATCCGTCGTCGGGCGATGCGTCACCTTGAAAAAGGTCGAGTCGTCATCTTCGCGGCAGGGACGGGGAACCCGTACTTCTCAACAGATACGACAGCAGCACTCCGCGCAGCGGAAATTGAAGCTGACGTCATCCTGATGGGTAAAAACAACGTCGATGGTGTCTATTCGGCGGATCCGAAACTCGTTCCGGATGCGGTCAAATACGACACGCTCACGTACTTGGACGTCTTAAAAGACGGACTCCAAGTGATGGATTCGACAGCCACATCACTATGTATGGACAACCATATCCCACTGATTGTATTCTCATTGCTTGAAGAAGGAAACATCAAACGTGTCGTACTCGGGGAACATATCGGGACGGTAGTAGGAGGAATCAATTCATGAGTGTTAATGACGTATTGAAAACTGCTGAAGAAAAGATGGAGAAAGCCCATTCTGCCTTGAAACGTGATTTCGGGACACTTCGTACGGGACGCGCGAGCGCGTCAATCTTGGACCCGGTCCAAGTCGACTACTACGGTGTACCGACTCCGCTCAACCAAGTGGCGAACATCAACACTCCGGAAGCGCGTCTACTCTTGATTCAACCATGGGACAAATCGATGGTGTCAGATGTCGAGAAAGCGATTCAAAAAGCCGACCTCGGCCTCTCGCCGTCTTCTGATGGGACGGTCATTCGTCTCGCGATCCCAGCTTTGACAGAAGAGCGCCGCAAAGAGCTCGTGAAAGTGACGAAAAAATATGCGGAAGAAGCGAAAGTAGCTGTCCGTAACGTTCGTCGTGACGCGAATGAAAACTTGAAGAAGCTTGAAAAAGATGGGGACTTGACTGAGGACGACCTTCGCGGTTACGCGGATGACGTTCAATCGTTAACGGATTCGTACATCAAAAAGATTGATGAATCTGCAGCGACGAAAGAAAAAGAAATCATGGAAGTGTAATCACGGAAGTGGTATACCAAAAAGCTGTGTGGGGACCCTTTTACTGAGAGGGTCCCTCTTTCATACAATCAGGAGGATAGAGTATGTTTAAATGGGTGAATCCTAAAACAAAAACCGAGGCGGAACTGAGCATTCCCGAACACGTCGCCATCATCATGGACGGCAACGGCCGTTGGGCGAAGAAGCGTGGGCTCCCTCGCATCATGGGTCACCGGGAAGGGATGAAGTCGGTCCGGGAAGCGGTGCGCACCGCCCAAGAACTCGGCATCCGTTCATTGACGCTGTATGCGTTCTCGACGGAGAACTGGACGCGTCCTGAAGAAGAAGTCAACTTCTTGATGAAATTGCCGAAGCAATTTTTAGAGACGGATTTAAAAGAATTGGATGAACAGAACGTTCGCGTGCTCGTCGCAGGCGATGTGACAAAACTGCCACGCGGGACGCGAGAAGCGGTCGATGAGGCACGGACACGGACGGCGACGAATACGGGGCTCGATCTCGTCTTTGCGCTCAACTATGGCGGACGTGATGAACTCGTTCAAGCGATGAAACAAATCGCGAGTGATGTGGCGCACGGTACGATCCAACCGGACGAGATCGATGACGTCATGATTGGTGAGCGTCTCATGACGAACATGCAAGACGTTGATTTGATTATCCGCACGAGTGGGGAACAGCGCCTCTCGAACTTCTTGCTCTGGCAAGGGGCTTACGCTGAACTACATTTCACGGACGTGTTGTGGCCTGAGTTCAAACGGGATCACTTCGTCGAGGCGATTGAAGCGTACAATGCGCGGACTCGCCGGTTTGGCGGGGTGTGACATGAAAACACGAATCATTACCGGTCTCTGGGCCGGCGCCATATTTGTCACGTTGATTGCCTTAGGCGGTAGCCCGTTCGTCATCTTGATGGGCGTGCTCGCCTTAATCGGATTGAGCGAGTTTACGTTGATGCGCAATCATAAATTGATGGCGTTCCCGTTTCTCGTGACGTCACTTCTCGTGGCGTTCCCGTTCATCTTGATGTTGCTCGAGCGTCGGCTCGTCCTCGAGGAACTGCCGATGTCGACGACGCAATGGATGGTGCTCGGTTTAATGCTCCTCTTGTTCTGGACGGTCGTCACGAAAAACCGGTTCACGTACGAAGATGCGAGCTTTTATTTCGTCTCTGCCGTCTATCTCGTCATCGGGTTCTCGAGTTTCGCACTCGTCCGCTTGTCAGAAGACGGGCTCGTCAAAGTGTTGCTCGTCTTGTTCATGATTTGGGCGACCGATTCTGGAGCCTATTTCACAGGGAAAGCGATCGGAAAGACGAAACTATGGCCGTCTATCAGCCCGAATAAGACAATTGAAGGTGCGATCGGCGGCATCGTGTCGGCGATTGTCCTCGGCATCGTCTACGTACTCATCGAGCCGGTGTTACCGATTCTCGAAGTATTGGTGCTCGCGGTCGTCGTATCAGTCGTCGGTCAACTCGGTGATTTGGTACAATCAGCATACAAGCGTCAATATAATGTGAAAGATTCCGGTCATCTGTTACCGGGACACGGTGGGATTTTAGACCGGTTTGATAGTATGATCGCGGTATTCACCGTCATTTGGGTATTTAATTTGTTATAAAAGAGGAGTGTCAAGATGAAGCGAATCAGCTTAATCGGGGCGACTGGATCGATTGGCGTACAAACATGCGACGTCATCGAACAGCACCCCGACTTGTTTGAACTTGAGGCATATGCGTTCGGAACGAACGTAGACGTGGCGGAAGAATGGATCAATCGCCTACGGCCAAAATACGTATCCGCTAAAAATATCGAGGTACTCGAACAGCTCAAGCCACGCCTTACATATGAACCACTCTTTTTCATCGGACTGGAAGGGTTGATTGCATGTGCGACCGCTGAACGGGCCGATGTCGTCGTGACGGCAGTCGTCGGGGCCGTCGGGCTTGAACCGACCCTTGCCGCCATCGAAGCGGGGAAAGACATCGCGCTTGCGAACAAAGAGACGCTCGTCACGGCAGGGCATCTCGTCACCGCAGCCGTCAAAAAGCATGGCGTCAGCCTGCTCCCGGTCGACAGTGAACATTCGGCCATCTATCAATGCTTGAACGGCGAACGTCGCGACGACGTCTCGAAAATCATCTTGACGGCTTCAGGCGGAAGTTTCCGTGACAAGTCGCGAGAAGAGCTTGAAGGGGTTACGGTCGCAGAGGCGCTCGCGCATCCGAATTGGTCGATGGGTGCCAAAATCACAATCGATTCGGCGACGATGTTCAATAAAGGACTCGAAGTCATCGAAGCGCACTGGTTGTTCGATATCGATTATAATGATATTGAAGTAGTGCTCCATCGCGAGTCGATCATCCACTCGATGGTCGAATTCAAAGATGCCGCTGTCATGGCGCAGCTCGGCAACCCCGATATGCGAGGCCCGATTCTCTATGCGCTATCAGCCCCGAAACGTCTTGAAATCGAAGGGAACAAGCGGTTAAACTTGAGAGAAATCGGGACGCTACACTTCGCGGAAGCCGATTTAACACGTTATCCGGCGTTACGCCTCGCTTATGAGGCCGGGCGTGCCGGCGGTTCGATGCCGACCGTGCTCAATGCGGCCAACGAGGCGGCCGTCGAGCTGTTCTTGAACGGGGAGATCGCATTCCTCGATATCGAACGCATCGTCGAGCAAGCGATGGAGACACATACGGTAATTGCAGAACCGACGCTCGAGGAGATTCTTCAAATCGACCGAGCGGTTCGAGAACAAATTCAGCAAGGAAAGTGAAGGTGGGGAATAGACAATGACGACTTTTATCGCCATCGTTTTGATGTTTGGGGTACTCATTTCGGTTCATGAATGGGGACACCTCGTCATGGCGAAACGGGCAGGGATTCTCTGTCATGAATTTGCAATTGGGTTTGGACCGAAAATCCTCTCATTCCGAAAAAATGAGACGCTGTATACGATTCGACTATTGCCAATCGGCGGTTATGTCAAAATGGCCGGGGAAGATTTTGAGCCGATCGAAGTGAAGGCCGGGCAACACGTCGGATTGCGTCTGACGAGTGCCGGGACGGTCGATCGCGTCTATTTCCAACCGGACCAGGCCCAAGACGTTCATGTCGTCGGGACGGTCGACAAGTTTGACTCGGTCCGCGAATTGAAAGTACAACTGCTCGTCGATGATGAGGTCCGTGTCTATTCGCTCGAGCGGGACACGCTTCTCGTCGACCAAGGCATGGAGATTCAAATCGCGCCTTACGACCGCACGTTCGGAGCCCAGTCTGTCTGGAAACGGGTGCTTGCGATTGCAGCCGGTCCGGCGATGAACTTCGTCCTTGCCTTCCTCCTCCTCGTCATCGTCGGTCTCGTCCAAGGGACACCGACGGACGATGGTCAAATCGGTACGGTCCAACCGGACTCGGCCGCCGATCAAGCCGGGCTCGTCGCAGGCGACGAGATCGTCTCGATCGAGGGTCAACCGATCGACAACTGGCTCGATTTGCGGACGGTATTGGCCGATCGTGCCGACACGCCGACCGAAGTGACGTATATTCGTGACGACGTCGAGCAAACGGTGACGATTACGCCGCAAGCGGTCGAACAAAATGGGGAGACGGTCGGAATTTTAGGCGTGACGAACGCGCTCGAACGTTCACCGGCCAAAGCCTTTACAACCGGGGCCGAGACGACGTGGACGATGTCGACGCTCATCTTCTCCGCGGTCGGTGACTTGGTGACGGGTCAGGTCGGCGTCGATCAGTTGGCCGGTCCGGTCGGGATCGTCCGCATGACCGACGAAGTGGCAGCGAGCGGATTCATCATGCTCCTTAACTGGACGGCACTTCTATCCGTCAACTTGGCCATTTTCAACTTGTTGCCGCTCCCGGCGCTCGATGGGGGACGACTCATCTTCCTCTTGTTCGAAGCGGTGCGCGGAAGACCGATTGATCCGAAAAAGGAAGGATTCGTCCACTTTATCGGTTTCGCTTTGCTCATGCTGCTCATGTTGATTGTCACCTGGAATGATATCCAGTCATTCTTTAAATAATAAGATCTAATCGAGTTACAGAAGGGAAACGTTGATACCTATGAAACAATCGAGACTGTTCATGCCTACATTACGAGAAGTACCGGCCGATGCGGAAGCCATCAGCCATCAGCTTCTCGTCCGTGGGGGCTTCATGCGCCAAAACGCCGCTGGGATTTATTCATATCTCCCGCTCGGCCATCGCGTATTGCACAATATCCAAACGATTATCCGCGAAGAGATGAATCGGGCCGGAGCGCAAGAGTTGCTCATGCCAGCGATTCAACCGGCCGAACTATGGGAAGAGACGGGACGCTGGGGCATTTACGGTCCAGAATTGATGCGATTGACGGACCGTCATGACCGTCGTTTCGCACTCGGTGCGACCCATGAGGAACTCATCACGTCAATCGTGCGCGATGAACTCAACTCGTATAAAAAGTTACCGGTCAACTTGTATCAGATTCAAACGAAGTATCGCGACGAACGTCGTCCGCGCTTTGGATTGCTCCGGGGTCGTGAGTTCTTGATGAAAGACTCGTACTCGTTCCATGCGACGCAAGACGACTTGGACGAAGAGTATACGAATATGTATAACGCCTATTCACGCATCTTTGACCGCATCGGCTTGAAATATCGTCCGGTCGTAGCTGATTCAGGTGCCATCGGCGGGAAAGATACACACGAGTTCCAAGCGCTCGCCGAAATCGGTGAAGATACCATCGTATATACGGATTCATCAACTTATGCGGCGAACATCGAGATGGCTGAAACGCTCGACCGCTATGACATGCAAGCGGCCGACGTGCTCGCACTCGACAAGGTCGACACGAAAGACAATAAGACGATTGAAGATGTGGCGCGTTTCTTGAACGTCGATCCGAAGACGACAATCAAGTCGGTCCTCTTCAACGTCGATGGCGAGACGGTCATGGCCATCGTTCGAGGTGATCACGAGGCGAACGACGTCAAAGTGAAGAACGCTCTCGGTGGACTCGACATCCAAATGGAAGAAGAAGCGACGATTATCGACTTGTTCGGCTGTGAGCCGGGCACGCTCGGACCGATTCATTCACCGGTCAAAGTCGTGGCTGATTACGCCGTCAAATATTTGGTCGACGCGGTATGTGGCGCCAACGAGGCGAACACCCATTATACGCACGTCAACGCCGAACGCGACTTGTCGCATTTGACGTATCACGACCTCCGTTTCGTCGTCGAAGGCGACATGGCACCTGACGAGTCAGGTCCGGTCCGCTTCGCCCGCGGGATTGAAGTCGGACAAGTGTTCAAGCTCGGCACACGCTATTCAGAAGCGATGGGCGCGACGTTCTTGAACGAAGAAGGTCGGGCCGAACCGCTCATCATGGGCTGTTACGGCATCGGCGTCTCGCGGACGTTGTCGGCCGTCATCGAGCAACATCATGACGATCGCGGAATCGTCTGGCCGAAGAGCGTCGCTCCGTTCGATGTGCACTTGATTGCCATCAACACGAAAGACGAGGCGCAAGTCGAACTCGCGAACCGTTTATACGATGAGCTGTCATCGACGTACGATGTGTTGTATGATGACCGTAAAGAACGGGCTGGCGTCAAGTTTGCCGATGCTGATTTGATCGGTCTTCCGATTCGTATCAACGTCGGGAAAAAAGCGAGCGAAGGAATCGTCGAAGTGAAAGTACGTGCCACTGGCGAAGTCCTCGAGACGACAGTCGATGAGTTGCCACGTGTCATCACGACGCAACTGAACGAAGCCAAATGATCGATGAAGGTGACGGTTTCTTGCCGTCACCTTCATTTTTCGACATTGAATGATAAAAGGGGGGGACTTCTTACCCGTGGAAGCTAATCAAAAAATGCAATTGCTCTTGGGTGACCTCGGCATCACGACCGAAACGGATCAATTCGACGGAGCGGAGCTGTCACGACTCGTCGTCAACAAGCAACGCAGGACATGGACGTTTTATTTCCAATTGCAACACGTGTTGCCGTATGAGGTGTATCAACTATTCATGAGCCGGCTCGAGAGTCGCTATGCGACGTTCGCGGACGAGGTGTACGCTCGGTTCACGACGACGTCAGGTGGGGGCGAACAGGACTATATCGACTATTGGCCCCGAATCATCAGTGAATTGAGCCAAGTGTCAGGCGCGATGCGCAGTTATTTCGCATCGGTCGCACCGCGCTTCGAGCAGAACAAATTGCTCATCCCGGTGCGCTCGGCCCCTGAGGCGAACTATGTCGATAAAGAGTTATGCCAAGAAGTCCAGGCGCTCTACAGCGCCTATGGCTTTATGAAAAAACCATGCCAAGCGTTGTTCTCAGAAAATGAAGAAGCGAACCAAGCGTTGCGCGAACAAGTCGTCCAAGAAGATTTGGAACAGGCGAAGCTCGCACTCGCGGCGCAGTTCGCCAAGTCGACCGAGACGAACGATGAGCCGGTCACTGAAGTGCGGATGGGCGCCTTGATTAAAGACGAGATTGTCCCAATCAAGACGATTATCGAAGAAGAACGACGCGTCGCCATCCGTGGCCTCGTCTTCTCGGCCGAACGGAAAGAATTGAAGAGCGGGAAGAAACTCTTCACGTTCAAGATGACGGACTATACCGATTCACTCATCGTCAAAGTGTTCGCGCGCGATGACGACGATGACCGGATGCTCAGTGCCGTCAAAAAAGGCATGTGGATTCAAGCAGCCGGTCGGGTCGAGGATGACAGCTTCATGCGCGAACTGTGCATGATGGCGTCACAACTGCAAGAAGTGAAAGTCGAACCGGTCCGGGACGAATGGGCCGGTGAAAAGCGGGTCGAACTGCACGCGCACACGCAGATGAGCCAGATGGACGCGGTCACAAACGTATCGGCACTCGTCGCACGAGCGGCGAAATGGGGCCACCGTGCCATCGCCATCACGGACCATGCCGGAGTCCAGTCGTTCCCAGAAGCCTATTACGCCGGGAAAAAGAATGACATTAAAGTGCTGTTCGGGGTCGAGGCGAACGTCGTCAATGACGGCGTACCCGTCGCCTATCATCCGACCGACGTCCCGCTCGACGATGCGACGTACGTCGTCTTCGACGTCGAGACAACGGGGCTTTCGGCCGTCTACAATAAAATCATCGAGCTCGCGGGTGTCAAAATCAAGGACGGAGAGATTATCGACCGCTTCGAGGCGTTCGCCGATCCGAAGCATCCGCTCTCGGCCACGACGATTGAACTGACGGGTATCACCGATGACATGGTCCATGGCCAGCCCAATCCGGAAGTCATCGCCAAGCAGTTCGTCGATTGGTGCGGGGACGGCATTCTCGTCGCCCATAACGCATCGTTCGATATGGGCTTCCTTGAAGCGACGCTCCGGAGCGGTGGACACGAACCGGATGACTATCCGGTCATCGACACGCTCGAGCTCGCCCGGACGATTTTACCGACGCTCAAGAACCACCGTCTCAACACGCTCGCGAAGCGATTCGATATCGAGTTGACGCAACATCACCGCGCCATCTATGATGCCGAGGCGACGGCGTATTTGCTCATGAAGCTGCTCGAACTCGCCAAACAGATGTTTGAGATGGAAACGCATCGCTCGCTGAACGCGAAAGTCGGGAGCGACGTCTCGAAGATTCGTCCGTTCCATGCGACGATTTATGCGAAAACGAAAAAACCGGGACTCCGGAACTTATACGAACTGATTTCCTTGTCGCACATCGACTACTTGTTCCGCATGGCACGCATGCCTCGCTCGGAGATTATCAAGCGTCGTGAGGGCCTCTTGATCGGTTCGGCGTGCGACAATGGCGAGATTTTCGATGCTGCCCTGAACAAATCGGACGAAGAGCTTGAGAAGATGATGGCGTTTTACGATTTCATCGAGATTCATCCGCCGGCGCTCTATATGCATCTCATCGATAAAGAAATTGTCGCCAACGAACTTGAGTTGCGTGAAATCATCAAACGGATCATTCGCGTCGCAGGTCAGGCCGGACTGCCGGTCTGTGCGACCGGCAACGTCCACTATCTCGACCGGACGGACCGTTCGTATCGGGAGATTTTGATTCGGACGCAAGGTGGCGCCAACTTCATCAACACGCGGAAAGAACTCCCGCATGCCCATTTCCGCACGACGAAAGAGATGATGGAAGACTTCAAATTCCTCGGGGACGAGCTCGCCCGCGAGATCGTCATCACGAACCCGAACGCGATTGCCGATCAAATCGAGTCGATTCAAATCATCCCGGACGACTTGTATACGCCGAAGATTGAAGGGGCCGACGATGAAGTCCGGAATATGAGTTATGATATGGCCCGCTCGATTTATGGAGAACAACTGCCTGAAATCGTCGAAGCTCGGCTTGAGAAAGAGTTGAAGTCGATTATCGGTCACGGGTTTGCGGTCATTTATTTAATCTCGCATAAACTCGTGAAGAAATCGCTCGATGACGGCTATCTCGTTGGGTCACGTGGTTCGGTTGGATCGAGTTTCGTTGCGACGATGACCGAAATCACCGAAGTCAATCCGCTGCCACCGCATTACGTCTGTCCGAAGTGTCAACATTCCCACTTCTTCGACGACGGATCGGTCGGGTCCGGGTATGACCTTCCCGACAAGCAATGTCCGGAGTGTGGGACTTGGTATACGAAGGACGGGCACGATATCCCGTTCGAGACGTTCCTTGGTTTCAAAGGGGACAAAGTACCGGATATCGATTTGAACTTCTCGGGTGAATATCAACCACACGCCCACGCTTACACGAAAGTGTTGTTCGGTGAAGAGTATGTGTATCGTGCCGGTACAATCGGGACGATTGCCGATAAGACGGCGTACGGATACGTGAAAGGCTATGCGACCGAGAACGATAAGATTTATCGGAATGCCGAGGTCGACCGGCTCGTCTCGGGTGTCACCGGCGTCAAACGGACGTCCGGGCAACACCCGGGGGGGATTATCGTCGTCCCAGATTATATGGACATCACCGAAATTTCGCCGATCCAATATCCGGCCGATGATAAGTCGTCCGAATGGAAGACGACCCACTTCGACTTCCACTCGATTCACGACAACTTGCTCAAACTCGATATTCTCGGTCACGATGATCCGACCGCCATCCGGATGCTCCAAGACTTGTCCGGTATCGATCCGAAGACGATTCCGACGGACGATCCGACGGTCATGAAAATCTTTTCGTCGCCGGAAGTACTCGGTGTGACGCCGGAACAAATCGAATCGAAGACGGGTACGCTAGGGATTCCAGAGTTCGGGACGAAGTTCGTCCGGCAGATGCTCGAAGAGACGAAACCGTCGACGTTCTCCGAACTCGTTCAAATTTCGGGACTGTCTCACGGGACAGATGTCTGGATTGGGAACGCGAACGAACTCATCTATAACGGGACGTGTGAATTGAAAGACGTTATCGGGTGTCGTGATGACATCATGGTCTACTTGATTTATGCGGGCCTCGAACCGTCATTTGCCTTCAAAATCATGGAGTCGGTACGGAAAGGGAAAGGCTTGTCGGAAGACATGGAGACGGAGATGCGGGCCAACGATGTTCCGGAATGGTACATCTCGTCTTGTAAGAAGATCAAGTATATGTTCCCGAAAGCGCACGCCACGGCGTACGTGCTCATGGCCGTCCGGATTGCCTACTTCAAAGTGCATCATCCGATTCTGTATTACGCGACGTACTTCACGGTCCGGGCCGGCGACTTCGATTTGTCGGCGATGATCAAAGGGTCACAGGCCGTGCGTAAAGCGATGTCGGATATCCGTGAAAAAGGATTTGAAGCCACGGCGAAAGACAAAGGACTCCACACCGTGCTCGAGCTCGCACTCGAGATGTTAGAGCGCGGCATGAAGTTCCAGAACATCGATTTGTACCGTTCGAGCGCGACCGAGTTCTTGATTGAAGGGAACACGCTCATCCCGCCGTTCAATGCCGTCGATGGTCTCGGTACGAACGCGGCGAAAGCGATTGTCGATGCACGTGCCGAAGGACAGTTTTTATCGAAAGAAGACTTGCGCAAACGGGCCAAGTTGTCGAAGACAATCGTCGAGACGCTCGATACGATGAAATGTCTCGAAGGCCTCCCGGATGAGAACCAACTCTCGTTCTTTGATTTTGGGGTGTAAGTTGCGAAAAACCGGGAAAATATGATATATTGGTATCGAACAATGTTGGATACTACGACGGAAAGGAGTAGGGAACCCTACTCCTTTCTTGTATGTAAAAGCCAGAAGGAGGGATGAGAGTGTCCAAAATAACAGAAGTCGTCGAAGCGATCGCGTTGCCGATCGTGGAGCGTGAGAACATGGAATTGGTCGATGTCGAATTCGTGAAAGAAGGGCCAGACTGGTTCTTGCGCGTCTATATCGACAAGCCGGGGGGCGTCGATTTAGATGATTGCGTCAACATCAACGAACAACTCTCGGAAAAACTAAACGATAGCGATCCGATCGAACAAGCCTATTATCTTGACGTCTCGAGTCCCGGTGCCGAACGACCGCTGAAGAAGCCGACCGACTTTGAACGCGCGATTGGAAAGAACGTCTATATCAAGACGTTTGCCCCGATTGAAGGTGCCAAAGAGTTCGAAGGGATTTTGACGGAATATGACGGCGAGACCGCCATCGTCGAGACACGCATCAAGACAAGAAAAAAAGCGATATCGCTACCGGTAGACAAAATTGCACAAGCCCGCCTAGCGGTCACGTTTAGTTAAGGAGAGGTAAAGATGGGGCCACAATTACTCACAACAATCGAACAGATTGCTAACGAAAAAGGAATCGAGAAGGAGATTATCATCGATGCACTTGAGCAGGCGCTCATTTCGGCATACCGCCGAAACGTCGCCAACCCGAATGAAAACGTAAAAGTTGAATTCGACCAAGTGACCGGTGATATTCGTGTCTTCGCACTTCTCGAAGTCGTTGAACGTCTCTCGCATCCCGAGCAACAATTGTCGCTCGAAGAAGCGCATGAGATTGACCCGAACTATGAGTTAGGGGACTTCCATAAAGAAGAAGTCACACCGAGCGACTTCGGTCGCGTCGCAGCGATGACAGCCAAACAAGTCGTCACGCAAAAGATGCGGGAAGCCGAGCGCGAGCGCATCTATAACCACTTCGTCGATAAAGAAGACGAGATCATGACGGGGATTGTGGAACGGTTCGACCCACGCAACTTGTATATCGGTCTTGAAAACAATATCGAAGCGGTGCTCACACCGAACGAGCAGATGCCAAATGAATCGTACCAGATTCATGACCGCATCAAGGTGTATGTCACAAAAGTCGATTCGACGACGAAAGGGTCTGGCGCAGCCATTCAAGTCTCGCGGACGCATCCAGGTCTGTTGCGTCGTCTGTTCGAGCTCGAAGTGCCAGAAATCGCGAGCGGAACGGTCGACGTCATGTCGGTCTCACGCGAAGCGGGTGATCGCTCGAAGATTGCTGTTCATTCAGACATCGTCGATCCAGTCGGCGCTTGTGTCGGTCCGAAAGGGCAACGTGTCCAAACAATCGTCGATGAGCTCAACGGTGAGAAAATCGATATCGTACGTTGGTCGAACGACCCGAAAGAGTTCGTGAAAAACGCACTCAGCCCGGCTCAAGTCGTTGACGTGTACGTCAATGAACCGAATAAATCGACGACGGTCGTCGTGCCAGACTATCAATTGTCACTCGCCATCGGTAAACGCGGTCAAAACGCCCGTCTTGCCGCTAAGTTGACGGGATGGAAAATCGATATTAAGAGCGAGACCGATGCAGAAAGCATGGACTTGTATGATACGTACGCCGAAAAAGTTGAACCGGAGCCAGAAATTGTTCACAATGAAGTGGAACAGACTGACTCGGTTGACGTCGCCCTCGAGCCGACAACGGTGAAAGAAGAGGAATGACCATGAAGCAAAAGAAACTTCCTTTGCGCAAATGTGTGGTCACGCAAGAAATGTTACCGAAACAAGCGTTGATTCGTGTCGTTCGGACGCCGGAAGGTGACGTCGTCATCGATACGTCCGGTAAATTGAACGGACGTGGAGCGTATTTGTCGAAAGATGCGGATGTGATTCGTTTAGCAGAGAAAAAACGGACACTCGATCATCATTTAAAAGTCAAGACGAGTGACGCGCTTTATGAGCAGCTGCTTCAAGCTGTCACAGGAGCCGAATCATGAGTCAGTGGGAATCATTGTTAGGCCTTGCCGCACGTGCGAGGAAAGTAACGATGGGAGAAGAGTTTGTGTTGAAGGATGTACGAGCTGGCCGAGCCAAGCTTGTCATCCTTGCCGGAGATGCAGGAGCGTCTACGAGAAAACGGGTTACCGACAAGTGTACATCGTATGGTGTTCCATTGATTGAAGTGAGCGACCGATATACGATCGGGGCTGCTTTAGGTAAAGACATGCGAGTCGTCGTGTCTGTGACAGAATCCGGATTTGCGAACAAGCTTAAGCAACTTCTCTCTTAACTATTAACGGAGGTGGATGCTTTGGGAAAACGCGTCTATGAATTTGCAAAAGAACAGAATGTAACAAGTAAACAAGTCATTACTCAGCTCGAGAAAATGAACAAGCCAGTGAAAAACCACATGGCTGTCTTAGATGAGGAGTCGGTCAAGCAACTCGACCGTGTCTTCAATCCTGAGAAATACCGTTCGGCTGACAAGCAAGAAAAGCCAGCTGCAACGAAACCAGCTGAAACGAAGTCTGCCGAGTCAAAACCGGCTGACGCGAAACCTGCTGCCAAGCAAGAAGCACCGAAAGCACGCCCACAAGCGTCTGGCGGTCAAAGCAACCAAGCGGGCAACCGTGGTGGCAACCGTTTCGGCAACAACCGCAACGACAACCGCAACAAAAAGCGCGGTGGTAAATTCAAAGGCAAGCCTGCGAAAGCAGCCGTGCCATTAGAAGCGGATCCAAATTCGAAAACGAGTCAGCGTAAAGCAGCTCGTTTAGCGCAAGAGTCTGAAATGGGCAACGTCATCAAGTACGATGATGTCCTCAGCGTATCGGACCTCGCTGCGAAGATGGATAAAAAGCCAAACGAGATCATCATGAAGTTGATGGGTCTTGGTGTCATGGCGACAATCAACCAAACACTTGATGACGAGACGATTGAGTTGCTTGCAACTGAATTCGGTTATGAAGTGGAGAAAGAAGTACTCATCGATGAGACGGACTTTGAAGAAGTAGAAATCGACTTCTCTGAGTATGAGCTTGTTGAGCGTCCAGCTGTCGTCACAATCATGGGTCACGTCGACCACGGTAAGACAACACTTCTTGACTCGATCCGCAACACGAAAGTCGTTGCTGGTGAAGCCGGCGGAATCACGCAGCACATCGGTGCTTATCAAGTTGAAGTCAACGATAAAAAGATCACGTTCCTCGACACACCAGGTCACGCCGCCTTTACGACGATGCGTGCTCGTGGAGCCGAAGTGACGGATATCGCGATTATCGTTGTCGCAGCGGATGACGGCGTCATGCCACAGACAGAAGAAGCCATCTCACATGCGAAAGCGGCAAACGTGCCGATTATCGTCGCTGTGAACAAAATGGATAAAGAAGGCGCAAACCCTGACCGCGTCAAACAAGAATTGACAGAGTTCGGTCTTGTACCGGAAGAGTGGGGCGGCGAAACGATTTTCGTACCGATCTCAGCTTTGAAAGACGAAGGAATCGATGAGTTGCTCGAGATGATCTTGCTCGTTTCTGAAGTCGAAGAGTACAAGTCGACGCCTAAAATGCCAGCTCGCGGTTCGGTCATCGAAGCGAAGCTCGACAAAGGCCGCGGTCCTGTCGCCACGCTTCTCGTTCAACACGGGACACTCCGGATCGGTGACTCAATCGTCGTCGGTAGCACGTTCGGACGCGTCCGGGCCATGGTCAACGATATCGGTCGTCGTGTGAAAGAAGTCGGTCCATCGACGCCAATCGAAATTACAGGATTGAACGATGTCCCACAAGCGGGTGACCAGTTCATCGTGTTTGAAGATGAGAAGAAAGCACGTGCAATCGGAGAAAAACGTTACCAACGTTACCTCGAATCACAGCGTCGCGAATCGGCTAAAGTTAGTCTTGATGACTTGTTCAGCCGCATTCAAGAAGGCGAAGTCAAAGATTTGAACGTCATCATCAAAGCAGACGTTCAAGGTTCGGCTGAAGCACTCGCTGGTTCACTCCGTAAAATCGACGTCGCAGGCGTTAAAATCAACATCGTCCACCAAGGTGTCGGTGCAATCACAGAAGGTGACGTCATTCTCGCTTCGGCGGCAAATGCGATCATCATCGGATTCAACGTTCGCCCAGATGGTAACGCCCGGTCGATGGCCGAGCAAGAGCATGTTGAAATGCGTCTGCACCGCATCATCTATAACGCAATCGATGAAATCGAAAGCGCGATGAAAGGGATGCTCGACCCTGAGTTCGTTGAAGAAATCACAGGACAAGTTGAAGTCCGTGACGTCTTTAAAGTCTCGAAAGTCGGTACGATTGCCGGCTGTTACGTCACAGAAGGTAAAATCTCACGCGACGCCGGCGTCCGCATCATCCGTAACGGGATTGTTGTGTACGAAGGAAAACTCGATACGCTTCGCCGCTTCAAAGACGACGTCAAAGAAGTCGCGACAGGTTACGAGTGTGGGATTAAAGTAGAGAAGTTCGACGACATCAAAGTGGAGGACGTTATTGAAGCGTTCATCATGAAAGAAGTCGAACGTAAATAAAGCGAGGAGGGAACACGTATGAACATTCGTGCCCAACGCGTCGCAGAGCAGATGCGTAAAGAGATTACAGATATCTTGCTCCGTGAAGTCAACGACCCACGTACGAAGAACGCTACAATCACGAGCGTTGATGTGACGGGAGACTTGCAGCAAGCGACAGCCTACTACACGGTGCTCGGAGACGACGCCACGGTGAAGGCTGAAACGCAAGCTGGTCTTGATAAGGCGAGCGCATTTATTCGCCGCGAGATCGGGAGCCGCATCCGTCTTCGGAAAACGCCAGAATTGTCGTTCGAATACGATTCATCGGTCGCATATGGTAGCCATATCGATTCATTGATTCGTGACTTAAATCGGAACGACCAATAAATTGAAGGGGGGACTCGCGTCTCCCCTTTTTTGATGGGAGGAATTCAGATGGAACCAACTGGCGTATTGATTTTAGATAAAGACAGCGGCATGACGAGCCACGACTGTGTGTTCAAGCTCCGTAAATTGTTCCAAACGAAAAAAGTCGGACATACCGGCACGCTTGACCCGGAAGTGACCGGTGTCCTACCGATTTGCCTCGGACGGGCGACAAAGTTGTCTCGTTTTCTGACCGATGAAGGCAAACGGTACGCCGCCGAGATTACAATCGGAACAGCGACGATGACGGAGGACGCCCATGGCGAGGTCGTCGAGACGCGTGAAGTCGGTCCCGAGGCGTTCACCGCTGCGGACATCGATCGTGTCCTTGAGAAGCTGACAGGAAAAATCGAGCAAATCCCGCCTTACTTCTCTGCTGTCAAAGTGAACGGTAAGAAATTGTACGAATACGCCCGAAAAGGTCAGACGGTGGACCGACCCCGCCGCATCGTCGAGATTCATCGCCTCGTCCGGACGAATGAGCCGGTCATCGAAGACGGTGTCTGCCGTTTCCGTGTCGACGTCGAGTGTGGCAAAGGGACGTTCATCCGGACGCTCGCCGTTCAAATCGGGGAGCAGCTCGGCTATCCGGCCCATATGAGCGACTTGCGGCGGACCCGGTCTGGTTCGTTTGAGGAAACGGCCGCCGTCACGTTGCAGCAACTGGCCGACCTCGAGACGGTCGAGGAACGAATGAACCACCTCATCCCGCTCGAAGAGGTCATCAAACGTTGGCCTGCCATGACGATTCCAGCCAATCGAGAACGGTATATTCGAAACGGAGGTCGTTTGAACGACGTCTCGCTCGAATTTGAACTGTTTACTGTCTATAATGAAGAAGGAATTCCACTTGCCCTCTATCGACGGCTTGACGGAACAACAGACGCAACTGTCGAGGTCATGTTGACTATCGACTAAAGGGGAGATTGAAGTATGGAAACGATCCATCTGACGTATCCTGAGACACCAGACCTGGTCCCTTCGGTCATGGTGCTCGGATTTTTTGACGGCGTCCACACCGGACATCAGGCCGTGATTCGGCATGCGCAGGCGCAAGCAAAACAGCTTGACGTGCCCGTGACCGTCATCACGTTCGACCCGCACCCGAAACAAGTGTTATCGAACAAACCGGATGCGGTCCGTTACATCACACCGCTCCAGCGGAAATTGAACCGGATTGCCGCACTCGGTGTCGAACGGTGCATCGTCATCACGTTCACGAAAGAGTTGGCGAGCCTGTCGCCACAACAGTTCGTGGATGACTATTTGATTGGTGCCGGTGCGGTCCATGTGACGGCAGGTTTTGACTACTCGTACGGTAAATTCGGCGAGGGGACGATGGAAACGCTGCCGTATCATGCGCGCGGTCGCTTCACGACCTCGGTCGTCGCCGAACAGACGAGCGGCGGCGAAAAAGTGTCGTCGACGCGGATTCGTCAGTTGCTCGGTGCCGGTGATGTCGATGTGGCGAGCGAATTGCTCGGTACGCCGTACGTTATCTGCGGGGAAGTCATCCACGGTGACGCCCGAGGCCGGACGATCGGCTACCCGACGGCGAACGTCGTCATGGACGCATCGTATGTCATGCCGCGTCTAGGCGTCTACGCGACGCGTGTACGGCTTCAGGACGGTCGGACGTTCGACGCGATGACGAACGTCGGTCGGCGGCCGACGTTCTATGCGACCGGTGACGTCTCAATCGAGAGCCACTTGTTCGACTTCTCGGAAGATTTATACGGACAATTGATCGAAATCGAATGGATGCACTATTTACGGGACGAGCGGGCGTTCGACGGACTCGACTCGCTCATCGCCCAACTCAAGCAAGATGAGACGGCCGCTCGGTCAATCCTGTCTTGACTTTGGATGGGTGGTACGGTATCCTATTTTGGTACGCAAAGTACACCGCTTCGCTTGGCTGATCGATTCACCAACGTCGGCTCGGCAACGCGGCAATTTTCTATTAAATGGAGGTGGAGAGGCAATGGCACTCTCAAAAGAACGTAAGAACGAAATCATCGCGGAATACGCGACAAAACAAGGTGACACTGGTTCACCGGAAGTTCAAGTTGCAGTATTGACTGAACAAATCAACACTTTAAACGATCATCTTCGTACACACAAGAAAGACCACCACTCACGTCGCGGTCTTTTGAAAATGGTTGGACGTCGCCGTAACTTGCTTACGTACCTTCGTAACAAGGACGTTACACGTTACCGTGAATTGATTCAACGCCTTGGTCTCCGTCGTTAATCCGAACGGACCATGTGACGGGCTGGGACACTTGTTCCTAGTCCGTTTCTTCTTTTTTAGGAGGAAAATCATTAGACATTCATATGAATGAGTTACATAATAAACTAGATAAGGTTTGAGAGGAGAATGTTCATGTTAGGTACGAAACAAGTATTTTCTACAGAATGGGGCGGGCGTCCGCTGTCTGTAGAAGTCGGGCAACTTGCGAAACAAGCAAACGGCTCGGCACTCGTCCGTTATGGGGACACGGTCGTGCTCGCCACGGTCACAGCATCGAAAGCGCCGAAGGATTTAGATTTCTTCCCGCTCACGGTCAACTATGAAGAAAAATTATACTCGGTCGGTAAAATTCCAGGAGGTTTCCTCCGTCGGGAAGGTCGTCCTGGGGAGAACGCGATTTTGACATCGCGCCTCATCGACCGTCCGATCCGTCCGCTTTTCCCGGATGGCTTCCGTCATGATATCCAAGTGATGATTTACGTCATGTCGAACGACCCGGACTGCCCAGCTGAGATGGCCGGTATGCTCGGAACGTCAATCGCACTCTCGATTTCAGACATCCCGTTCGATGGCCCGATCGCCGGTGCGACAGTCGGACGCGTCAACGGTGAGTTCGTCGTCAACCCGACGACGGCTCAGCTCGAACAGACAGACCTCGAACTCCAAGTCGCCGGAACGGCAACTGCAATCAACATGGTTGAAGCAGGCGCCAACGAAGTACCGGAAGACGTCATGCTCGAGTCAATCTTGTTCGGTCATGAAGAAATCAAGAAATTGGTCGCTTTCCAAACGGAAATCGTCGAAGCTGTCGGGAAACCGAAGTTCGAATACACGGTGTCGAAATTTGATGACGCCTTGACGGCTGAGCTCGAAGCAGCTCGTCCAGAAATCAACGCTGCGGTTCAAGTCGAAGAGAAGCATGCGCGTGATGCAGCAATCAACGAAGTGATTGCCAAGTACGTCGCCATCTACGAAGAGCGCCTCGTCGACGAGCCGGCCAAGTTGAAAGAAGTGTCTGGCATCTTGAACAAATTTGTCAAAGATGAAGTTCGCCGTCTCATCACGGTCGATAAAGTTCGTCCGGACGGTCGTCGCCCGGAAGTCATCCGTCCACTTGCGTCGGAAACGGGCTTATTGCCACGCGCCCACGGCGTTGGATTGTTCACACGTGGACAAACACAAGTCATGTCGGTGGCGACACTCGGCGTCATCGGAGATGCTCAAATCATCGACGGCATCGGTCTCGAAGAGAACAAGCGCTTCATGCACCATTACAACTTCCCGCCGTTCTCGGTCGGAGAAGCTCGTCCGGTGCGTGCGCCAGGTCGTCGTGAAATTGGTCACGGTGCTCTCGGAGAACGTGCGTTGCTCCCGGTCATCCCGAAAGAAGCCGACTTCCCGTACACGATTCGTCTCGTCTCGGAAGTACTCGAGTCGAACGGTTCAAGTTCACAGGCGTCAATCTGTGGCTCGACACTCGCTCTCATGGATGCAGGGGTTCCAATCAAGGCACCGGTTGCCGGGATTGCGATGGGTCTCATCATGGAAGGCGAACATTACACGGTTCTCACGGACATCCAAGGACTTGAAGATCACCTCGGTGACATGGACTTCAAAGTCGCTGGAACGAAAGACGGGATCACGGCGCTCCAAATGGATATCAAAATCGCCGGAATCACGCGTGAGATTTTGGAAGAGGCACTCGAACAAGCACGTTCAGGCCGTCTCCACATCTTGAATCATATGCTTGAGACGCTCGACGCACCGCGTCCGCAGTTGTCGAAGTATGCACCGAAAATCGTGACGATGACGATCAATCCGGATAAGATCCGCGATGTGATTGGACCGGGCGGGAAGATGATTAACAGCATCATCGACCAAACGGGCGTCAAAATCGATATCGAGCAAGACGGAACGGTCTTCATCGCGTCGACCGATCAAGATGGCATCGATATGGCGATGGCCCTCATCGGCGACATCGTCCGTGAAGTCGTCGTCGGCGAAGAGTTCGATGCAACGGTCCGCCGCATCGAGAAGTTCGGCGCGTTCGTCGAATTGTTCAAAGGGAAAGACGCGCTCGTCCACGTCTCTGAGTTCAGCTTAGAGCGTGTCGCGAACGTGGAAGACGTCGTTAAACTCGGCGATACAATCAAAGTCCGTGTGACGGAGATTGACGACAAAGGCCGAGTCAATGCCTCACACAAAGTGCTCATCCTTGAAGGATTATCACCGGAAGAACGTGAAGCATACGAAGCAAAACGTAAAGCGCAGCGCGAAAGCCGTCCACCACGTGACAGCCGTCCGCCGCGTCGTGACGGAGACCGTCGTCCGCCACGCTCGACAAACTAATCATGATGGCCATCGTCTGGTGCGATGGCCTTTTTCATAGGAGTGATAACATGGAATGGATCACATTAGACAACGGCGTCCGCATCGTGATTGAGCCGATGGCGGATGTCCGTAGCACGTCGACCGGTGTCTTTATCAAAGCCGGAACTCGGACCGAAGACATGACCGAGATTGGCATCAGCCATTTGATTGAACATATGTTATTTAAAGGGACGAAGACGCGAACGGCAAAAGAAATCGCGTCGTTCTTCGATGAGCTCGGGGGTAGCGTCAACGCGTTCACGTCGAAAGATCATACGTGCTATTACGTGAAGACGCTTGACGAGCACGCGGTCATCGCGTTCGATGCGCTCGCCGACATGCTGTTCGACTCGTTATTTGATGAGACGGAGCTCGAGAAAGAGAAGCGGGTCGTCTTAGAAGAAATTAAAATGTATGAGGACACACCGGAAGACCTCGTCCACGAGCTGCTCGCGAAAGCCGTCTATAAGGACGACATCCTTGCCGAACCGATTCTCGGGACGGAAGCGAGCGTCCTCAGCCTATCGCGGGACCAACTGCTCCGTTACGTCGCTTCGACGTACACGGGCAATCGTGTCGTCGTTTCAATCGCCGGGCATGTGACCGATGAATTGATTGAGGCGGTCAAGACAAGGTTTGCCGACCTCCCATCAGGGGAATCTCCGAAAGAATCGACGACTCCGATTTTATACAGTGACGTGATGAAAAAACAGAAAGAGACAGAGCAAGCACACCTCTGTTGGAACTTTGAGGCGATTGCCGCCAAAGATGACCGTCTGCCGCATTTGGCCTTGATGAACAATGCCATCGGGGCCACGATGTCATCACGTCTTTTCCAGTCGATTCGAGAAGAAGAGGGGCTGGCATACTCGATTTACTCGTACTACACGACGTTCGATGACCACGGGACGTTCACCATCTATATCGGGACATCTCCGGATACGCTCGCCCAAGTCGAGACGATTATGACGCGCGAACTCGAGACGTTGATCGCGGACGGATTGTCCGACGAGGAAGTCGAGAAAGGCAAGCGCCAATTGAAAGGGTCGCTCGTCCTCGGGAATGAGAGTACGAGTGCCCGCATGAACCGAAACGGTCGAAACCTCGTCCTGCTCGACGATGTCGAGGACTTGAACGAGGTGCTCGATAAAATCGATCGCATCGATGTGCATGGTGTCAACGCCTTAATCAGAGAGGTGCTCAGCCACGCCCCTGCCAAATCTTATGTCCTTCCGTCCGAAGACTGACTTGAAACCGAATTGTAAGTTCTCTACACTGATTAAGAGGTATTCTTTACTTTGGACAGGAACAGGTGAAAGAAGGGAAAGACTTGAACTTAACGGATTTAGCTAAACACATTCAATTGATTAATCAACCAAACTTACAAGCCATCCCAGTGACCCATGTGACGACCGACTCGAGAGAAGTCGTCCCTGGGACGCTGTTCGTCGCCATCAAAGGCTATACGGTCGACGGCCATGACTATGCCGAATTGGCGGTCAGCAAAGGGGCCGTAGCCGTCGTCAGCGAGCGTCCGCTCTCGTTAAGCGTACCGAACTTAATCGTGCGCGACAGCACACGATCGGTCGGCCTCTTAGCGTCGGCGTTCTATCAGTATCCGTCTGAACAGATGCGTCTGTTCGGGATCACGGGGACGAACGGCAAGACGACGACAACGACGATTCTGCGCGACGTCCTCACCGAGCTCGGTCATAGCACCGGATTGATTGGCACGGTCGAGGTCCGCATCAACGATACGGTCGTTCCAAGTAAAAATACGACACCGCAAAGCTCGGAGCTACAACAGTTGCTCGCCCGGATGCACGCAGAAGGCGTGACCGATGTGATGATGGAAGTGTCATCGCACGGACTCGAACTCGGCCGTGTCATCGGGACGGACTTTGATATCGTCGGATTCACGAACTTGACGCACGACCATCTCGATTTCCACGGTACGTTCGAGAACTATGCGCGAGCGAAAGGGCTACTGTTCGCACAGCTCGGACAGATGGCGTCACGTCACAAGGTCGCCGTACTGAACGCAGACGACCCGTACAGCAAGCTGTATGAGACGATGACAGGGGCGCGAGTAATTACTTATGCGATTGACGCGATGGCAGACGTGACGGCATCAGATATCGTTCAGACGCTGTCAGAGACGAGCTTTTGCCTCAACTATCAAGGCGAACGCCATCCGTTGACGGTTCAATTCATCGGCCGCTTCAACGTGTATAACATCTTGCTCGCGACAGGTTGCCTGCTCGCGGCAGGCTATCGATTGCCCGAAATCGTCCAGGCGCTCGAAGCGATCCATCCGGCCAAAGGGCGGATGCAACGCCTCGATGTGCCGGGCTATAACGTCTATGCGGATTACGCCCACACGCCCGACGGCATCGAGCAATGCTTGAAGTCGCTCGTCGGCGTGCCGAAAGAGAAGATTGTGTTCTTAATCGGGACAGGCGGAAATCGTGACGTTACGAAGCGACCGACGATGGGAGAGATGGCCTCGAAGTATGCAGGAACGGTCGTCATCACGACGGACGATCCACGCTTTGAAGCCTACGACTCAATCACGAGCGGCATCGCTGCCGGGATGACCCACGACAATTTCGTTGAGATCGGGGACCGCGAAGAGGCGGTCCGCTACGCGGCCAAATTGGCCGAGTCCGATAACATCGTCGTCCTGGCCGGCAAAGGACATGAGAAATATCAAATCATTGGCAATGAGAAAATTCCGCTAGATGAAGAAGCGATCGTCCGAGCGACAATTTTGAAGACGGAGGAATCATGATTTATGGCAGTACAACCGATCACCTTGACAGAAAAAGAGCATGACGAGTTCGTCAAAACACATGACCGTGGGGATTTGCTTCAACTCTCAAGTTGGGCCAACGTCAAACGACAAAACGGCTGGTTCGCCGAGCGGATCGCCGTCGCGACCAATGGTGTGACGAGCGGGGTCGCGTTACTCTTGTTCAAACGCGTACCTAAACTTCCGTTCACGCTTTGCTACGCGCCGCGCGGTTTCGTCGTCGACTATGACGATGTGGCTTCGTTGACCGCGTTGACCGAAGAAGCGAAACGGGTCGCCAAGGCGAACAAAGCGATCGTCGTGAAAATTGATCCGAATATCGATCGAGATGAAGTGCCAGGTCTATTGACCGAGATGGCGAGTCTTGGCTTCGCCCATAAAGGATACGGCGGCGGGTTCGATTACGCCCAGCCTCGGTTCACGATGGAGACGGACTTGCGTCCGAGCGAGAAAGAGATTTTTGGCAAGTTCCATCATAAGTTCCGCTATAACGTGCGTTTGGCAGAACGAAAAGGAATCGTCTGCACGGAAGTCGGTCGCGATGGTCTCCAGACGTTCGCGGAGTTGATGAAAGTGACAGGCGAGCGGGACGGCTTTGCCATCCGGGGCCTTGATTACTTCGAGAACTTATACGATTGCCTGCAGCCAGGGGACGCGCGTCTGTTCTTGACGAAACTCGAACCGAAGCTCGCGCTCGACCAACAGATGGCCACGCTCGAAAAAGCCGAACGTGACCTCGGCAAGATTGAACGTTCCCTCGAGACGGAGACGGTGGAGAAGAAACGGACGAGTCTGTTGAACCGTCAAAAGCAGACGGGCGAACAGATTGAAAAGATTAAAGCTGCGTTGCCGGAACTGAACGAGTTGCACGACAAGTACCCGAACGGACTCGTCTTATCGGGCGGTCTGTTGACGTTAGCCGGACGACGCTCGTATTACTTGTACGGTGCGTCTTCGAACGAGTTCCGTGACTTCATGCCGAACCACCTCATGCAATGGACGATGATGCAAGCGGCCAAGGCGAGCGAGGCCGAACGCTATGATTTCGGTGGCGTATCGGGCAGCACCGACGCCGATGATGAGTATGCGGGTCTGTATGCGTTCAAATCCGGTTGGGGTAGCGATATGATCGAGAAGGTCGGCGAGTTCGATCTCGTCTTGAATCGTCCGCTCTATTTCGCCCTTGAAACAGGATTACCGCTCGTCAAAGGACTCCGTAAACGGTTGCGCCGATGAAATGGACCGGCGTCTTGACGTTCGCGATGACGGCTTTTTTAGTCGGAATCTTTTTAGCGTATACGTTATCACGTCCGGGGCCGATGCCATGGGTCGATGAACCGACGTTCGAGGCGGGGATGTGTGAGCGCAACTCGCGCTCGGAAGCGGTCATCGTCGAGCGTAGCGAGAAAGCGTTCGCCAAACTGCATCCGCACGTCCGGGAGCGGAGTGAATCGTTCGTACGGCTAGCCTATTCGTGCCTCGGTCTCGAGGTTCGCCTGACGTCAGGATACCGTTCAGCCGATGAGCAGAACGCCCTGTACGCCCAAGGTCGCTCGAAACCAGGTCAAGTCGTGACGAACGCCAAAGCAGGTGAGAGCTACCATAACTATGGCCTTGCCGTCGACTTCGTCATCATTCACAACAACCGCGCCGACTATGATTTGGAGTCGGACCACAATCGGTCGGATGAACCGGATTGGCAAGAACTAGGGGAACTCGGCAAGGCGCTCGGCTTCGAATGGGGCGGGGATTGGAGAAGTTTTCCGGATTACCCACACTTACAAATGGACTTCGGTTTGTCGATTCGTCAGCTCGCTTCCGGGAAACGTCCGGATGACAAAGCGACGATGCCGCTTGCCGATGTGATGAAACCTCTCGTCGATTGAACGGAAATGTTGGCATATCAGCAGTTTTCCGATACAATATTCAGTAGCGATAAGTGGACGAAACAGAATATGCAACATCTAGGAGGTTTTTGTTAGTGTCAAAGAAGAAGACAGAGAACGTTAGCGTCTTTGCGCTTGGAGGCGTAGGCGAAATCGGGAAGAACATGTACGTCGTGGAACTAGACGACGACATCTTCGTCATCGATGCCGGCCTTATGTTCCCAGGCGATGAGATGCTCGGGATTGATATCGTCATCCCGGACATTACGTATTTGAAAGAAAATAAAGATCGGGTACGCGCGATTTTCATCACACACGGTCACGAAGACCATATCGGTGGACTCAGCTACGTACTCCGTGATTTGAAACACGTTCCCGTATATGGGACGAAATTGACGCTCGGTTTAATCGAGCTCAAATTGAAAGAGGCTGGCTTATTGAAAGAAGTCGACCTCCGATTGATTGACGCCAAAACGAAATTGACTATCGCTGATCATTTCATCACTTTCTTCCGCGTCAACCACTCGATCCCGGATTGTGTCGGGGTCTGTATCCAAACGTCACAAGGCGCCATCGTTCACACGGGCGACTTCAAGTTTGACTACACACCGGTCGATGGGAAACAGTCAGACTTCAACAAGTTGGCGGCCATTGGCCAACGGGGCGTCCTTTGCCTCTTGTCGGATTCGACGAACGCGGAACGTCCGGGTCAAACCGGTTCGGAATCGCTCGTCGGCGCCGAGTTGAACGACGTCATCTATCAAGCCGAAGGCCGCGTCATCGTCGCGTCATTCGCCTCGAACGTGCACCGTCTGCAACAAGTGTTCGCGGCAGCCGAAGCGAACGACCGTAAAGTGGCCGTCGTCGGCCGCAGCATGGTCAATATCGTCGAAGTGGCCCAGAAGCTGAACTACTTGCGCTTCAAGCCGAAGACACTCGTCGAGCTTTCACAAGTGAATCGCTTGCCTGACAACAAAGTCGTCATCTTGACGACTGGTTCGCAAGGTGAGCCGATGGCGGCCTTGACGCGCATGGCGCGCAACGCCCATAAACAAGTGAACATCCGCCTGAACGATACGGTCGTCATCGCGGCGACGCCGATTCCGGGGAACGAGAAGTCCGTCTCGAAGACGATTGACCTGCTCTTCCGCTCAGGCGCCAACGTCATCTATAACCAACGCAAAGTACACGTCTCTGGACACGGTTCGGCCGAAGAGCTCAAGCTCATGTTGAACCTCGTCAAACCGAAGTACTTCCTCCCGATTCACGGGGAGTACCGGATGCAGATGGCCCACTCGAAACTCGCCGAGCAAGTCGGTGTGAAGTCGAACAACATCTTCATCGTTGAAAAAGGAGATGTCGTCGAGTTCACGGGCCGCAAAGCCCGGATGAGCCGCAAAGTGCCGGCTGGAAACGTCTTAATCGATGGAATCGGTGTCGGGGACGTCGGGAATATCGTGCTCCGTGACCGTCGTCTCTTGTCGCAAGACGGTGTCGTTCTCTGTGTCGTCACGTTGAACCGGAAACAGAAGAAATTGATTTCAGGACCTGAACTCATCTCGCGTGGATTCGTCTATATGCGTGAATCGGAAGAGATGATTTCAGAAGCGAACCGCATCGTCACGAAACAGATTGAGAAGAGTCTCCAAGCTGGAAGTGATTGGACCGAGTTGAAATCAAATATCCGCGAACGGCTCAGCGTCTATTTGTACGAGCAGACGAAACGTCGTCCGATGATCTTGCCGATCATCATGGAGATTTAAAGAATTGAGATTAAGGCAAAAGTCATCAGACTTTTGCCTTGTTTTTTTAGGAGGAATCTAAGGTGGCACAAAAAACGAGAAAAACTCCGGTGAAGCGGAAGCGACCGACGACGAGACGTGCGAAAAAACAGCCCATCCCACTGCGTACATATGGCTGGATCGCCTTCGTCCTGTCGATTACGGCCTTCATCTTTTCCCTGTTCGATTTCGGATGGGTCGGCAATCAGACGTCGCTTCTCGCGACGACGTTGTTCGGGGGCTGGGGGGCACTGACGTATTTGGCAATCGCGTTCACGTTGCTCGTCTTCTTAAATGAGTTTCGTCCGATGCAACGGACCGGGATTCTATTGTTGTTCACGTCGTTTCTCATGTTCGGGGACTTGGTATGGGGGGCCGAACGAGGCGAGGTCAACGGGGCGCTCTATCGACTCAATCAATACTTGCTCTCTGACTTCGGGATTGTCTTTTTAGGCGCCCTCTGCATGATTGTCGGGATTTCCCTGTTGTCGCCAACGATTTGGCGGACGATGGGTTCGCGGCTGCTTGAGACGGGCACGGCCATCAAACAAGAGTGGCACGACCGGGAACGGGTCAAACCGGCCCCTGTGAAGCGTCAGAAGGCTGTCCCGGCCCCGGCGAAGGTCGTGGAATCGACACCTGCCGAAGCGGAGCCTGAGGCGGATGCGGTGACGATGCATGATATCCCAATCGTCGGGTTCAGCGAGAAAGTCGTCGCCGAGAAGCGTCCGAAAACGGAGGAGGCGGCCCCGTCGGAAGAAGTGGCCGACCTGCCGACCGAGGATATGATGATGACGGCGTCACAGGATGTATCGGATACGTATGAGCTTCCGACGTTCACCATTCTCAGTGAACCGGTCGTGACCGATTTGTCCGGCGAGAATGCCCGCTTGAAAGCGAATGCGACAAAACTCGTCCAAACGCTCAAATCGTTCGGCGTCGGCGTGAAAGTATTGAAGATTCATCTCGGGCCCACCGTGACGAAATATGAACTGCAACCGGATATCGGGGTCAAAGTGAGCCGCATCACCTCGCTCAGTGACGATCTTGCCCTCGCGCTCGCGGCGAAAGATATCCGCATCGAGGCACCGATCCCGGGCAAAGCAGCCATCGGGATTGAAGTGCCGAACCAGGAAGTGGCCCCGGTCTGTCTCCGTGAAGTGCTCGAAGCCGATCCGGTCAAGCGGGAACAGTCGCCGCTCCTCGTCGCATTGGGCCGCAGCATCAGCGGTGAGACGGTGACGATCGCCTTGAACAAGATGCCGCATTTGCTCGTCGCCGGTTCGACTGGTTCGGGGAAATCGGTCTGCATCAACGGAATGATCGTGTCGCTCTTGATGCGGACGCGTCCTGATGAGGTCCGGCTCATGATGATTGACCCGAAAATGGTCGAGTTGAACGTCTATAACGGTGTCCCACACTTATTGACGCCGGTCGTGACGGATCCGAAGAAAGCGGCCCAAGCGCTCAAACAAGTCGTCGCCGAGATGGAGCGGCGCTATGAGCTGTTCAGCCGCTACGGAGTCCGGAACATCGAAGGCTATAACGAACTCGTCGATAAGTCGGATGACGAGGACGCGAAGCGTCTGCCGTTCATCGTCGTCATCGTCGATGAGCTCGCCGACTTGATGATGGTCGCCTCGAACGACGTCGAGGACGCGATTATGCGTCTCGCCCAGATGGCTCGGGCAGCCGGCATTCATATGGTACTTGCCACGCAGCGTCCATCGGTCGATGTCATCACCGGTGTCATCAAAGCGAACATCCCGTCACGGATCGCGTTCGCGGTCTCGTCGCAAACGGATTCCCGGACGATTCTTGACGGCGGCGGTGCGGAAAAGCTGCTCGGACGGGGTGACATGCTCATGCTCGCCAACGGGATGAACAAACCGATTCGTGTCCAAGGTGCGTTCGTCTCGGATCAAGAAGTCGAGACGGTCGTCAATCACGTCATCGCCCAACAACGGGCCCAGTATGTCGAGGCGATGATGCCGAAAGAAGAGGAAGTCACGACGATCGACTCGGACGATTCATTGTTTGAAGAAGTCGTTCAATTCATCTTGACGCAAGAGACGGCTTCCACTTCGATGATTCAACGAAGATTCCGCATCGGTTATAATCGAGCCGCCCGATTGATCGATTCGCTCGAACAGGCTGGATATGTCGGGCCGTCAGAAGGCTCAAAGCCGCGGAAAGTGCTCATTAACCAACCAGAGGGTTAAACATTAAAACGAACGATTAGGTATAAAAAATCCTAATCGTTCGTTTTTTATATAATTTCAGATAATCCTGTTCAAACGTGATGATCGAGGTCGACGTCATGTTGGGACGAACTAATATAGCACATCTGACCTATTCGAGACATTAAGACATACTACTAAAATCGTTGAACCGCTTTCATTTTTTAATACCGTTTACATTTTACGTTTTCTTTTCAAACGGCTTCACAACAGGTAATATAGACTAAGAGGTATACATAATCCCTTCACTTTAAAATATTTCCCCGATTCCGAACAAAAAGTATTGCGTTCTAATTCTCGAATCCCTATACTTAATATTGGCAAGGACATTCATACGTCAGATGTCTGAGCACTGGTTAGAATAGGTAAAGGTGGTGAGGCCCATGTCGATCAAGCTCGATCATCGCTTGCTCTATCTTCGCGTGATTGAGAAAATCAAGCAAGATATCGACGATGGTGTCTATCGTGAAGGAGAGAAACTTCCTTCAGAGTTCGAGTTGTCGAAGCAACTAGGAGTCAGTCGAGCGACACTCCGGGAAGCCCTTCGTATCCTCGAAGACGAGAAATTTGTCGTGCGGAAACATGGCGTCGGAACATTTATCAGTTCAAAACCCCCGTTCACTTCAGGGATTGAAGAACTGTTCAGTGTCACGGACATGATCATGCGCGCCAAGATGACACCAGGAACGAAAGTATTGGTGGCCGAAAAGGTTCTAGCGACCGAGAGAGAAGCTGAGCGTCTGAAAATCGAACCGAACTCGCCGATTTATCGGATCGTGCGGATTCGTTATGCAGACGAGACACCAGTTGTATACTGTGTCGATAAAATTCCGGCCCACCTCGTCTCGAATCCTAAAGCGTTGACGGAAGGTAAGTCGTTGTTTGATGCGCTCGAACAAGAGGTAGGACGTCGGGTCGCTTATGCGATCACGCACATCGAACCGAGTGTGAACACGGAAATCTCGACGCAACTTCAAACGGACCAACCGTTACTGGCATTAAAGCAATTGCATTACGATGAGAGCGACTTACCGCTGCTCGATTCGGCGAACTTTTTCCGAGCGGACCGCTTCGACTTCCACGTCGTTCGCAAACGCGTCTAAGCACGTTCGTTTTATCCGGAAACGGTTATTTTTGGGGAACAGCGTGAAAGCGCTTTCTTATACCGGTGTAAAGACTACTGATGACATGACAACCTTAATTGTTATGATCCGAAAGGGGAAACACGACGATGAACAAGAAAAAAACGATTCTCTCAGCTTTAGCAGCAGGTCTCACACTCTCAACAGTACTCGCAGCATGTGGCGGGGATGACAATGAAGGTGCTTCAAACGGCGAAGGCGGCGGCGAAGGCAGCGACTTCAAAGTAGCCATGGTAACCGATACTGGCGGTGTCGATGATAAATCGTTCAACCAATCAGCTTGGGAAGGTCTTACGAAGTTCGGGAAAGACAACAGCTTGACTGAGAACGAAGGCTTCAAATATCTTCAATCTTCAAAGCAAGCGGATTATCAGCCTAACTTGCAACAATTGGCACGCGATAATTTCAACTTGATTTACGGAATCGGCTTCTTGATGGGCGAAGACATCCAAAAAGTTGCTGAGCAGTTCCCAGACAACAACTTCGCAATCGTCGACATGGTCGTTGATGCACCGAACGTCGCATCGATCACGTTCAAAGAGCAAGAAGGTTCGTTCCTCGTCGGTGTTGTCGCTGGTCTCACTACGAAAACTGACAAAGTTGGATTCGTCGGTGGCGTTGAGTCTGACTTGATCAAGAAGTTCGAGAACGGTTATAAAGCTGGCGTCATGGCCGTTAACCCGGATGCAACAATTGACGTGAAGTACGCTGAAGACTTCAACTCAGCTGAAAAAGGTACAGCAATCGCTTCAGGTATGTACGGAGCAGGTTCTGATATCGTGTATCACGCAGCAGGCGGTACTGGGGTAGGGGTATTCACAGAAGCGAAAAACCGTAAGAAGAACGGCGAAGATGTATGGGTCATCGGTGTTGACCGTGACCAATACGAAGAAGGTCTTCCAGAAAACGTAACGCTTACTTCAATGGTCAAACGTGTTGACACGGCTACTTACGAAGTATCGAAACTTGCAATGGAAGATAAATTCCCTGCAGGCGAAATCGTTGAGTTCTCTTTGAAAGACGATGGAGTAGGGATTGCTGAAACATCTGATGAGAACGTTGCAGCTGACGTCCTCACAAAAGTTGAAGAGTACCGCACACAGTTGATCGACGGAGACATCACGGCTCCAGCGACTGACGCTGAGTTCGAAGAGTTCATGAAAACAGTAAAATAATTCATTGAGTTAGGGGGGACCCATGCGGTCTCCCTTTACTTAAAGTTAGGGGTGGACTTTCTTGGAATATGTAATTGAAATGCTCAATATTCGCAAAGAGTTCGGAACGTTCGTTGCCAACGACAATATCACCCTCCAATTGCGCAAAGGAGAGATTCATGCGTTGCTCGGCGAGAATGGTGCCGGAAAATCGACGCTCATGAACGTCCTGTTCGGTCTTTATCAGCCGGAAGGCGGGGAGATCCGCGTGCGTGGGGAGAAAGTGAACATTGAGAATCCGAACATCGCCAACGACCTTGGGATCGGTATGGTACACCAACACTTCATGCTCGTCGAGAAGTTCACGGTGACCGAGAACATCATCCTCGGCTCAGAGCCGAAGAGTGGATTGACGGTCGACCGGGCCACGGCGCGTAAAAAAGTTATGGAGATCTCGGAACAATACGGTCTCCGCATTGATCCGGACGCTAAAATCGAGGACATCTCGGTCGGGATGCAACAACGTGTCGAAATTTTGAAGACGCTCTATCGCGGCGCTGAAATCTTGATTTTTGACGAGCCAACCGCTGTATTGACGCCACAAGAGATTCAAGAACTCATTCAAATCATGAAGCGTTTGATCGAAGAAGGTAAATCGATCATCTTGATCACGCATAAACTGAAAGAGATCATGCAAGTGGCCGACCGCTGTACGGTTATCCGTCGCGGACGTTATATCGGCACCGTCGATATCGATGAGACGGTCAATGAAGACCGTTTGGCTGAAATGATGGTCGGGCGTGAAGTTAACTTTGATGCGGAATATTCCAAGGCAGATCCACAGCAAGTCGTCCTCGACGTGCAAAAACTCGTCGTCAAAGACAGTCGCGGGCTTGAAGCCGTCGACGGCTTGGATTTACAGATTCGTTCAGGAGAGATTCTTGGAATCGCCGGGATTGATGGAAACGGACAGACCGAGTTGATTGAAGCTATCTCAGGCTTGAAGAAACCGGAGTCTGGAAAAGTATTGTTGAATGGGAAAGACGTGACTGGGTTCACGCCACGTAAAGTGACGGAATCTGGCGTCGGTCATATCCCGCAAGACCGTCATAAACACGGACTCGTCCTCGACTATTCGATTCGGGACAACATGGTCCTCCAAACGTATTACAAAGAGCCGTTCTCGAAGCGTGGTTTGATGAACTATAAAGCTGTGGCTGAAAAAGCGAAGGCGTTGATTGAGAAGTTTGACGTCCGAACTCCATCGGTCGATGTGCCGGCCCGTGCCTTATCAGGTGGTAACCAGCAGAAAGCGATTATCGCCCGTGAAGTCGACCGGTCACCTGACTTGTTGATTGCGGCCCAACCGACGCGTGGACTTGACGTCGGTGCAATCGAGTTCATTCATGAACAGCTCATCAAAGAACGTGAGAAAGGACGCGCCGTCCTCTTAATCTCGTTCGAACTCGAAGAGATTTTACACGTCGCGGACCGAGTCGCCGTCTTATATGAAGGTAAGATTGTCGGGATTCGTGATCCGAAAGAAACGACCGAGCAAGAACTCGGCTTCTTGATGGCCGGCGGTAAGAGAGGAGAAGAAACAGTATGAATAAGTTAGGATTCAATCGACTGCTCATCCCGCTCTTGTCGATTTTGATGGGACTTCTCGTTGGGGCAATCGTCATGCTGATTGGCGGTTATGACCCGATTCAAGGGTTCTCGTCATTGTTCGAAGGTATGGTCGGAAGCCCATATGCAATCGGAGAAACACTTCGTGCCGCAGCGCCGCTCATCTTCTCAGGTTTAGCGGTCGCGTTCGCGTTCCGGACCGGTCTCTTCAACATCGGGGTCGAAGGTCAAGTGTTAATCGGTTGGGTGGCAGCCGTTTACGTCGGAATCAACTTTGATTTACCGATGTTCATCCACCTCCCGCTCGCGCTTCTCGCGGCCATGTTCGCGGCAGCGCTCTGGGCGTTCGTCCCTGGTTTTTTGAAAGCCAAGTTCCACGTTCATGAAGTTATCACATCAATCATGATGAACTATATCGCCTTGTACACGACGAACGCGATCTTGCGTAGCGTCATCGGCGTAACGAACGAACGGACCGAGTCAATCAACGAGTCGGCGTCGCTCGCGTCGCCATGGCTTCAAGAAATGACGCAGTTCTCACGCTTGCACTGGGGTGTCCTCATCGCTGTGCTCGCGGCGATCGTCTATTACTACATCTTGCAACGGACGACGCTCGGCTATGAGCTTCGGGCCGTCGGCTTCAACAAACACGCGTCGCAATACGCAGGTATGAGTGTCAATCGCAACATCATCCTATCGTTCGTCATCTCGGGTATGTTCGCTGGACTCGCTGGAGCGATGGAAGGTCTTGGTACGTTCAACGGGATGACGCTCAGTGCCTCGTTCACTGGGGTCGGATTCGATGGGATTGCCGTCGCCCTTCTCGGTGCGAACACGGCCATCGGTGTCGTCTTGGCAGCCATTTTGTTCGCCGGACTCAATATCGGTGGACTCGCGATGCAGCTCGGCGCCAACATTCCGTCCGAGCTCGTCAAAGTCATCATCGCCGCCATCGTCATCTTCGTGGCGTCTGGTTATGCGTTCAACTACGTGATTGACAAATTCAAAGGAAATCGTAAGAAAGGAGTGGAGAAAAAATGAGCTTCTTAGAAGTCCTCTATATCGTCGTTCCGGTCGCGTTGGCCTATGCGACTCCACTCATCATCGCGGCGCTCGGCGGCATTTTCAGTGAACGTTCGGGTGTCGTCAACATCGCCTTGGAAGGCATCATGGTCATCGGTGCCGCCACGGGAATCATCACGACGCTCACGTTGACGGAGATGGGGCTTGGTGGTCTCAGTCCTTGGATTTCGCTCTTGGTCGCCATGGTCGTCGGCGCACTCTTCTCACTTTTCTTGGCAGTGCCGGCCATCCTTTGGCGTGCTGACCAAACGGTGCTCGGGGTCGCAATCAACATGCTTGCGATCGGTCTCGCCATCTTCGTCGTCCGTGTCCTCTACAACAAAGGACAGACCGATTTCATCGAGTTTCGGATTGCGAAAGAGAACGTGCCGATTTTATCGGATATCCCGGTTCTTCGTATGTTCTTCATCAACGTCCAGTACACGTCGTTCATCGCCATCGCGCTCGCGTTCGTCGTCTGGTTCGTCATCTTCAAGACGCCGTTCGGCCTTCGTCTCCGCTCGGTCGGGGAACACCCGATGGCAGCTGACACGATGGGAATCAACGTCACGAAAATGCGCTTCATGGGCGTCATGCTCTCAGGTGCGTTCGGCGGTCTCGCCGGTGCGGTCTACGCCGTCACGGTCACGACGAACTTCAGTGGGACTACGATTGTCGGTCAAGGCTTCTTGGCCATCGCCGCCATGATCTTCGGGAAGTGGAACCCGCTCGGCGCGCTCGGAGCCGGCCTCTTCTTCGGTTTCGCCCAAGCGTTGTCGATCATCGGCAGTAACTTGCCGGTCATCAGCAACGTGCCGCAAGTGTTGCTCTTGATTGCACCGTATGCGCTTACGATTCTTGCCCTCGCGGGTGTCGTCGGACGTGCGGATGCACCGAAATCGGTCGGTATCCCATATATTAAAGGGAAACGCTAATCACCAAAAGGACAAATGTCCGTTTCACCAAGGTTGTTTGACGCTTAAGTCAAACAACCTTTTTTGTTATACTGGTGTAGAGGTGAGACAATTGAAAAAATGGTGGCAACTGCTGATTGCCGTCGTGCTGAGCATCTCGCTCGCAGGCTGCTCAGTCGATGACTGGTTCGCTGAACAAATCGACCCGCCGGAGTCGCTCGTCGAACTCGAGGCCGACTTTCCGTCGGCGTCGGTCACGCAACAAGTCGCACGGCCGCTCGGCAAGACTGAGACGGTCACGCTCGACCGCGTCATCGACGGGGATACGCTCAAAGTCGAGTTTGAGAACGGGGCGACGGAATCGATTCGCCTCTTGCTCGTCGATACGCCAGAGACGAGTCATCCGACGTTGCCGGTACAACCGTTCGGAGAAGATGCAAAATCATTCGTCGAGCGTTGGCTACCAGAAGGGGATACGATCACACTGGAGTATGACGTCGGGCGCTACGATCGCTATCAACGGACACTCGCCTACGTCTGGTACGATGATGCGATGCTGAACGAGGAATTGTTACGTCGCGGTCTGGCGCGCGTCGCCTATGTATACGCGCCGAACACGCAACACATCGATGCGTTCCGGGACGTCGAACAGGCCGCGCGTCAGGAATTGCTCGGGATTTGGAGTCTCGAGGATTATGTGACCGGCAACGGGTTCGACCACGAGGCGACCGAGCCGGCCCAGCCGAAACGAGACACGGATGGATGTGACATTAAAGGGAATATCAATCGGGACGGAGAGAAGATTTATCACGTTCCGGGCGGGGCGAGCTATGAGCGCACGATCCCGGAAGAGATGTTCTGTACAGAGAAAGAGGCGCGGGAGGCCGGTTTCCGCAAAGCGACACGTTAAAAAAAGACATGTGCGCCGAGATGGCACACATGTCTCCCTTATTCGTACTTGAGTGCGTCGCCGTCGAATGATTCGTCTGCGACTTTGATTGAGTCGGTCGGGCAGCCCTCGAAGGCGTCCATCAAGTCCTCATACAACTCATCCGGGACTTCAATCGTACCCGTGTTGTCGTCCATCAAGTTGAACGCGAGGCCTTCGTCATCATAGTCGAAGATGTCTGGGGCAGCTGCTCCGCAGGCCCCACATGCGATACATGTATCTTTATCAACAATCGTAAATTTTGCCATTTGTAACCCTCCATACGTTTCGTCTCTCTGCATAGAAATGATTTTCTACTGACTATGAGTAATTGTAGTCTACATACCCAAATATTTCAATGAGGAAACGAATAACGTTTTGGAAGCATAATTTTAACAAGGAGGTGGAACGATGGTTCATTTAGCGGACGGGGTGTTATTACTATCCATCCAACGCTTGAAAGGTGAACGTAGCGAGCGCAGTTTGTTTCATGTGTTGAACGGGAAACGATCGGCGACGACGCTGCAAGATGCCTTTTTTTATGATTTGGAACCGATTTTTGGCTTGTTCCCCTACACGAAGTACGACTATGAGAAACTGCTCGCCTCGTTCGAGAAGCGAGGTTGGCTCAACCGCTCGAGTTTTACCTTGACCGAAGCCGGGTCCATGCTCGCTTCGCCCGAGGCCGTCAGCGACTTGTTCGACCGTCTCGGCGGCGAGTACCGGGACTATACGACGATGACATGGAAACGGCTCAGCCTGTTCGTGCAGACGTTCATGTCGCTCGAGCATGAGCGGACGTTTTATCCGGTCCAGGCCGATCGTCTGGCCGAACGTTGGGTCAAACAAATCGTGCGGACCGAACGCGAATGGCGACCGTTGATTCAAAGCTTCCATCACGAGCTCGAGACGGCGCTTGAAGACATCGGCGACCCTTATGCGACCGCCGTCGTTTATAGGTTCACGGGAGCGTTCGAGACCGGGTATACGTATGAACAAATCGCGGCCCTCCTCGACGTCGATGCACGGACGGCCCGGCTCTACTTCTTGGCCGGGTGGAATGCGCTCCTCTGGAAATTGCCGCGAGATGCGAAACTGTTAGGATTCGCCCACGGCTTATCGAGTGAACGGATGACCTTATCGGCGCGAGGGTCGTATGAACAGTTCTTGGCCGGTCGATCGTTCCAACAAGTCCAGTCACAGCGGCGGTTGCGCACTAGTACGATTGAAGACCACGTCGTCGAGATGGCGATGTATTTAGACGAATTTCCGCTCGATCAATTTGTTCCGCTCGAGCAAATCAAGCAAGTCGAGCAACTGCGTGACGAATCGAGCTGGGCGCTCAAACCGATTTTTGAACAAATCGACGGGATCAGTTATTATCAAATCCGATTGGTGTTCGCACGATTGAAACGAGGTGAGACATTTGTTTGAGAAGACGTTGAAGCGGGTGTTCGGCTATGACAGTTTCCGTCCGGGACAGCGCGAGGTGATCGACGCGGTCGCTGAGGGACAAGACGTGCTCGCCATCATGCCGACCGGGGCCGGGAAGTCATTGACGTTCCAACTCCCGTCCTATATCAAGAACGACGGCTTGACGATTATCGTCTCGCCGCTCTTGTCACTGATCGAGGACCAGATGCTCCATATCCGCGAGCGCGGCGAACGTGGGGTGGCTCGATTGACGTCGATGGAGACGCTCGAAGAGAAGCAAGAGATTTTAAACCATTTGAAACGGTACCGCTTCTTGTATTTATCGCCGGAGCAACTTGCCGTGCCCCATGTGACACGGGCGCTGGCGCGCACAAAGATTCAAATGCTCGTCGTCGACGAGGCGCACTGTATTTCGCAGTGGGGCCATGAGTTCCGGCCGGAGTATGCGCGCCTAGGTGAACTGCGCAAGCAGCTCGGCAGTCCGCAGTGCATGGCTGTCACGGCGACCGCACCGGAGACGGTGAAACGAGATATTGTCGAGAAACTGGCGCTCTTCTCGCCGGCGCAGTTCGTCCACTCGGCGAACCGTCCCGAGATTCGCCTCATCGTGGAACGTCTCGGGTCAGAAGATAAGATGCGCCGTCTGAGCGAACTCGTCCACGACGTGCCGAAACCGGCCGTCATCTATACGGCGACACGGCGTGAGGCCGAAGCGCTCGCCCTCCATCTCGATGACGCCTTGTTTTATCACGGTGGCATGTCGACCGAGGACCGGCGCCTTGTACAGTCACAATTTTTACGTGACGAAGTCGCCATCATGGTGTGTACGAGTGCGTTCGGGATGGGTGTCAATAAAGATAACGTCCGTTCCGTCATTCATTATCAAATCCCGGCCACGCTCGAGGCGTACATGCAAGAGATTGGTCGGGCTGGGCGTGACGGCGAGCCGGCTTTCGCGGTCTTGCTATACGCCGAAGGGGATGAGCGGATTCAACAGTTTTTGATCGACCAGCAATATCCGAAAGACAAAGATATCCGTCTCGCCTATTTTGAACGAGACAATGGCACGAGCCTGGCCCAGTTGCCACGTTTATTGCGCTTGAACGAGGAAGATCCGGTTTGGGGACTGTTGAATCAGATGCTTGCCGAGCGGACGCTTGCCGAGGCGGTGGATTGGGTAAAAGATAGAAAGCGGGCCCGGTATCGTCAACTCGGACAGATGATGGACTATGCCCTCATCAAGACGTGTCGGCGCGATTATTTGTTAAATTATTTCTCGGAGCAACCGGTCAAGCAAAGCGATTGTTGTGACATCTGCGGCGAAATCGTGTTCCCGCCGTCGGAGCAACTTGTGTCTAAAAATGTGACAGATTGGAAACATCGGTTGGCTCGTATCTTTTCCTTTGATTGATATCATAGTAAAATGATAAAAAAGGTAAAGGAGGGCACACGTTGCGACATCGGAACCAAGCGGACTCACTTCGTGAAAAAGTGGTGGACACGTTGCCATCTCGCGCTGAACGGCAAGAGCATGAGCGAAAAGAGAAATTGAACGACAACTGGCTGAAGCGACCGCTCGCCATGATGCTGACACTGACGATGTTTGCCATTATTCTTGTATTTTTATATATAGGTCGTCACGACATCTTTTTCTAAACAATACGACGAGAACGTCGTATTTTTTTTATGATTTTATGCCCGAGGTTGTGAATATGCACAATCTCACCAATTTCTCACAAGATTTGCACAATAAAACAGGTAAAGCCGTACAGATGGGTCTATACTGAAAGAGAAGAACTAGTAGGAAAGGAGGGGCTGCTGTGCCGAAGTACTCCATCAAGACGGTCGCGTCACTCACCGGAGTCAACCCGACCACGATTCGGGCGTGGGAACGACGCTATCAATTCATCGTTCCGAGCCGGACAGATTCGGGTCATCGATTGTATTCCGACCAAGACGTCGAGAAGATAAAATGGGTCGTTGAAAAACAACGGGAAGGATTGACCGTGTCCCAAGCGATTCAACAGCTACATGAAGCCCCGAAGCCGAAGCCTGCCCGCCTTTATGACGAGGAGCTCATGGACGGGTTGCTCGAGGCGTTACTTTCATTTGATGAACGTAAGGCGCACGATTTGATTAATCGTGCCTTTAATACGTTTAGTTTTGAAAAGGTTACGACAGATATCATCGGTCCGTTATTGATGGAAATCGGGACACGTTGGGAGAATGGGACGATTACGATTGCGCATGAACATTTTGCGACGGCCTTTTTGCGTGCCCGCCTGTCGACGTTGTCGCTCCAAATGCCGATGAATCCCTTTTTGCCGCGCATCATTTGCGTCTGTGCCCCGGGCGAGATGCATGAGATCGGGCTCTTGTTCGTGACGCTTTACTTACGCCAATACGGTTATGACGTGATTTTCCTCGGTGCGGGATTCCCGAAAGAGGATTTGAACGAGGCGTTGCACGATATCGATGCCAAGTGTCTGATTTTCTCATGTACGTTGACAGAACATCTCGATGGCCTGAAAGACGCGATGCAGTTCATCCAAGCCGACCACCCGAACCTCGTCATCGGGGCCGGTGGTTACGCGGTCAGCCTTCAAGCGTCCGAATTCGGATCGGCCTTCCTCGGGGACACGCCCGAGGCGTGGACCGAGTGGTTGTCAACTATTTGACAGCTCGAACAAACGGGAGTAGCTTATAAAGTAGGATTGATTATTCTTTGGAGGTTTTCGTTTGAGATTTGAAAAGCAAACAAAAGAACATTTAAGGGTATATTTGACCGCGAGCGACCTATCCACTCGAGGCATCGCCATCGATACCATCGTGGGGGAGAGCGGTCAAGACCTGTGGCGGGAATTGCTTGAGACGGCGGAAGCGGAATTTGGCTTCATGCCGCAAGGGACCGTCGACTTGAACGTGACGATGTTTCCCCGTGACGGGCTCGTCATCGACGTCCAGAAAGTCGATGCGCCCGTAGCGGAATCGGATCAAGAGCAAGTCGAGATTCGGCTTACCATCGACGTGATTCATCATTTGATTTATCAATTTGACGATATCGAGGACGTCATCAACGCCTCGATTCGCTTGTTCCCACATATGCGAGACACCGAGCAGGGCGGAGCGTTCTATCATTACGAGGGACGATATTATCTGCACTTTGTCGAGGTGCTCAAACCAGACGTGGAAGAACGACTGGCCGCCATCTTGTCGGAGTACGGTCGGACGACGACCGTCAGTCCGTACGTCATGATGGAGTACGGGAAGACGATTCAAACTGAACAGGCCGTGAAACAGCTGTACGATACGTTCGCGTAAGTACGGCTTTTTACCGTTCTGTTTCTATTGTTTTCGGCCGACACATGGTATGATAAAACTTGAATTTTGGAGTAGCTAGCTGAAGGAGAGATTTGATGAAAGTCGCGGTATTATATGGTGGTGTATCAGGTGAGCGGGAAGTGTCGCTCACGAGTGGTAAAGGAATGATTGAAGCGCTCGAAGAACGGGGTCACGACGTCGTGGCGATTGATTTTCACCCGGACCGGGCCAATGAGCTGTTGACGCTTCAAGCCGACGTCGTCGTCAGCGCCTTGCATGGCAAGTACGGTGAAGACGGACGCGTGCAGTCGCTCTTGGAGATGGCGGGCTTGCCGTACACGGGGTCTGGTGTGTTGGCGTCCGCGCTCGCGATGGACAAAGCCCGTGCGAAAATCATTTTCGCCGCTGCCGGCATCCGAATCGCCCGTGACGTCCTCATCGAGACAGGGGACGATATCGACGCGAAAATCGTCGAGTGGGGCGGTGAATTCCCATGTGTCGTCAAACCGGCCCAAGAAGGGTCTTCGAACGGATTGACAATCGCGATGGACGAAACGATGCTCCGTGAAGGAATCGACAAAGCGTTCGCCTGCGATACGGCCGTCTTGGTCGAACAATATATTAAAGGCCGTGAATTGACGGTACCTGTACTCGGAAACCATGGCGCCGAAGCCGCGCTCCCGGTCATCGAGATTATCCCGAAAAACGAGTTTTATGACTATGAGTCGAAGTATTCAGAAGGTGGATCGATTCACGTCTGTCCGGCCGAATTGCCGGCTGCGTTGACGGAAGAAGTTCAGGCGGCCGCGATTCAAGCGCACCGTGCCCTCGGCTGCAGCGGATATTCCCGCTCAGACTTCCTCGTGTCAGAAGACGGGCTCGCCTATATTTTAGAGACGAACACATTGCCTGGCATGACGCCGCTCAGCCTGTTCCCGGACAGCGCCCGCGCCGTCGGCATCTCGTACGGTGAACTGTTAGAGCGATTCATCGCACTCGCACTTGAAAAGTAAGAAGGGGCACCCCCTTCTTTTTTCGTTTTAGAAAACGCTTTCATTATTTTCGTAAAAGCCTTTCAAATTGGGCGCGTATCAGATATACTTTTAAACGAATACGAGGTTGATTCTTGGGGGAGAATCGACAATTTAGGGGAGGAAACCTTCATGATTACGGATCAAGAAAAAGGTCATCAAAAACGAAAAAACATCCTTGAATCGACACAAGAAGTGATACACGAGGCGCTCGATAAACTCGGGTATCCAGAAGAGATGTACGAGCTCTTGAAAGAGCCGCTTCGGATGTTGACCGTCCGCATCCCGGTACGGATGGATGATGGATCGACCAAGATTTTCACAGGATATCGTGCGCAACATAACGATGCCGTCGGACCGACGAAAGGTGGAATCCGATTCCATCCGAGCGTGACCGAGGTCGAAGTGAAGGCGTTGTCGGTCTGGATGAGCTTGAAAGCCGGCATCGTCGACCTTCCATATGGCGGCGGTAAAGGTGGAATCGTTTGTGATCCGCGTGAGATGAGTTTCCGTGAAATTGAGCGGTTGAGCCGTGGTTACGTTCGGGCCATCAGTCAAATCGTCGGACCGACGAAAGACATCCCGGCACCGGATGTGTTCACGAACTCGCAAATCATGGCATGGATGATGGACGAGTATAGCCGGATCGATGAATTCAACTCACCAGGATTCATTACCGGGAAGCCGCTCGTGCTCGGTGGCTCGCACGGTCGCGAGACGGCGACGGCAAAAGGTGTCGCCATCATGATTCGAGAAGCGGCGCTTCGTCGCGGGATCGAGTTAAAAGGCGCCCGCGTCGTCGTCCAAGGGTTCGGCAACGCTGGTAGCTTCTTGTCGAAGTTCATGCATGACGCCGGAGCGAAAGTCATCGCCGTCAGTGATGCGTACGGAGCCATCCACGACGAGAACGGTCTCGACATCCCGTACCTGCTCGACCGTCGTGACTCGTTCGGGACGATCTCGACCTTGTTCAAGAACACGATCTCGAACAAAGAGATGCTCGAACTCGACTGCGACATTTTGGTCCCGGCCGCGATCGAGAACCAAATCACCGAGGACAATGCCGACAACATCAAAGCGTCCATCGTCGTCGAGGCCGCGAACGGACCGACAACGAACGAAGCGACCCGCATCTTGACGGAACGTGGCATCCTGCTTGTCCCAGACGTGCTCGCTTCGAGCGGTGGAGTGACGGTCTCATACTTCGAATGGGTTCAAAATAATCAAGGTTACTATTGGACGGAAGAGGAAGTGGAAGAGAAGCTTGAGAAAGTGCTCGTCCACTCGTTCAATACGGTATACAATACCTCGTCGGCCCGTAAGGTCGACATGCGTCTCGCCGCCTATATGGTCGGTGTGCGCAAGATGGCAGAAGCGTCGCGCTTCCGCGGTTGGGTATAACAAAAGAGAGGGAGGACCTGGTTTCAGGTCTTCCCTCTCTTTATTTATAATGTGACACCGTTGCGCTCCCGAAGCGTCTCGGCGATCGCTTGGCCATGGAAACGTCCGTTCTCGATAAAAATCTTATTGGCATCGTTTCCGGCAGCGACGACACCGGCGATGAACAAGCCGTCGACGTTCGTCTCGTAAGTCGACTCGTCGAACGTCGGTACACCGGTCTCCTCATCGACTTGGACCCCGGCATCGGCGAACAGCCCATGGTCGGGCAAGTAGCCCGTCATGGCGAGGACGTGGTCGGTCTCGAGTCGATGTTCTTCACCATGCTGACGATAGACGACATGATGCGGTTCGATCCGAACGATCTCCGCTTCGAGCTCGAGTCGCACCTTGTCGTGACGGACGAGCGAGTCGAACGTCGGCAGTACCCACGGTTTGACGGACGGACTGTAACCGTCCCCGCGATAGAGCACCGTGACATGGGCGCCGGCCTTCTCGAGCTCGATGGCCGCGTCGACGGCGGAGTTTTTCCCGCCGATGACCGTGACGCGCTGCCGATAGAACGGATGCGCCTCTTTGAAGTAATGGGCGACGTGGGGAAGCTCTTCACCAGGCACGTCAAGTCGACGAGGGCGTCCGTAGTAGCCGGTCGCCAAGATGACGTAGTCGGCCTGACGCTCTTTGGCACCGTCCCGGTCATGTCGGGACCGCACGACGAAACCGTCCTCGGTCCGCTCGACCGCTTCGACCGTCTCGAACGGATGAACATCTAAACCGGTCCGGCTGACGACTTCCCGATAATAGACGAGCGCGTCTTGACGTCGTGGTTTCAAATCTTTACAGATGAACGGGATATCCCCGATTTCAAGCAAACTAGCAGACGAGAAGAACGTCTGATGGGTCGGATACCGATAGATGGCATCGACGATATTGCCGCGCTCGATAATCGTGCACGAGATGCCGATGCGTTCCAATTCAATCGCAGCCGACAGCCCACATGGTCCGGCGCCGACGACGATAGCGTGTTTATTCAATGAAATCACCTCATCCTTCATTGTATGGAAGGACGAAACGGTTGGCAAGTCGCCAACTCATTGTTGGAAACTAAAGCTGTGCTCCATGACCGCTTGCGACGACCCAGACTCGAGTTCGACGAGGAGACGCAGTCTCGCTTTTTGTGAGTTCAACCCGTTCGAGAAGATGATGCCCATCTCTTTGAGCTGCTGGCCACCGCCGACGTAGCCGTACACGTCTTGCACGATCCCGTTGAAGCAACGGCTGACGATGACGACCGGCATGCGTTCGACGAGCAGTTCAAGCGCCGGGACGATTGACGGCGGGACGTTACCTTGACCGAGCACCTCGAGGACGAGCCCGTCATAGCCGAGCGCGAGTACCGCCTCAATCAAGTCTGGGTCCATCCCGGCGACGACTTTCAGCACCGCGACCCGTTTCGTGATCGTCGAAATCATCTTCGGTTGCTTCGTCGTCGGCTGACTATAGATGAGGACATGGTCTTTCGTCACCATGCCGACGTTTCCGAAGTGGACCGATTTGAACGTGTCGACCGAGGACGTATGCGTCTTCGTAACGTTGAAGGCGGAATGAATCTCACCGTTGAAGACGACGAGCACGCCTTTGCCTCGCGCGACATCACTTTGGGCGACCCGAAGCGCCGTGATGAGATTGAATTCGCCGTCGGAGCCGACCTCATTCGACGAGCGCATCGCCCCCGTCAAGACGATCGGGACCGGCGCGCCGAGCGTGATTTGTAAGAAATACGCCGTCTCTTCGAGCGTATCGGTCCCGTGGGTGATGACGACCCCGTCATATGTGTCTTGCGTCAACTGTTGATTGATGAATTGGGCGAGCTCGAGCATTTTCTCGGGTGTCATGTGCGGCGACGGGATGTTCGAGAAATGTTTCGTTGTGATATTCGCGATATCCGTCGCTTTCGGCAACGTCGCATCAATTGGATTGACCTCGCTCGGCATGACATGTCCCGACCCCGATTGGGACATGGCGATTGTGCCGCCGGTGTGGATGAGTAATAAATGATTCATAACAGACCTCCAACTTTTTTGTTCGTTTCTTCCAATTTCTAGGCGTGACCTACTTTTTCTTTCCTCTATTTCAGTGTATGCTTAACGTGAGAAAGGAGAGATGCATCATGATTGCAATCGCCTTGTCTGCGGTTGCGCCAGGGTTCGCCCTTCTTTCCTACTTCTATCTCCGGCATGAACTAGAAGCGGAACCGCTCGGCTATGTGATCCGGTCGTTCGTCGCCGGGGCCATTCTCGTCTTTCCGATCATGTTCGTCCAGTATGCGTTCGTGGAAGAAGGGGTGCTCGTGGGCCCGTTTTGGAAGGCGTTCGTGGCCACCGCGCTATTAGAAGAGTTTTTTAAGTGGTTCATGATTTATTATACAATATACATACATAAAGTCTTTGATGATTACTACGACGGGATTCTCTATGCGGTCGCCTGTTCACTCGGCTTTGCCACGTTAGAGAATTTTCTATATTTATGGGTGTACGACTCAATCGAAATCGCGATCTGGCGCGCCGTGCTGCCGGTGAGCGGCCACGCGCTGTTCGCCGTCGTCATGGGGTTTTGTCTCGGCCGGGCCAAACATTCCAACCACGAGCGGTTTTGGTTGTTCACCGCCGTCATGGCGGCCACGCTGTTGCATGGGATGTTCGACTATATCTTGCTCGTCGAACCGATGAACAAAGTTCCGGCTGTCGTCTATATCGTCGTCTTATGGATGGTCGCCTTATTGCTCGTCCGTACCGCCAATCGTTCCAATCATCGCCAATATAAATAGAATAAAGGGGAATCGTTTCATGTTAAAAGTAGGTCAAGAGTTACGGGTGGAAGTCGAAGGGAGAAAAGAAGGAAAGACGAAGATCGCAGCCATTAACGATCAAGTCGTCTGGATCGAGTCCCCGAGTGAAACGGATACGTTAAAGACGTTCTTCTTGCACGAAGACGAATCGATGCGTGTTTATTTCTTTAAAGGAGAAGAGCAACTGTACGCCTTTGATACCGTCGTGTCGAGACGCGTGAGCGATGCGCAGTTGACGCTTCGCTATGCGTTCCCAGTGCCGGATGAGAAGAAAATCAAACGAGTCCAGCGCCGTGAATATTTACGGGTGCCAGAGATGATTCACGTGACCGTGTCTGCGGAAGACGGCCAAGCGTTCCCATCGTTCGAGTCGACATCACTCGACGTCTCGGCCGGGGGAATGCGCATCATCGCCAATCGAGCCCCGGTCGCTGTCGACGAGACGATGATTGTCTCGTTCCATATCGATGACGACCGAGGTATTCCGCAAACGTTCCGCGTCAAGAGCCGCCTCGTCCGCATCCATGAACAGACGGCCAAACAAGAGTTGTCGCTTTGCTTTGAAGAGTTATCACACCGGGACCAGGAGACGATTTTACGTTATTGCTTCCGAGCCCAGCTCGAAGCGAGAAAACGGACCGGCTCCGTATTTTCTTCACGCTAAAAAACTGGTATGATGTTCTCGGAACAAATGACCGAGAGGAGGCGGGTATCGGGATGAGCCGATACCCAATTTTTATGAATAAACCATTACAAATCGCATTAGATGGGCCGGCCGGGGCCGGCAAGAGCACGATCGCGAAAACGCTCGCTAAAAAACTAGGGTACGTCTATATCGATACGGGTGCGATTTATCGCGCCGTCACGTATCGCGCGCTTCAAGACGGCGTCGGTCTCGAAGACGGTCCGATGCTCGCTGAGATGATCGACAAGATGGATTTACGTCTCGTCCCGTCCGAAAACGGTCAACGCGTGTTCGATGGCACGGAAGAAGTGACCGATGTCATCCGGACGAGCGAAGTGACGAACAACGTCAGCTTCGTCGCACGCCAGCCGGAAGTACGGGCTGCCCTTATGGATTTACAGCGTGACCTCGCCAGTAAAGGCGGAATCGTCATGGACGGCCGCGATATCGGCACGCACGTCTTACCAGGCGCCGACTTGAAAGTGTTCATGACCGCGACGGTCGAAGAACGGGCCCGCCGCCGCCACGAAGAGAACGTATTGAAAGGATTGCCGAGCGACCTCGAACAATTACAGCTCGAGATCGCCTTGCGCGACAAACGCGATTCCGAGCGTGAGGTCGCCCCGCTTCGTCAGGCCGACGATGCGCATTATCTCGATACGACCGAGCTGTCGATTGACGGCGTCGTCGAGGCGATCGAGCACTTGATGAAGCAGGTGATTAAACGATGAAACCGCTCAACAATGGACCGTTCGGCATGTATCGTCTTGCGGTAGGTGTCGTCAATATCATCCGCAGATTGAGCTTCCGCGTCGAGTATATTGGGCGCGAAAACGTCCCGCTCGACGGTTCGATGATCGTCTGTTCGAACCATCAATCGAACTGGGACCCGGTCATGCTCGCCGGGGCGATGCCGAAACAGCGCCAACTTCGTTTCTTCGCGAAAAAAGAGTTGTTCGACGTGCCGGTATTGAAACACATTTTGAATCGGGCTGGACAGATTCCTGTGTCACGCGGGGAAGGAGACCGACAAGCACTCCGAGTCGTCTTGCAAAAATTGAAGGAAGACGAGGTCATCTCGATTTTCCCGGAAGGAACGCGGTCAAAAGACGGTACGCTCGGCAAAGCCCAAGCCGGCGTCGGGTTCTTCGCGCTCCGTTCGGACGCGTCGGTACTCCCGGTGGCGATTATCGGGACGTATAAGTTCCGCTCGAAGCTGAAGGTCGTCATCGGCCAACCGATCGACATGAGCGGCTTGAAAGCGGACAAGGCGAGCGCCCAAATCGCGGCCGACTTGATTATGACGACAATCGGTGACTTGTACATGCAGCATTCACGGAACGTTCGTTAATTTCAGGTTTAATCTCGCGCTAGGAGAGGAACTAACCTGATAACACCTTGACAAATCTTTCGAATTATAAGAAGTTTATACTAGGTGTAAGCGCCTTAGGGCGCTCCTTTTTGTACTCATCGTGAGGGGGTAGTGTTGGAATGGTCGAAGAAATGAAAGATATGCCTGATTTTGAAATCAATCGAGGTCAAATTGTGACCGGTACTGTCGTCAAAATCGAGGACAAGCAAGCGTTGATCGATATCGGTTATAAAACCGAGGCAATTTTACCAATCAGCGAAGTATCAAGCATGCATTTAGACGATTTAAACGAATCACTCCATGTTAACGACGAAATCCGTGTCAAAGTGAAAAAGGTCACGGACGAAGAGGTGGTCGTTTCGAAGAAAGACGTTGATGCCGAGGCAGCTTGGGATCAAATCGTCGAGAAATTCGAATCCGGCGAAGTATTCGAAGTCATGGTAAAAGACAAGGTCAAAGGTGGACTTGTCGTTGACATCGGTATCCGTGGATTTATCCCGGCTTCGCTCGTAGAGAACCATTTCGTCGAAGACTTCTCATCCTACTTGAATAAACCGATTACGGTTAAAGTCGTCGAGATTGACCGCGAGAAAAATCGCGTCATCTTGTCGCATAAAGCGGTTGCCGAAGCGGAAATGAGCGCCAAGAAAGCGGAGACGCTCGAATCGCTTGAAGTCGGTCAAATCATCGAAGGGACGGTTCAACGTCTCACAGACTTCGGTGCGTTTGTCGATATCGGCGGTGTCGATGGCCTCGTCCACATTTCGGAAATGGCGCATAGCCGGGTTGAGAAACCGAGCGATGTTGTGACTGAAGGAGACAAAGTCAAAGTGAAAGTGCTTGGACTTGACCTCGACAACGAGAAAGTGAAGTTGTCGATTAAAGAGACGCAGCCTGGACCGTGGGAATCGGTAGAAGGTAAAATTCAGCCAGGTGACGTGATTGAAGGGAAAGTCAAACGTCTCGTCACGTTCGGTGCGTTCGTCGAAGTCGCACCGCAAGTCGAAGGTTTGCTTCATATCTCGCAAATTGCGAACCGACACATCGCGACGCCGTCTGAAGTCTTGTCAGAAGGCCAAGAAGTAACCGTCAAAGTACTCGATGTCCATCTTGACGAGAAAAAAATCTCGTTGTCGATGCGTGCGCTCGAGTCGAGCGATTCATCACGTGGCGACGCGGATCAATCGTTGCTTGACGAGTATAGCGACCAAGGAGGTTTCTCTGTCTCTGAATTGACAGGTGACGAGGCCTCGGACGATTCTAAATAAGACGATCGTTCAAGCGGGAGCCAGACTCCCGCTTCTTTTTGTATGGTCACAGAAATTCGCCTGTGATATGATAGTACAGTTGCAATTAGAAACGATAGACTTATTGAATGAAAGTTAGAGAGGTGTTTATATGGGAATTCCAGCAGTGGCTATCGTAGGCCGCCCGAATATTGGGAAATCCACGATTTTTAACCGGATTATCGGAGATCGCGTGTCGATCGTCGATGATAAGCCCGGTGTAACACGCGACCGCATTTATGGGACGGGTGAGTGGTTGAACCGTAAGTTTCATTTAATCGACACAGGCGGAATCGAGGTCGGTGATGAGCCGCTCCTCGTGCAAATGCGGCATCAGGCCGAGCTTGCGATCGATGAGGCGGACGTCATCGTCTTCATGGTGAACGGACGCGAAGGCATTACAGCAGCAGACGAAGAAGTGGCGAACTTGTTGTTCCGTTCGAACAAACCAGTTGTCCTCGCCGTCAACAAAGTCGACAACTTCGAGATGCGCGAACTCATGTATGAGTTCTATTCACTCGGATTCGGCGATCCGTTCCCGATTTCAGGGACGCACGGTCTTGGTCTCGGGGACTTGCTCGACAAAGTGCTCGACATGGCTCCAGACAAAGACGACTATGAGTACAATGAAGAAGTCATCCAGTTCTCGCTCATCGGACGTCCGAACGTTGGGAAATCGAGCTTGACGAACGCGATTCTCGGTGAAGAACGCGTCATCGTCTCGGACATCGCGGGCACGACTCGTGATGCCATCGATACACCGTTCACACGGGATGGGCAAGAATACGTCATCATCGATACGGCAGGGATGCGCAAGCGTGGGAAAGTGTATGAATCTACCGAGCGCTACAGCGTCATGCGTGCCCAAAAAGCGATTGAACGCTCGAACGTCGTTCTCGTCGTCATCGACGGTGAAGAAGGCATCATCGAGCAAGACAAACGTGTTGCCGGACTCGCCCACGAAGCGGGGAAAGCCATCGTTCTCGTCGTCAACAAATGGGACGCCGTCGACAAAGACGATAAAACGATGAAGAAAATGGAAGAGAAGATTCGTAAAGAATTCTTGTTCCTTGACTATGCACCGATCGTCTTCTTGTCGGCGCTCACGTCGAAACGATTGCAGACACTTCTGCCGGTCGTCAAAGAAGTGGCTGATTCACATCGCCGTCGCATCTCGACGAGCGTCTTGAACGACGTCATCGTCGACGCAGTCGCGATGAACCCGACACCGACGGACAAAGGACAACGACTCAAGATCAACTACGCGACGCAAGTGGCTATCGAGCCGCCGACGTTCGTGTTGTTCGTCAACGATCCAGAGTTGCTTCACTTCTCATACAAACGTTATCTAGATAACCAGATTCGCCGCGCATTTGACTTTACTGGTACACCGATTCATATCGTGGCTCGTCAGAAAAACTAGTAATGGGGGTGCCTCTTATGGCAAAAGTAGCTGTCATCGGCGCAGGGAGCTGGGGAACGGCGATATCGCTCGTCCTCGCTGACAACGGACATGATGTTCTACTATATGGACGTGAGGAAGACCACGTTCATGAAATCAACACGGCCCACACGAACGCGACCTATTTGAAAGACGCACCGTTGCCGACTTCGATTCGGGCGACGACAGACTTGGCGGTAGCGGTCAAAGATCGTTCCATCGTATTCCTCGTCGTCCCGAGTTCGGCGATTCGTCCGGTGTCGCGTGAGTTGAACGCGCTCCTTACGAAACCGGCGGTCATCGTGCATGCCGCCAAAGGAATCGAACCGAAGACGCATAAACGTCTGTCGGAAATTATCGCCGAAGAAATCGACCCGTCGAAACGTCGGGCCATCGGTGTCTTGACGGGACCGACGCATGCCGAGGAAGTGGCCGTCCGTAAATTGACGACCATCACAATCGCTTGCGAGGACTTGGACGTGGCCGATGAGATTCAAGAGTTGCTCACGAACGATCAGTTCCGGGTCTATTTGAATTCGGACGTCATCGGGGCGGAGTACGGGGGCGCACTTAAAAACATCATCGCGCTCGCCGCAGGAATGACGGATGGGCTCGGCTATGGCGATAACGCCAAAGCGGCCCTCATGACACGCGGGATCGTCGAGATCGCCCGGCTCGGGGTCAAACTCGGTGCCAACCCGGCGTCGTTCTCCGGCTTGACGGGAATCGGCGATTTGATTGTCACGGCCACGTCTCAGCATAGCCGTAACTGGCGAGCCGGGAACGCGATCGGTCGCGGCGAGAAGCTCGAGGATGTACTCGGTCAAATGGGCATGGTCGTGGAAGGAGTGCGTGCCTGTGAGGCGGCGCATACGCTCGCTCGGGAAGCCGGTGTCGAGATGCCGATCACAGAGGCCCTCTACAACGTGTTATTCGAAGGTAAGAGCCCACACGATGAAGTACAAAAGTTAATGAGACGCCCGCAGAAGCATGAAATGGAAGAAGTGTTCCATTTCGAAGGCGACGTAGAGCAAAGGGACTGACGTTTTCGTTCAGTTCCTTTGTTTTTTTTGCTACACTAATGTACGGAGATAGATTTAAAGAGAAAGTCGAGGGGATAGACGTGACACCGTCACTGATCAAGATGTGGATTTCATTTGCGGGCATCGGGGCGTTTGCCATCGCCGCGCTCATGGTGGCAGTCAGCCATACGAAACTAACGGGATGGTTCGCGGCGCTCGTCCGCGTCATCGCATTCGTCATATTTTTATTTGGGACGATCATCATGATTTATGTGGTCGCTTCAGGACCGACAGGAGGATAAGACGTGAAACGGATTTTTTTGGTCGCGAGTCTATTGGCGGCGACCGTGCTCAGTGGATGTATGTTCCCAGATTCGAACCGGGTCGATAACGTCCCGTATGAAGACCAACTGAAGTCGGTACAGACGGCCGTCGACTCGTTCAAGGAGACGACCGGAGTGTTGCCGATTAAAACAAGGCCGGCCGAGACGCCACTCATGGAACGTTATCCGATTGAGTTCGCCCGGCTCGTCCCTGGTTATTTAGCCGACCCGCCGGCGAACAGCTTCGAAGGAGGCGGTCTGTTCTTGTACGTCCTCGTGGACGCCGAGACGGAGCCGAAGGTCAAACTCATTGATTTACGTGTGTCAGAAAGCTTGCAACAGTTACAGACGAATATTAACGCGTTCCGGGCCAAAGAAGGCAAGTTCCCGTTTGACGGGTCGCTCGGAAAGAATCAATTCACGATTGATTATGATCTCGTCTTCGTCTCTGAAGAGCCAATTATCCCAAGTCCGTACACGGAAAACGAGTTGCCGATCTATGTCGACGGGACCGGACAATTATTTGTCGACTACCGTGCCGACCTGGAGGTCGCCCTCGAGAACACGGATGTAGAGCCAAAAGTCGGTGAGGACATTCGGTATTTGCTCTATAATGACTCCCCATTCGCTCCGGCTTATTCGCAAGGGTACACGATTAATGAACAAGGTGAAGTCGAGTTTTTAAACAACTGATCGACTGAGCGGGTCGAATATAGGCCGATTGCTTAAAAAATGTTGTCATATCAACGTTTGTACGATATGATTAATCCCGTAAACTCTCAGTGAGAGGAGGTGAATCGTGATGAACAAAACTGAATTGATCCAAGCAGTTGCGGAGAAAGCAAATGTTTCGAAAAAAGAAGCTACACAAGTTGTAGAAGCTACTTTCGAATCTATCACTGAAGCACTCCAAAACGGTGATAAAATTCAATTGATCGGTTTTGGTACTTTTGAAGTTCGTGAGCGCGCTGCCCGTAAAGGTCGCAACCCACGTACGAAAGAAGATATCGAAATCCCGGCAAGCAAAGTTCCTGCCTTCAAAGCAGGTAAAGCGCTTAAAGATGCGGTCAAATAATGGGCAATACATAAGTCGCCGAAAGGCGGCTTTTTTTGTGTCGGAAAGCGAGTTCACATGGCGTGAATGTGACAAAAATGTGCTATACTATGTCAGAATGACAACGAAGAGGACGAGGGGGGATAGCATGGAACAGATGACATACGAAACCGTTGTCACCGACCTTGCTCGTCAAATCGAAGAACGCATGAACCATCCGTATTTGACGAGACACGAGATTGTACCCGTAGTCGACATGCCTTTACTTCGTTGGATGGTCGAGATGATTGAAATCGAATCGAATCAACAACGTCAGCTCGTGCTTGCGACGTATTTTGCACATCAAGCACTTGAACTGCACGATCAAGTAAAGGATTGCCCGAACGGCTCGCTCGAGCGGCAACTCAAAGTGCTCGCCGGCGATTTCGCCTCGGCTCAATTTTATAAAATATTGGCACTGTTTCCTGCCGACTATAGCAATCGCTTCGGTCGGTCGGTCCAGCTTGTCAATGGGGCGAAATGTACGCTCGCGCTTGATGCGGACGTATCCGTCACGACTTGGATGGAAGCGAACTTCGGATTGATTAAAACGTTTTCTGAGGTGATAGGTCGGTCCTACTTGACCACATACGGAAAAACGATCATCGAACGAAAGGCGACAGTACTGCGCCAAGATCAACGAGAACAGCTAACGACGCTCCTGGCGCACGCTGTCGCTTAGAACGGAAAGGATGTTACGTATTGCAACCGAAAGAAAAAGAGCAAAAAGTATATGACGTGTTTCAATCAATCTCACCGAGCTACGATACGATGAACTCGATCATCAGTTTCCGTTTGCATAAATGGTGGCGCAAAGCGACGATGCGTCGCATGCAAGTGTTCCCGGGCGCGAAATGTCTCGACGTCTGCTGCGGGACGGCCGACTGGACGATTCAACTCGCCGAGGCGGCTGGTAATACCGGTGTCGTCAAAGGTCTTGATTTTTCCGAGAATATGCTCGCGGTCGGCCAAGAGAAAGTGGCCGATTATCCGACGATCGAACTCATCCATGGTAACGCGATGGCATTGCCGTTCGGGGATCACTCATTCGACTACGTGACGATCGGCTTCGGCCTTCGCAACGTACCGGATTACATGACGGTGCTCCGTGAACTGCACCGGGTCTTGAAACCGGGCGGGACGGTCGTCTGTCTCGAGACGAGCCAACCGACAGCACCGCTGTTCAGCGAACTGTATCGCTTCTATTTCGGCTCGGTCATGCCGTTATTCGGGAAAGTGTTCGCCGGCTCATACGATCAATACAAATGGCTCCAAGAGTCGACCGACCAATTCCCGGACCGGTTGACGCTAAAACGCATGTTCGAGACGGCAGGCTTCGAACAAGTCGAAGTGAAGGCGTTCTCCGGCGGTGCGTGTGCCATGCACCTAGGAAAGAAGTGGTGACCGATGTCTTTGAAGCGACTTTATCGCCACATGAACCGAGAGATTGAGCAGATTGATCGCTTCTTGTCGACGCGGGTCCATACGGATCACCCGGTCATCGAGGCGGCCTCGAAGCAACTGCTTGATGCGGGCGGGAAGCGGATCCGTCCGGCGTTCGTATTGCTGAGCGCTGGTTTCGGGCAAGCGAAAGACATCCGCTTGACGAAAGTGGCGGCGAGTCTTGAACTGATTCATATGGCCTCGCTCGTCCATGATGACGTCATCGATGACGCCACACTTCGCCGGGGCAAACCGACCGTCATGGAACGTTACGATGAGCAGGTCGCGATGTATACAGGGAATACGTTGTTCGGCGAAGCGATTCGACTCGTCTCTGAGGTCGACTCGCCGCGCGTGATGGAAATCATGGCAGACACGATGGAACTGATTTGTATCGGTGAAATCAATCAAATCCAAGACCAATACGACTGGGGCCAGTCCCCGAAACGATATCTCGATCGGATTGCCCGAAAGACGGCGCTCTTGATTGAGACGAGTTGTGCGGCCGGGGCCGTCGTCTCAGGGGCGTCACCCGAAGTCGTCAAACAGCTGCGGCTGTTCGGCTATGACATCGGGATGGCGTTCCAAATGACGGATGATTTGCTCGATTTCACCGCGAAAAGTTTTCAGCTTGGAAAGCCGGTCGGAGAAGATTTGAAGCACGGTCATAAAACGTTGCCGCTCTTCTATTCAGCGGAAGACCCTGAATTCTTTGGTCGGTTGCAGCAAGTCAACCAGTCGTCCGATTACGCGACGACCCATACGCTCGTTCGTGAAGTGCAGCGCAACGGGACGCTCGAGCGAAGCCAACGGACAATCGACCGGTACGTGAACCGGGCGATTCAACGTCTCGATGGCTTGCCGGACGTACCGGACAAGCGCTCGCTCATTGAAATCGCCGAGTATATCGGGAAACGAAAATGGTAACAACCACCTTGTAAACCCTTTCAATAATCAAGATGACCGTGTAAACTAATAAAGTACATGGTACACATATTGATTTAGGGGGATTAGGGGAATGGAAAAAACATTTTTAATGGTAAAACCGGATGGAGTGAAACGCGGTCTGATTGGGGAAATCATCTCGCGCTTCGAAACGAAAGGATATACGTTGAACCGTCTTGAGCTATTGACGCCATCGGTTGAAGTCGCACAATCGCATTATGCGGAACATAAGGAAAAGCCGTTCTTTGGAGAACTTGTCGAATTCTTAACGTCTGGTCCTGTTGTAGCGATGGAGTGGGAAGGCGAAAATATCGTCGCCGTCTCTCGATTGATGATCGGGAAGACGAACCCGTTAGACGCACAACCTGGAACAATTCGTGGCGATTTGGCCTCGACGATGTCACAAAACGTCATCCATGGTTCAGATAGCGTGGAGAGCGCAGAGCGTGAATTGTCACTCTGGTTCGCCACTGAAGCATCACACGTTTGATGACGATAAAAGGGACGGGGGCCTCCTGTCCCTTTTTATATTGGGATTAAAGCGCTTTCGCTTGTTTTGGCACGACATGATCTAGGAGAAGAGAAAGAATTGAGGTTGGAACTGGTGATAAATGATTATGCCATCTTCGTAAAAAAGTTTTATATGAAGTCGGGGATTGACTTAAACCTATACAAAGAAGCCCAGATGAAGCGACGTATGATTGCACTTCGCGAGAAGAAAGGGTATGCCACGTTTATCGAATACTTCAAAGCGATGGAGTCGGACCGAGGCTTATACGATGAATTTTTAGATCGCATGACCATCAACGTGAGTGAATTTTACCGGAACCCGGTCCGTTGGCAGCAACTAGAGACGGACATTTTGCCGGAACTCATCCGTAAGAGCCAGGGCAAGTTGCGCGTCTGGAGCGCGGCGTGCTCGACGGGTGAAGAACCGTATTCGTTGGCGATGCTGTTATCGAAACATTTGTCACCCGCACAGTTCACAATCACGGCGACGGACCTAGATGACGTGGTGATCGAAAAAGCGAAACAAGGCAAGTATCATGAGCGGGCGCTCGTCGACTTGCCCTCAGAGTTTCGGCAGCGTTACTTCACCCGCCGTGGAGACGACTATTACATCACAGAGGACATCAAAAAATTAGTAACGTTCAAAAAACATAATCTGCTGGCCGACGTGTATGAACGGAATTTTGATTTAATCGTCTGTCGGAACGTCTTGATTTATTTCACCGAGGAAGCGAAAGAGAAAGTTTATACATCGTTCCACCGATCGCTCCGACCAGGCGGTGTCCTCTTCGTCGGAGGGACCGAGCAGATCTTTCAACCGAAGCGATACGGCTACAAGATGAAGCAGAGCTTCTTCTATGAAAAATTTGAAGAATGAGGTGGCAGCTATGCGTTATTTGACGGCAGGAGAATCGCACGGGCCTGGACTTTCAATCATCATCGAGGGTGTACCGGCCGGGCTTGAGGTCGATGTGCAAGCCATCAATGCGGAACTCGCGAAACGGCAGTCCGGCTACGGCCGCGGCCGCCGCATGCAAATTGAATCAGACCGAATCGAGGTGAGGGCCGGCATTCGTCACGGGGTGACGACAGGGGCCCCTATTTCGTTCTGGATCGAGAACAAGGACCATACTCATTGGCGGAACGTGATGCAGGCCGAACCGGTCGATGCGGACGTGGAAATCAAACGCCGCGTCGTCCGCCCGCGACCAGGACATGCGGACCTCGTCGGCGGCTTGAAATACGATCATCGTGACCTGCGAGACGTCCTTGAACGCTCGAGCGCACGTGAGACGGCCGCTCGGGTCGCCGTCGGCGCACTCAGCAAACAACTGCTCGCTGCTGTCGGGATGTCGCTCGTCAGCTATGTCAAAGTGATTGGCGGGGTCGAGGCCGATGCTTCATACGAGTCGCTCGACACATTGCGCGCCACGATCGAGGCGTCACCGGTCCGGACGATGGATGAGACGGCAGGCCAGGCGATGATGCATCGAATCGATGAGGCGAAAGCCGCCGGTGACTCGCTCGGCGGTGTCGTCTGTACGGAAGTGCATGGTGTCATCCCGGGGCTCGGATCGTACGTCCAATATGACCGGAAACTCGATGCGGCGATCGCTCGCGCCGTCATGAGTGTCAACGCCATCAAAGGCGTCGCGTTCGGTGATGGTTTCGAGATGGCGTATCGACCAGGATCGGAAGTGATGGACCCGATCGCTTATGGTCCCGACGGCTATACACGCCTGAGCAATCATCTCGGCGGTTTCGAAGGTGGGATGACGACCGGGATGCCGATTGTCTGTACCGCTGTGATGAAACCGATTCCGACGCTCTACAAGCCGCTCCAATCCGTTGATATCGATACGAAACAACCGTTCCTCGCCCAAATCGAGCGAAGTGACGCCTGTGCCGTCCCGGCCGCCTCACTCGTCGTCGAGGCCGTCGTCGCGTTTGAAATCGCCCGTGAGTTATGCGAGACGTTCGGACATGACACGGTCGGACGCATCCAAGCGCGCGTCGACGCGTACCGCGAGGAGATTCGCACGTGGTGACGATTCACGTGAACGCCTCGACTCCATACGACGTCACAATTGAACGAGGGGACGCCTGGCTCGACCGCGTCCCTTACTTCTCGTGCTCGACCGTGTGGGTCATCACGGACGAGACGGTAGATCGCCTGCACGGGAAGGCGTTTCGGACTCGTCTCGAGGCAAGCGCGCGTCCAATCGTCTGGTCGGTCGTCCGTCCGGGCGACGGATCGAAATCGCTCGCGACGATTGAACGTCTCGTCGCGGACGGGTTGACGTCTGGCTGTGACCGGGACACGCTCGTCGTCGCCTTTGGCGGCGGCATGATTGGCGACTTGGCCGGCTTTTTGGCGAGTGTTTATATGCGCGGCCTGCATTACATACAAGTGCCGACGACAGTTCTCGCCCACGATTCAGCCGTCGGCGGAAAAGTCGCGGTCAACCATCCGCTCGCCAAAAACGCGATCGGTGCCTTTTATCAGCCAGCGGGCGTCCACTATAACGTCGACCGCCTCGAGACGTTGACGGACCGTGACGTGCTGAGTGGGCTCGGCGAGTTAATTAAACATGCCTACTTGTCACGATACGTCCTCGGGCACTCGTTCGAGACCGAGCTGTTCACCGCCTTGGCGCAAGGACCGCTCGATTGGGAGGCGTGGCTCGCGCGTGGGATTGAAGTGAAACGACAGGTCGTCGAGACCGATGAGCGGGAACACGGCGTAAGGGCATGGCTGAACTTTGGTCATACGTTCGGCCATGCGTTGGAGTCGGTCGAGGCGTACCGATTAGCGCACGGGGAGGCCATCCTATACGGAATGGTGTACGCCTTCCTCGTCGCCGGAGACGTCTCACGCGCGGAAACGCTCGCCGGTTTCATGAAGCAACAAGCAATCACGCCGGTCGTCTGGCAGCCATTCGAGGCGTATCTCGAGGTGATGCGCCACGATAAAAAGAATCGAACTGGACAGATTCGCTTCGTCTTGCTCGGTGAAGAAGTGACCGTGACGAGCGTCACGACCGAGCGGCTCGTCGAAGCGTACAATCAGTTGAAAGGGTGGTTTTAAGATGGGATTGAACGGATTGATACGCGTACCGAGCGATAAGTCGATCACGCACCGGGCGTTATTGCTCGGGGCCGTGGCGCACGGACAGACGACGGTGTACGACCCACTCCTCGGTGAGGATTGCCGGTCGACGCTCGAGGCGATCCGTCGTTTGGGCGCACAAGTCGATGAACAAGCGGAACGACTCGTCATCACTGGCAGCCCGTCGCTCACGTCGGCGGAACTCGATTGCGGGAACTCCGGCACGACGATGCGTCTCTTGACGGGACTGCTTGCAGGCTACGACGGTACGTTCACGCTCACCGGCGACGCCTCGCTCACGAAGCGACCGATGCGTCGCGTCACTGCCCCGTTGCGCGCCATGGGAGCCGACCTTGCAGGTGACGTCGCTCCGCTCCACATCCGCGGGAGGGCGTTGACGGGCATCGATTACACGTTGCCTGTCGCGAGCGCGCAAGTGAAATCGGCCATCTTATTGGCTGGACTCCGTGCGGACAGCCCGACGATCGTGCGCGAGCCGGTCTTGTCGAGGGATCATACCGAACGCATGCTGCCGCTGTTCAACGGGCAGATTGACATCACCTCGGAAGAGGGGGTTCGGACGATTCGGCTGTCGCCGTCCGTCCTGGAAGGCGCGACGGTGGCCGTACCGGCTGACCCGTCCTCGGCCGCCTTTTGGTGGGCCGGGGCCGCGCTCGTCCCGGATAGTCGCGTCACGACGACCGACGTCTGTTTGAACGAGACACGGATTGGCTTTTTGCGCACGCTCGAACGGATGGGGGCGCACGTTGACGTGACGAACGTCCGCGCACTCGGAGAAGAATCGGTCGGGGACGTCACCGTGTCGACGAGCACGCTCCATGGCATCCGGTTGGACGGGACCGCCATCCCACATCAAATCGACGAGTTGCCATTATTCGCCCTCGTCGCGTCGCAGGCATCGAGCCCATCGTCGGTCCGGGATGCGGGGGAGCTCCGCGTAAAAGAGACGGACCGGATTCAGACGGTCGCGAGCGAATTGAAGGCGCTCGGTGTCGACCTTCGCGAGACGGATGACGGCTTTGACGTCTATCCGAGCCGTTTGCACGGGGGACACGTCACCTCGCACGGAGATCATCGCTTGGCGATGATGCTCCAAATTGCGGACTTATTGACGACGGAACATGTGACGATTGACGACGTCGAGGCAGCGGATGTGAGTTATCCGCGCTTCCGTGACGATTTACAACGACTCGGTCGTGAGATAGAATAACGTCAATACGAGTAGCCGCTAGGAGGAATTTTGACGATGTTAGACGAAACAGAATTAAACCATATCATTGAGATGCTTGAAAAAGGTGAGACGGAGCATGCCCTCATGCATCTCGAATCGCTCGAGAAGGAAGGGTCGGACGAGGACCGGTTGGCCATCGCCGATCTCTACCTCGAACTCGGCCTCGCCGATCGGGCCGTCAAGTTGCTCGCGGCGCTATATGTCGATTATGCGGGCAACCCGCACGTCGCCTTGTCGCTCGCCGAGGCCTACTTGGACAGTGACCGGGAAGAAGAGGCGATTGCCGTCCTCGAGAAAATCGATACGACGGACAAGGAAGCGCATATGCGCAGTCTCGTCCTCCTCGCCGATTTATATCAATCACAAGGGTTGGACGAGGTCGCCGTCAAGAAACTGATGGAGGCGCTCGAGACGAACCCGGACGAACCGCTCCTCATCTACGGATTGGCCGAGTTGTACGCGTCGATCGGCTCGTTCGAACAGGCGGTCCCGCTGTACGCGCGTCTGCCGCACTTGCGCTTGCCGGAAGAACTCGATTATCAGGCCGATTACGCGGAGGCGCTCACGATGATCGGCTCTTTCGAAGAGGCACTCGATGAGTATGAGAAAGCGGAAGACCGCAACTTGAACACGATTTTCGGTCACGCCATGACGGCCCACCGCATCGGCCGTGACGAAATTGCCGTCAAACAGTTTGAGTCGCTTCGCTCGATGGACCCCGATTTCACGTCGCTCTATCTGCCTTACACGGAAGCGCTCGACGAACTAGGCCGCTTCGATGAGGCGCTCGAGGTGATTGGCCAAGGGATTGACCGCGACGACTATAACGATGAGTTGCGCACGGTAAAAGCGAAACTCTTCTTGAAACAAGGTCGGACAGATGAGGCGGTCACGGAATTGCGCGAGGCTCTCGCGTTGAATCCGGAGTCGCTTCAGGCGACTGAGCTGCTCTTATCGGTCTTGTTCGAAGGTGGGGACATGGAGGCCGTCCTCGAGACGATCGATGCGCTCGAGGAACATTCGACTTCCCCGCTCATGACATGGTACAAGGCGAAAGCGGCCTATGAACTTGAAGACTATGATACGGCCGTCACGTTATACCGGTCGATCGAGCAAGTTTATAAAGAGGACGTGTCATTTGCGATTGAATGGGCTACACTATTGATAGAAGAAGGACAGCGTGACCAAGCGCAACGAGTGCTCGAGCAAACGCTTGCGCTCACTGTCGATGTCGATGACCGCCAAGCACTTGAAGAGCGGCTCGAACGGTTGACGGATCACGATTAAACGATATAAAGGAGATGGGGTCATATGGTCGAGCGGAAAAGAACATTTTTAAAGCGATTCCTCGCTCATCATACGCTTCGTAAACGAGAAGCCAAGTGGATTATCGACTACTGGCTCAGACATCCAGAAAAACTCGGGAACGTTCATTTCGTCACGAACGCCTCGGTCTCACCGCGCAGTTTGATTATGACGGCGTATGGATTTGACGGCGAACCGTTCCGTTACCGTCGGGGTGACCTCATCACGGTCAATCCCGAGAAGGCGTATCACGACATCCGGCTCCACGACGGCGCCATCTACGTGGAGTTGAACTTTCAAGGCATGATGATTGATGAGCTGTGGATTGATATCGTGGAATTGAATCCGTTCGAACCCGTCGCCGAAGTGAAAGACGAAGTGACGACGTCGGCCCAGACGGTCATTCGGGCCTCGGTTGCCCAGTTCGAGGAGGAGCGTCTGCTCGTCGAAATCGATAAGGCACTCGACCGACGGGACGAGAAATTGTTCCGCAACTTGACGAGCCAGCTCCATCAAGTCCGAGCCTCAAAATTATTTTAATAAAAACAAGCGCTTCCGTTATGGTAAGCGCTTGTTTTTTGGTATATTAATGACGTAGGAATACACAATAATTTCACATTTCGTTCATAAGTTTCGCAGAGGGAACGATTGTAGGTACGCTACAATGAACATAATGATGTATGTCTAATGGAGAGGAGGAGGAAGATGAGGTTCGATGGTCTAGACGCGATGAAGTCGCTCTCAGAACGCCAATACGTCGATACGCTCGTCGTCCCGCTCGTCGAACTGGCGTTTGATGAGGACATGGTGCGCAAAGCCGAAGGAAACGAAGTCATCCAGGCGGTGGCACTTGAAACCGAGCGCCAATTGTCCGGCCGGACGATGCTAAGCCCGACAATCAGTTATGTCGACGCGGAGGCAGGGCGTGCGCTCGCCGAACAAGTTACTGTTCAGGCGACGGCATCGGGGTTTACCCACGTGTTGTTCATCTCCTCGGATTTGCGTTTCAAGGGCTCTGAACTGCCGATTATTTTCGTTCCGCCGCTTGCGTTGAAAGGAATGTCCGGCGAGCAGTCGCACACGATGGTTCAAAATTTTGCGACGCAAGTCATTACCGATCTTTCGAGCCGTTGGATGGCGACATGAAGCGGTTGACGTGGAGGTTTTATTGATATACTATTTTGTTGAGTGAGAAATTTTTGTGAAGAATGCATAAAGAATTATGGGGTTATGCACACGAATGAGGGGGGAACGAAATGGCTCAAAATGGGTCAAAAGTCACACGCCGTCAGTTCTTAACGTATACGTTGACTGGTGTAGGTGGCTTTATGGCGGCAACATTGATCAGTCCGATGGTCAACTTTGCGATCGATCCGGTCTTAAAAAAATCGGGAGCGGGCGATAAAGTAAAAGTCATCAGTCTTGATGACATCACGACTGAGCCGCAACGTGTCGACTTTAAGAAACAAACGCAAGATGCTTGGTATGAATTTGAAGAAACGCTTTCGGCGTGGGTATTTAAAGATGAGAGCGGCGAAATCATCGCCTTGTCTCCAATTTGTACGCACCTCGGCTGCCAAGTAGGATATGGTGGAGACCCGACTCGACCGACAGAATTCTTCTGCCCGTGTCACTTCGGTCGCTATGAGAAAGATGGAACGAACATTCCTGGTACGCCTCCGACTGCACCACTTGCACGCTACGAAAAAGAAGAAAAAGACGGCTTCCTATACTTGGGCAGTCCAGTCGCACAGTTGTGAGAGGGGGAATAGTCGATGTTACAAAAAATTTATGATTGGGTCGATGAACGCGTCGACATCACGCCGTTATGGCGCGACATCGCTGACCATGAAGTTCCAGAACACGTCAACCCTGCCCATCACTTTTCAGCATTTGTTTATTGCTTCGGCGGTCTGACGTTCTTCACGATCGTGATTCAAATTCTGTCAGGGATGTTCTTGACGATGTACTATGTACCAGACATCATCAACGCGCACGCGTCGGTGTACTATCTTCAAAACGAGATCGCGCACGGACAAATCGTTCGTGGGATGCACCACTGGGGCGCATCGGTTGCGATCGTCATGTTGTTCTTACATACGCTCCGCGTATTCTTTACCGGGTCGTATAAGAAACCTCGCGAACTCAACTGGGTCGTCGGTGTTCTCTTGTTCTTCGTCGTCTTGGCGCTCGGTCTTACAGGGTACTTGTTGCCGTGGGATATGAAAGCGTTGTTCGCGACGAAAGTTACACTTCAAATTGCCGAGAGTGTCCCGGTCATTGGTGGTATCGCCAAAACGCTTCTCGCCGGTGGCGAGATCGTCGGCGCACGGACGCTCACGAACTTCTTCGCCATTCACGTCTTCTTCTTACCGGCGGCCTTGTTCGGACTCCTCGGAGCCCACTTCTTGATGATTCGTAAGCAAGGGATCTCAGGACCGCTATAAGCCGATTCGAAGACAAAAAGGAGGAGAAACGATATGCATCGCGGTAAAGGGATGAAATTTGTAACCGACTCTCGAGTAGGAATCTCGAATCGGAAACAAAATATTGCTAAAGACTATTCAGAGTATCCAGGACGCACGGAAGCGTTCTGGCCGAACTTCTTGTTGAAAGAGTGGATGGTCGGTTCGGTCTTCTTGATCGGATTCATCGCCTTGACGATTGTCGAGGCCCCACCGCTCCAAAACATCGCCGATCCAACGAACACGTCATACATTCCGCTTCCGGACTGGTATTTCTTGTTCTTGTATCAATTGCTCAAGTATCAGTTCGCAGCAGGGGATTGGATCTTGCTTGGAACGGTCATCTTGCCAGGGGTCGCTTTCACGGCGCTCTTGATCGCACCATGGCTTGACCAAGGACTCGAACGCCGTCCGGCGAAACGTCCGGTCGCCATTAGCTTCATGTTGCTCGGCGTGTTGTCGATTTTCTACTTGACGTGGGAATCGGTTCAAACGACGCACTGGGATCAAGTTCATGAACAAGGGATCTTGGAAGTTCCGGGCGAGGGCCCTGAAATCGATACGGCCGCACCTGGCTATGAGATTTACTCGGCTCAGTCTTGTGTGAACTGTCACGGTCAGAACCTCGAAGGCGGGGCAGCAGCTCCTGCACTCGTCGGCACACAGTATACGGCCGAAGAAATCGCGGATATCGCGGTCAACGGTGTCGGTACGATGCCAGCCGGTCAATGGGATGGTTCGGATGAAGATCTCCAAGCCATGTCTGAATTCATCGCTTCATACGGTGAAGGCGGCGAAAACAACCAATAATCGATTGGTTCAAGAAGCGTGGCCCGTCTAACGGGTCACGCTTCTTTTTACTTCGCCTCCGTTGCGCTACAATAGAGAAAAAAAGGATGGAATACACGAATGATACATATGTTACGCCCGTTTCTCACCCATCGGACCGTCTTGGTGCTCCTGTTCATCATCAACTTGTTCGGAACGATTTACGGATATGTCTGGTATGAGCCCCAGCTCCGTGACACACCGCTCATCTATTGGCCGTTCGTGCCGGACAGTCCGACGGCCTCGTTCTTCTTCACGGTCGTGCTCGGCTTATGGATTGCCGGGAAGAAGTCACCCCTCATGGAGACGCTCGCCTTCGTGACGCTCATCAAATACGGGGTATGGGCCGTCATCATGAACATCTTGTTCTTACGGGAACTCGGTCCCGATGCCGAGACGTTCACCGTGCTCATGGCCGTCATGCTGATGGTGTCACACGGGGCGATGGCGTTCCAGGCGCTGTTGTACGCACCGTTCATGACATGGACGGTCCGCTCGTTCGTCTTGACGCTCATCTGGGTCATCCATAACGACGTCGTCGACTACGTGCTCGGACAATGGCCGCGTTATCCGTCACTGGCCGAACATATCGCCTGGATCGGATACGGGTCGTTCTGGTTGACCGGAATATGTTTTTTTATGGGATACCACATCATCCTACGCACTTCGCTTGATAATAAGTTCATTAGAATGTAAAATCAGATTATCAAATACACGCAGAGGTGATAGAGAACATGTCATTAGGTGGCTATATTTTCTATCTTGCACTGATTATGCTCATTCCGTTATGGGCCCAGATGCGAGTGAAAAGTACGTACAAAAAGTTTCTCCAACAACCGATTCAAAGCGGAGTCACGGGTGCACAGGTCGCTGACTTCATCATGAAACAAAACGGCGTTCATAACGTCCGGATCGAGATGGTCGATGGTTTGATGAGTGACCATTACGACCCGGTCAATAAAGTCGTCCGTCTGTCGCGCGAAGTGTATCAAGGGTCGACGATTTCATCGGCTGCGATTGCGGCCCACGAGATTGGCCACGTGATTCAAGATGCATCCGACTATAAGTTGATGCGGGTCCGTCACCGTCTCGTCCCGGTCGTGAACATCACGTCGAACTTGTCGTTCCCACTTCTCTTAGGTGGTTTCTTGCTCGGCGCGATGGGGCTCGCCCAACTCGGTGTCATCATGATGCTCGGGGCGGTCGTGTTCCAACTCGTCACGTTACCTGTCGAATTCGATGCCTCGAAACGGGCTATGGCTGAATTGACGAGCCACGGCATCGTCACGGCAACGGAAGAGTCGGGCGCACGCAAAGTGCTCAACGCGGCGGCTTGGACATATGTGGCGGCCACACTTGTCGCCGTCGCCGAACTGATCCGCTTGGCGCTCATCGTCTTCATGCCACGTGATGAGTAGAATCAAGGGTCCCGTCCACGTGACGGGACTTTTTTAATTTTGCTTTCGAAAGGAGTAGCAGATGAATCAACCACAATTGACGAAAGCGGGACGGCTCCGCTTACAAGAACAGCTGGAGACGTTGCGCGGGGATAGCCGGCATGAGGCGCTCGAACGCGTCAAGACGGCCCGAAAGTTTTGTGATTTTCGTGAAGACGTGACGTACGTGGAGGCGGTCCGGGAACGAGAGCGGATTGAGACTAAAATTGTCGAACTGGAGCGACTGCTCGCCGATGCCGTTATCGTCGACGAGGGTCGGCCTGACGTCGTCGCGTTCGGGAGCCGAGTCGTCATTCGGGAATTACCGGACGGGAATGATGAGACGTATCGCCTCGTCGGTGAGCTCGAGGCTGATTTGGCGGAAGGAACGATTTCCGTATCGTCCCCGCTCGGTAGCGGGTTGATGGGAGGCGTCGTCGGTCAATCCGTATCAATCGCTTCACCGGCCGGCCCACTCGATTTTGAGATTGTCCGAATCGAGCCATAACGAAACGCCCCGTTCATCCGAACGGGGCGTCGTTTGTCGTGACTTATTTCAGCGGGACACGGTTCTCATCGAACGTGAACCCTTCACCGCCGACCTCATAGACGTGGTGGAACGTGACGAAGGCGTGCGGGTCGATCTGTTTGACGATCGTCTTCAACCGATTGACTTCGTTTCGTCCAACGACGACGTATAGCACTTCGAGCTCTTTATTCGAATAGCCACCCTTGGCGAGGAGCCGTGTCGTCCCGCGGTTCATCGTGGCGTGAATCCCGTCAGCGATGGCCGTACGATGGTCGCTGATAATCATGGCGGCCTTGCCAGCGTATGTCCCTTCTTGCATCGAGTCGATGACGCGGGCGCCGATATAGACGGCGAGGAGTGTGTACATCGCCTCGCGAATATCGAGATACGTCAAGCTGAGGACGATGACGAAAAAGTCGAACACGAGGAACGTCTTGCCGATTGACCATCCGACGTAACGTTGGACGAGTCGGGCGATGATATCGACGCCTCCCGTCGTCCCACCGTTATTGAAGATGATGCCGAGACCGACCCCGATGAAGAGACCGGCGAATAGACTCGCGAGCACCATATCGTCCGTCAAATCGATGATTAGATTCGAGTACTTGGCGATGAGGGCGTACCAGAGCGAGAAACTGAACGTCCCGATGAGCGTATAGATGAACGTCGTCCGCCCGAGCAGCTTGTAGCTGACAAAAAAGAGCGGGATGTTGAGCGCCAAGTTCGTGATCGATGGCGACCAGTCGAACAAACCGCGCAGAATCAAGGTGATGCCCGTGAATCCGCCTTCCGCCAAATTGTTCTGGACGTTGAAATGATAGACGCCGAACGCGAAAATAAAGGAACCAATTAAAATAAAGAATATATTGCGAAACCGAATCGGTAATTGTACCGTCATTTGGTTCACCTCCCACCTAGTAGCGTACTCGAAAAACCTCTCGATTGACTACCCTCTACATATGACATTCCGCGATGAGTCCGATATACTTTTCACAGAAGAGGTGATTTTATGAAAATAGTAGCAATTGGGGCCCATCCGGACGATATCGAAATCGGAATCGCCGGCATGACCGCCCAATGGACCAAGGCCGGGGTCGACGTTCTATACGTCGATTTGACGAGAGCGGAGCTGTCTTCGAATGGGGACGTCGTCACGCGCGGCATCGAAGCCGAAACGGCCGATCGGGTGCTCGGCATCCGTCGCATCAATCTCGGGTTCCCGGACCGGGGCCTGACCGGGGACGCAACTCAAATCGAGGCGATCGTCCGATTGATTCGGTCCGAGCGTCCGACACACGTCCTGTATCCATACGGCATCGACCGCCATCCCGATCACGGCGCCTGCGCCCGACTCGTCGAGGAGGCGCTCTTTAATGCCGGAATCCGTAAATACATGCCCGACGTCCCGGCATATCGGCCGTCGAGTGTCTATCAATATATGATTAACGCCCATACGACACCGGACGTCTGCATCGACATCACGGGGACAATCGAGCAAAAACTTGACGCCTTGCGTGCCTATGCCAGTCAGTTCACACCGGTCGACGGCGTGGCAACGCCGCTCACGGACGCCTATCTCGAACGGGTATTGGCGAGGGAACGTCACTTCGGTAGCTTAATCGGGACCGCATATGCGGAAGGGTTGATGACGAGCCGCCCATACGTGGTCCATCAGGCAGGTGAGCTCACATGAGTCTAAGAATCGGAGTTCTCTGTTATCCATCGGTCGGGGGCTCGGGCATTCTCGCCACCGAGCTCGGGATGAAACTCGCCGACCGGGGCCATGATGTCCATTTCATCACGTCGAGCATCCCATTCCGATTGAACGCTTATCATCCGAACATCACGTTCCACCAAGTCGAAATCAATCAATACTCGGTGTTCCGGTATCCACCGTACGACATCACGCTGGCGTCGAAGATTGCGAGCGTCATCCGGGCGTTCGGCCTCGATGTCATCCACGCCCACTATGCGGTGCCGCACGCCGTTTGTGCCGCCCTCGGACGCGAGATGGCGGGGACGAAGACACCGATCGTGTCGACACTCCATGGCACGGATATCACCGTGCTCGGCGAAGATGAGGAATTGAAGCCGGCAATTTTGTACGGCTTACGCCAATCGAACGCCATCACGGCCGTCTCGGACAGTTTGAAGCAAGAGACGCTCGAGCGGATCGGGTCCGACTTATCGATTGATGTCATCCACAACTTCATCGATGAGGCGGTCTATCAACCGCAGGCCGACACGTCCCTCCGCGAACGGTATGGCTTGTCCGATCAAGACCGGGTCGTCATCCATATCTCGAACTTCCGGCAAGTGAAGCGAATCGATCTCGTGCTCGAGGCGTTCCAGCAGATGAACGTCCCACATAAGAAACTGCTCCTCGTCGGCGACGGTCCGCTCATGGGAGCGATGCGCCGCCTCGTGAGCGAAATGGGACTCGAAGAGCAAGTCATCTTCGCCGGGAAGCAAGAACAAGTGGCGGCGCTCTTGTCGATTTGCGACGTCCACATCCTGTTATCGGACAAAGAGGCGTTCGGTCTCGTCGCGCTCGAGGCGATGGCGACGGGCGTCCCGTCGGTCGTCAGCGATGCGGGCGGATTGCCGGAAGTCATCACTGACGGCGTGGAAGGGTTCGTCGTCAAACGCGGCGACGCGCTCGCGGCGACGAGAGCGCTCGAAGCGATTTTGCTCGACGGGGAACTGCATGCACGCTTCCGCACGAACGGGCTCGAACGGGCCAAACAGTTCGCGTCGGCCGATATCGTAACGGCATATGAATCGCTTTATGAACAGGTGGTGCGCCCATGACGGAATGGGAATACGCCAAACGGATTATCGAGACGATTAACGCCCACGGCGGCGAAGCGTATATCGTCGGGGGGGCCGTCCGCGACTACATGCGCGGTACGCTTCCGGATGACATCGATATCGCCACGTCGCTCTTTCCGGACGAAGTCATGCGTTTGTTCCCGAAATCGGTACCGACCGGAATCGATCACGGCACAGTGACGGTCATTCTCGACCATCATCCGTTCGAAGTGACGACGTTCCGGTCGGAAGGGACGTATTCGGATTCGAGACGGCCCGACCACGTGTCGCTCGGCGTCTCGCTCGAGGAGGACATGAAACGGCGCGACTTCACGATGAACGCGATGGCGTTCCACGATGGCAACGTCGTCGATTTGTTCGGCGGTCGGATGGATCTTGAGGCGCGTGTCATCCGTACCGTCGGCAGCCCGTACGAACGCTTCAATGAGGACGCGCTCCGCATCATGCGGGCGTTCCGCTTCATGGCCCAGCTCGATTTCCGTCTCGATGACGACGTGCAACGGGCTTCCCGCGAACTCGGTCATAAACTGCAAGACATCGCGATGGAGCGGGTCGCTATCGAGTTTGAGAAGCTGATGGTCGGTCCGGCGTATCGAAAAGCGCTGGCGGCGATACTGGACCTCGGCATCCATCAGTATTTACCGAACGTCTCGGCAGAACTGATTGAGCGCGTCATCGCCGACAGACGGACGCCGGTCAATCCGGTCGGCGGCTGGGCGTTGTTCGTCCATCATGCCGCTGCGACCGATTGGTTGACGCCGTGGAAACGCTCGAACGCGCTGAAACGGGAAGCGAACGTGCTCGCCCGGTTGTTCACGACCGGCCTCGACACGTTCACGATTTACGAGACGACGACGGCGACGCTCTCGACGTATCTCGACATGTCGGGTCGGACGGAGACGGCTGAACAGTTGAAGCGGCAGTTGCCGATTCAATCGCGCCGGGAGCTTCGCTTCGACGGCCGTGATGCGCTCCAAATCGGGGCCCAGGGCCCGCTCATCAAACAAGTGCTCGCCCACGTCGAACGGCTCGTGCTGGACGGCGAGCTCGCCAACGAACCGGAACCGTTACGAAAGGAGGCGAAACGATGGCTTCAACACGCGGAAAGGTATTAAACCTGTTGCAGGACGGGACCGTCTGGAGTGGTCAAGAGTTGGCCCGTCAATTAAATATTTCACGTACCGCTATTTGGAAACATATCGAGACGTTAAAACAAGATGGGTATGCGATTGAGACGATTCCTCGAAAAGGGTATCAATTGTTCGGCCAGACCGACCGACTCGATGAGCCGGCGTTCGTATCGTTCCGAAAAGGGCGGTTCGGACAAGCCGTCCATGCGTTTGATCAAGTCGATACGACCCAACGCATCGCCCATGAATTGGCGCAAAAGGGCGTCCTCGAAGGAACGCTCGTCATCAGCGAGGAGCAGACAGCGGGACGAGGCCAACTCGGCCGGAACTGGTATAATCCGAGCCACGTCAATATCGCGGCGAGTGTCATCCTGCGCCCGGCGCTGCCGATTCGCGACGCCTCGAAGCTGACGCTCATGGCGGCGAGCGCGTTCGCGCGCGCTTTGCACGCGCAAGGTATCCCGGCCACCATCAAATGGCCGAATGACTTGTTGCTCAATGGGAAAAAAATCGGCGGCATCTTGACTGAGATGCAGACGGAGGGTGACCGGATTCAAGCCGTCATCCTTGGGTTCGGGTTGAACGTCAATAGCGATGTCATCCCGGACGAGCTCGCCCATCGCGCGACGTCCATCAAGCTGGAAACGAATCAGACGTATCGGAGAAGCGAGTTGCTTGCGCACTTGCTCGCCGAGCTCGAGACGGAATACGATTTGTTCCTCGCGTCAGGATTTGATTCTGTGCGCGCCCATTGGCTCGAATACGCCGCTTATCTGAACGAACCGGTGACGTTGACGGCGTCAGGGAAGCCAAGACGCGGGACGATGCGCGGCATTTCAGAGGATGGGGCACTCCTGTTGGAACATGAAGGAACGGTCGAGCCGATTTACTCTGCCGAGATCGCAGTTTGGAATGATTGATGGAAACGGGTTCGTGGTCTATAATGAATGTGCCGGACGCTATCGCTCGCGAAGTGTACCAGTACTGCAGACCGTCACTACATTTTTTTGTCTGCCTTGATCATTTTGACAGGGACAGAAGGACACTCATCTACTTGAGATTGTTTTCGTGCGCCTTCTTACCATTCGTGTAGGAAGGCGTTTTTTCTAACCTGTCTCCACATTAGGAGGAGAACTATATGCATACGATGACTTCGTTATTGAAGAAGATGAAGCAAGAAGAGAAATTGGTCATGTTGACCGCCTACGATTACCCGTCCGCAAAACTGGCCGAGGCTGCAGGCGTCGATATCATTTTAGTCGGGGATTCGCTCGGGATGGTCGTGCTCGGTTACGATTCGACGATTCCTGTGACAATCTCGGACATGGTCCATCACGCGAAAGCGGTTCGCCGCGGGGCCCGTGACACGTTCGTCGTCGTTGATATGCCGTTCGCGACATACCACGGTGATTTCGACCGCACGCTCCAAGCGGCCGCGACGTTGTTCCAAGACGGACAGGCCGATGCGATTAAACTTGAAGGGGCTGGCGAGGTGCTTGAAACGATCGAGCGTCTGACGAAAGTCGGTATGCCGTGTGTCGCCCACCTTGGCCTCACTCCGCAATCTGTCGGTGTGCTCGAAGGTTATAAAGTACAAGGCAAATCGCTCGAAGACGCAGAACAGTTGATTGCCGATAGCCTCGAGGCGGAGCGGGTTGGCGCGAAGATGCTCGTCCTCGAATGCGTGCCACATCAATTGGCCAAAAAGATTGCCGAGGCGCTCAGCATCCCGGTCATCGGAATCGGTGCGGGTGCCGATGTGGATGGCCAAGTACTCGTCTATCACGATATCTTGAAATATGGCGTCGACCGCCTTCCGAAGTTCGTCGAGGCATATGCCGACGTGAATGAGGTGGCGACGACGGCAATCCGCAATTACGTCGATGCGACGAAAGACGGCTCGTTCCCGCTCGAACGGCACACGTTCACGATGGATGAGTCATTGCTCGACACGCTCTACGGGGGCAAGGCATGAACATCGTCACGACCCCACGTTCGTTACAAGAAGCATTGACAGGTGTCGGGACGATCGGTTTCGTCCCGACGATGGGTTATTTGCATGAAGGGCACCTCAGTCTCGTCGAAGCGGCCAAGTCAGAAAACGACCTCGTCGTCATGAGCATCTTCGTCAACCCGACCCAGTTCGGACCGAACGAGGACCTCGACCGCTATCCGCGTGATTTCGAGCGGGACGAGGCACTCGCCCGCGAGGCGGGTGTCGACGTCTTGTTCTACCCGAACACGGAGACGATGTATCCGCTCGACATGGCACGTGTGACGGTGCGCACCGGCGCTGACGTCTTATGCGGGGCCAGTCGTCCCGGTCATTTCGATGGCGTCTTGACCGTCGTTTCGAAGCTGTTCAATCTCGTCCGTCCGACCCGCGCTTACTTCGGGTTGAAGGATGCGCAACAGGTCGCTCTAATCGAAGGCTACGTCCGCGACTATTTCGTCCCGGTCGAGATTCGCCGCTGTGCGATTATCCGTGAACCGTCGGGCCTTGCGAAATCGTCCCGTAACGTCTATTTGTCGGAGTCAGAGAAGGCGGATGCGAGTGACATCAACCGTGCCTTGATCGAGGCGCGAGACGCCCTTGCGCAAGGTGAGGCGATTCGAGACGTGATGGCACGGCTCGAGGACCACTTGAAGAACATTCCGAACAGCACGATCGACTATGTCGAAATCAAAGACTATCCGACGTTGACCGAGGTGACCTCCGCGTCAACCGAACTATTGATTGCTGTAGCGGTGCAGTTCGAACGGGCCCGCTTGATTGATAATGTGATTTGGAAGAGAGGATGAATCCAATGATTCGAACATTTATGCACGCAAAACTACACAAGGCGACCGTCACCGAGGCGAACTTACATTACGTCGGCTCGATCACGATCGATGAAGATTTAATGGATGCGGTCGGGATCATGGAGAACGAGCATGTCCACATCACGAACAACCATAACGGGGCTCGCATCGAGACGTACGTCATCAAGGGCGAACGAGGCTCAGGCGTCGTCTGTTTGAACGGGGCTGCGGCCCGTCACTTCCAAGTCGGGGACGTCGTCATCATCATGGCGTACGGTCAAATGACGGCCGAGGAAGCGAAACAACATCGTCCGAAAGTCGCCGTCTTGAACGAGCGAAACGAGATCGATCAACTTCTATACGAAGAAATCGCCCATACGATTTTATAAGACGAACGGGGATGTCCGCGAGAGGCATCCCCGTTTTTTCGTGTATCGTTCTATGGTAAGATGAGACAGACAGAAAGCACGAGCGTGCCGAAGATGGGATGGATGTTATGGACACCTATGTGATAGTGGATTTGGAGACGACTGGTCATTCCGTCAAGTCCGGCGACGAATTGATTGAATTTGCGGCGGTGGTCGTTCAAGGGAGTGAAGTGATTGAGCGCTACAGTACCTTGATTCGTCCGAGTCGCCCGATCCCGCCTTTTATCACGCAGTTGACGACGATCACGAATCAAGACGTGGCGGAAGCCCCGACGTTTGAGGAAGTGATCCCAGATATATGGAAGATGCTAGACGGGCGGATTTTTGTCGCCCATAACGTATCGTTTGATTTGAATTTTTTGAATGAAAGCTTAGAGTTGGCCGGGTATATCCCGTTCCAGGGCCGGGCCATCGACACGGTCGAGCTGGCACGGATTCTATACCCGACGCTCGAGAGCCACGCGCTCGAGTCCCTCGCCGAGACGTTCAACCTCGTCCACACCGACGCGCACCGCGCGCTGAGCGACGCCGAGGCAACGGCTGAACTGTTCGTTCGTTTGGTCGAGCGGTTGCGCGCGTTACCGCTCGTCACGCTGAAACAATTGCGGCGGTTGTCCGAATCGTGGACGAGCAACGTCGAGCCGCTGCTCGATGAGTTGATCATTCAAGTCGGGATTCGAGCCGACGACGAGACGACGTACGATATTCATCGGAAAATCGCACTGAGACGTCTCGTCGACAAGTTCGAACCCGCCGTCGAACGCGAGCCGTTCGAGCCGTTCCTTCACCGGACGATTGAAGAGACGCTCCCGGCATTGTTCGGGCAATTCGAGCCGCGTCAAAGTCAATTCGAGATGATGCGCCACGTCTATAAAGCGCTCGATGACGAAGCGACACTGTTAATCGAGGCGGGAACAGGGACCGGAAAAACGTTGGCGTATTTGATTCCGAGCGCACATCACGCGCTCGAGACGAAACGACCGGTCGTCGTCAGCACACATACGATTCAATTGCAGGAACAGCTGTTGAATCGAGATTTGCCGATTTTAAAAGCGATTTTCCCTGAAGTCGAATTCACGTTGTTGAAAGGGAGACGCAATTACATCGACCTCCGCAAGTTCGAGATGATTCTCGAAGAGGCGAACGAAGGCTTGCTCCCAGCGATGTGCAAGGCGATGGTACTCGTCTGGTTGACCGAGACCGTGACAGGCGACTTGGAAGAGTTGTCGCTACCAGGCGCGGCGTCACAAGGGCCGGCCTCGTTCAAACGGCTCATCCAAGCCGACGCGGCCTCGGACTTCGGCCGTTTCGACCCGTGGTATAGCCGGGACTTCTTCACCCGGGCCGTCTTGCGCTCGAAAGAGGCCGATATCATCGTGACGAACCACGCTTTATTGTTCTCTGATTTGCAGCATCAGGCCGGGATTCTTCCGATCGATACGCCGCTCATCTTAGATGAGGCCCATCAAGTCGAGGAAGTCGCGTCGCATCACTTCGGTGTGACGTTCGACGCGATTCAGTTCGACCGCTTGTTCAAGTGGTTCGGTTACGGCGCCGATGGCAAGTTCCATTCACGCGTGCTCGGACTCGCTGATTTGACGGCCGTCGCGGAAGAAGCCGAGGCGTTCAGCAAGGCGACCGATCAAGCGCTCGCGCGCGTCGACGATGAACTGAACGATTTGCTCACGGCGCTCCAGTCGCTCGGTAAAAAGCGGGAGCAACGTCAAACCGTCCGCTTCGAGCGGGAAGGGGAGCCGTTCCGTCCGATTCGGGAAGTGGCGAAGCGACTCGAAGACCGTCTGCGGACACTCCGGACGACGCTCCGGCAACTGCATCGGCTTCTCGATGAGCATAAAGAACATATGACGTTCAAACAACGGGCCGTGCTCGGGGATTTGAAGGCGTTCATCGGGGACGTGCGCGATATCGAGAGCGTGCTCTACGAGACGATGCTCACGCGGGATGACGATGCTGTCAGTTGGGTCGAACTCAACCTGGCCAACCGTAAGTTGACTTCGGTGTATACGCAACCGGTCGAGATCGGTCCACTCTTGCATGAACGACTGTTCGCCAAGCGTCCGACCGTCTTGACGTCGGCGACGATGACCGTTTCGGGCCGATTCGGATTCATCGAACGCCGTCTTGGACTCGACGGCGAAGATGTCCGTCGCGTCGTCCTGGCGTCACCGTTTGATTTCAAGAAACAAGCGAAACTGTTTGTGCCGTCCGACATCCCGCTCATCAACGAGGTTCCGTTGCCGCGGTTCGTCGAACAGATTGCAGGCTCGATTGCCCAAATCGCCAATGTGACGAAAGGACGGATGCTCGTCTTGTTCACATCGAACGAATTGTTGCGCTTGACGCATGAGGCCGTCAAAGACCAGCTTGATGAGGGCTATACGCTCCTCGCCCAAGGCGTCAGCGGCGGATCACGTAGCCGTTTAACGAAACAATTCAAGCGCATCGACCAATCGATTTTGTTCGGGACGGCTAGCTTCTGGGAAGGCGTCGACATTCCGGGCGAGGCACTCACTTGCCTCATTATCGTCCGACTCCCGTTCGCCCCGCCCGACCAACCGGTCATGCAGGCGCGGTCCGAGAAAATCGAGGCGACAGGCAAATCGTCATTCTTTGAGCTGTCACTCCCGCAAGCGGTCATCCGCTTTAAACAAGGGGTCGGCCGTCTGATTCGCTCGAAAGAGGATTACGGCGCCATCTTCGTCTTCGACCGTCGTGTCGAGACGACCCGTTATGGGAAGCAGTTCATTAACAGTTTGCCGGCCGTCGACCGAATCGACGGTCCGCTCGAGACCGCACTCGCCGAACTGGAGCTGTTTTTAGACGAGAAAGAAAAGACCGGCCTAGGAAATCAGAGATAACGCTAGGCATCGTGATATTATCGTTTTATAATAATGGGTATAGTGTTTTTTGAAGGAGGAGTAATCATGAATTCGAATATCGAGACGTTGGCGACGGTTCGAATCGAGCCGACGGCAGATGTATACAAAATTGTCGACTTGTTGAACCGCACGTTGAAGGGCCAAGATTTAATGTTCGGTCTTGCTTTAGAGAAAAAAGTGAATGATCCGAAGAAAGAAGAGATGGTGTTCACCATCTATCGGACGGAATGACACGGAAGACCAAAGTAGTGGTTGCGTTCATGACGGCACTCATCGGTGTCGTCATCGTATTTAGTGGCATCTATTGGTTCACGGTCGGTCATACCGAGCGCACGAAAGACAAGATGATCGAGGCGGCACGCGAGCGTCTCGAGACCGAGCAACCGTCCGTCAACATCGAACGGGCCGAGCTGTATAACGGGACGGAACCGTACGTCGTCTTCGAGGAGACGGATCAAGTCCAGTTCGTGCCAGTCGATGACAAGTTGCCGATTGTGACGCGTGACATCGCGTCGGTCGACCTCGATCAAGTCTGTGCCGAATCGGTCACAGAAACGGGCGGGTCACTCGTCAGCTGTAAATACGGGTTTGACGAACGGGCCTTGATTGAGGTCGTGACGAAATCGGGCGCATCGTATACGTATTCGTATTATACGCTCCAAGCGGGCGAATTTATTCGACGGGTCCAATTGACGGACTCGTAACGAAACCAAGGGGGAGTTTTTGTGGAACATCTATTGGCACAACGTGTAAAGCAGTTGACACCTTCAACGACACTCGCCATCACAGCGAAAGCGAAAGCGTTAAAGGCTTCGGGACAAGACGTCATCGGCCTCGGCGCCGGGGAACCGGATTTCAATACGCCGGAACGTATCATCGAGGCAGCCTGTCAGGCCGCGCGCGATGGTGACACGAAGTATACGCCATCAGGCGGGACGGTCGAATTGAAAGACGCGATCATCGAGAAGACGAAGCGCGACAGCAACTTGACGTTCACGCGTGCGGAGGTCATGGTCGCCTCAGGTGCGAAGCATGCCCTCTATACATTGTTCCAAGCGATTTTAGATGAAGGCGACGAGGTCATCATCCCGGTACCGTACTGGGTCAGCTATCCGGAGCAAGTGAAGCTCGCGGACGGTGTCCCGGTCTACGTCGATACGAACGAGTCGACGATGTTCAAATTGACGCCAGAGTTGCTCGAGGCGGCCATCACGGATCGGACGAAAGCGGTCATCTTGAACAGTCCGTCGAACCCGACCGGTATGATTTATACCGAGGCCGAGCTGTCGGCACTCGCGGACGTCATCAAACGACACGACTTGCTCGTCGTCAGTGACGAGATTTATGAGAAACTCGTCTACGGCGATGCGGAGTTCGTCTCGATCGCGACGCTTCCAGGGATGTTGGAGCGGACGGTCATCATCAACGGCGTCTCGAAGTCACACGCGATGACCGGATGGCGCATCGGTTATGCGGTCGGCGATAAGACGATTATCGAGGCGATGACGAACCTCGCATCGCACTCGACATCGAACCCGACGTCAATCGCTCAAGCGGCGGCGGTCGAAGCGTATAACGGGCCACAAGACGACGTCGAGATGATGCGTGTCTCATTCGCGGAACGACTCGAGATCGTTTATGAGCGTTTGATTGCCATCCCAGGCATCACATGCTTGAAGCCGCAAGGCGCATTTTACTTATATGCCAACGCCAAAGAGGCGGCATCGATGAGCGGGTACGACTCGGTCGACGCATGGTGTGAGGCCGTGCTCGGCGAAGCGTTCGTTGCCCTCGTCCCAGGCTCAGGTTTCGGACAGGACGACTACGTCCGCTTGTCTTATGCAACAGAATTGAAACGGGTATTAGAAGCGCTCGATCGAGTAGAAGACTTCATTACACGTAACGCTCGATAAGCGAAAGGATGGATATGGATATGACAACAATTTCAATCAGCCAATTTAAAGATTACGAAGGCCAGACGGTCCGCGTCGGAGCCTGGATCGCCAACAAACGTTCGAGTGGAAAGATCGCTTTCCTTCAACTTCGTGACGGGAGCGGTTTCGCTCAAGCCGTCGTCGTCAAAGCCGATGTAGCCGAAGAGTTGTTCGCGCTCGCTAAAGGCGTGACGCAAGAAACTTCGGTCTGGGTCACGGGTACGGTCAAATCGGACGGCGGACGCACGCCGCTCGGCTTCGAGCTCGAAGTGACGGCGATGGAAGTGATCGCGGAATCGGTCGATTATCCGATCACACCGAAAGAGCACGGCACCGAGTTCTTGATGGACAACCGTCACCTTTGGCTCCGTTCGCGTCGCCAGCACGCGATCATGAAAGTTCGTAACGAATTGATTCGGGCGACGTATGAGTTCTACAACCAAGAAGGTTTCGTGAAAATCGATCCACCAATCATCACGTCGAGTGCACCGGAAGGCACGACTGAGTTGTTCGAGACAGATTACTTCGGACAACCGGCCTACTTGTCACAAACGGGCCAGCTATACATGGAAGCTGCCGCGATGGCACTTGGCAAAGTATTCTCGTTCGGACCGACGTTCCGCGCCGAGAAATCGAAGACGCGCCGCCACTTGATCGAGTTCTGGATGATCGAGCCGGAGATGGCATTCTTCGACCACGACATGAGCCTCGAGCTCCAAGAGCGCTACGTCTCGTATATCGCCAAATCGGCGCTCGAGAACTGCCGCAACGAATTGGAACTGCTCGGACGCGACTTGTCGAAACTTGAGAAAGTCCAAGCACCGTTCCCGCGTGTCCGTTACACCGATGCGATCAAGTTCTTGAAAGACGAAGGCTTCGACGACATCGAGTACGGCGACGATTTCGGTGCCCCGCACGAGACGGCCATCGCCAACGCGCATGACCTCCCGGTGTTCATCACACATTGGCCGAAAGACATCAAGCCGTTCTATATGAAAGTCGATCCGGAAAACCCGGAACTCGTCCTCTGTGCCGACTTGATCGCACCGGAAGGCTACGGCGAGATTATCGGCGGTTCGCAACGTGAAGACGATTACGACCGGTTGAAAGAAGAAATCATCAAAGAAGGTCTCGATGAGACGGACGCGTACGACTGGTACCTCGAACTCCGCAAATACGGATCGGTCCCGCACTCTGGCTTCGGTCTTGGCCTTGAGCGTACGGTCGCCTGGATTAGCGGAATCGAGCATATCCGCGAAGCGATTCCGTTCCCACGCCTCTTGAACCGCATTCACCCATAATCGCCAATCGGGGATGACTTCGTCTTCCCCGATTGATTTGTCTAGAAAGGATGTGCGACATGGATGCACATAATCTAATCAAGCTGTTCGAACAAAATCCAGTCGTCGTTCCGAGAAAATTGTTCACGGAGGCGCGTCGCCTCAACTTGAGTCCGGTCGAGTTCAATCTCGTCATCCACTTGCTTGAGATGACGGGGGAAGGCATTGAGATGCCGCTTCCAAGCGAACTCGGAGACCGGATGAACGTGGCCGAGAGCGAGGCTCGTTCCGTCTTGCTCGGCTTGCTCCAAAAAGAGTTGATCGCCATCGATGCGTCGACCGAGGTTGAACGATACAGTCTGCTTCCGTTGTTCCTTGCACTCGAAGAAGGGGCGACACCTGAAAAATCGGCTCATTCGTTAAATGAGAACATCATTCATACGTTTGAGCGCGAGTTCGGGACGATCACCCCGTTCGAGATCGAACAGATTGTCGGTTGGTTGACCGAGGACGGCTTCAGTGAAGAGCTGATTATGGCCGCGCTTCGGGAAGCAAAGCTTCGCAACGTACGCAACTTTAAATATATGGACAAGATTCTCAGAGTGTGGCAAGACCACAACGTCGAGTCACTCGAGGACCTCGTCGATTATCAACGGAGGAAAAAGTGATGTTGACGAGAGCCCAATTGACCGAAGTGTCTGACACGATGCGTCGCATGTTCCCGGACGCCCACTGTGAGTTGACGCACCGTAATCCGTTCGAGCTTGTCGTGGCCGTGGCGTTATCGGCGCAGGCGACCGATGCACTCGTCAACAAAGTGACGCCTGGTCTGTTCGAGGCCTATCCGACCGTCGAATCGATGGCTGCGGCTGACGTCGCCGACATCGAGGCGTTAATCAAGCGCATCGGTCTCTATCGGAACAAGGCGAAAAACGTGAAGGCGCTCTCGATGCAAATCGTGGAACGTCACGACGGGATCGTCCCGTCGGATCGCGAATCTCTCGAGGCGTTGCCTGGCGTCGGACGGAAGACGGCGAACGTCGTCTTGTCCGTCGCGTTTCACGAACCGGCATTCGCCGTCGACACGCACGTCGAGCGCGTCTCGAAACGTCTCGGCATCTGTCGTTGGAAAGATAACGTCCGTCAAGTCGAGGACACGCTCATGAAGAAGTTCCCGCGCGAAGAATGGTCACAGCTCCATCACCAGTTCATCTTCTTCGGCCGCTATCACTGCAAAGCGCAACGTCCTGCTTGCGAGACATGTCCGCTGCTCGATATGTGCCGCGAAGGGAAGAAACGAATGAAGTCCAAGCAAGCGACCGGACAATGAACGGAAGCGTCTTCCTGATCACGAGATCGGGAAGACGCTTTTTATACGTACGGGGGTATTTTTTGATATACTCAATCCAGCAACCAGTTGGCAAGGAGGATGTATATGAATCAACCACGTATCGGCGTCCGAGAAAATCGATTCAATTTTATACTGCTCGTCGTGACAAACTTCTTTGTCGGATCGATGGTAGGGCTTGAGCGGACAATCTTGCCTATTATCGGAGAAGAGGATTTTGCTCTCATCTCGACGAGTGCGGCACTCTCGTTCATCATCAGCTTCGGATTCTCGAAGGCGGTCGTCAATTACTTCGCAGGAGCCATCGCCGACCGATACGGTCGCAAAAAAGTGCTCATCTTCGGTTGGGCAATCGGGCTCCTCGTTCCCGTGCTCGTCATATCAGCATCGGCATGGTGGGTGATTATCGTGGCGAATGTCTTGCTTGGGGTCAACCAAGGGCTGACGTGGTCGATGACGGTCAATATGAAAATTGATTTGGCCAAACCGACGGAGCGGGGACTGGCGGTCGGACTGAATGAGTTCGCGGGTTATATTGGCGTCGCCGTGATGGCGGCGGTGTCCGGGATGGTTGCCGTCACATACGGCAGTCGGCCGGAACCGTTCTACATCGGTGTAGTCGTCGCCTTGATCGGTCTCACGTTATCGTTGTTCGTCCGCGATACGACGAAACAATTACAGCTTCAGTCTATAGGTCAACCTGAAAAGACACGTTCGCCGAAACAGGTATTCCTGGCGACGACATGGAGAGATCGTTCGCTCTCAAGCCTGACGGTAGCCGGTCTGTCGACCAATTTGAAGGACGGCATGGCATGGGGCTTGTTCCCGATTTATTTTGCCGCCCAAGGGCTGAGTCTCGCGGAGATCGGGCTGATCGTGGCGCTCTACCCCGCGGCATGGGGCTTCTTTCAACTGTTCACCGGTGTGTGGAGCGACCGCATCGGACGAAAAGGGTTGATTGTCGTAGGGATGTGGGTTCAGGCCGGCTCGCTATGGGCGATTCTCGTCATGACCGACTATTGGCAATGGGTGTTCGCAGCGGTCATGCTTGGCATCGGGACGGCGATGGTCTATCCGACGCTCCAAGCCTCAATCAGTGACGTCGCCGAACATTCGTGGCGCGCCTCGGCGATGGGCGTCTATCGTTTTTGGCGCGACAGTGGCTATGCGTTCGGGGCTATATTCGCCGGGCTGTTGACCGATGTCTTGTCCATCGGCTGGGCAATCGGATTGGTGGCCGTGATCCCGTTTTTGGCCGGCCTCAACGCGCTCATTCGTTTGCGGGAGACGCTCCCGGGCTTGCGCCGAACATAAAAACTGCCTTGCCGAATGATGATCGGCAAGGCAGTTTTTAGTGATTCCACGGATGGTCGCTCCATTCGCGGCGCTTTTTCGTAATCGGTACTTTTTTGAATCCCCAGTTGCGGAAATCTTGGTCAGGACTTTCTTTACGAATGTAAATCTTGTCCTTGATGGCTTTGAAGATGCGGTTCTCATCCCCATAATGGACGAACCGTGGTTTTACTTCGATGACGCCGCGACGCACGCGCGAGAGCGGGAGGCAGACGAGGTCAGCGATTTCGAGACCCGACTGATACACCGTGTTCTGCTTCTCTGAAAAGATGAAGCCTTTGATTTTTTGACGGCTCTTCTCGACGTCGAGATGGACCGTCCCCGAATTGAAGATATCGAAGAACGCTTTTTGGATGAGCAAGTTCTGATAGTCATCCCGTGACTCCAAGACGACGCGGGCGCTGACGGCTTCCGTCTCTTCCAAAAACGCATAGAACGACTTCATCAAGTGAGCGAATGCGACGACGTACGGGTCTTTCGGTGTCGAGTAGAAGTCATGGAGCTTTTGTTTATCGACCTCGACGCTGACGATCGTACAGTCGATATCGCGCAAGAAATCAGGCAACTTGTTCCAGAAATCACGAAGCATATCGATCGTGATGCCGTCTTCTTTCCCGTACGGATGCTCGGCTTTTAAAATCTCTTTTAAATGGAGCGGGATATTTTCTGTCTTGAACACGTCGCGTTTGAAGGCGTGTAACCGACGTTTCAATTCGCAAGGCATGCCGGCCTCGTCGGCATCAATTGCATATTTATATTCCATCAATACGCCGGTCAGATTGAATTGCGTGTTCCCCTTTGGTGTTCCCGTCTCATCGACGAACATGACATACTTCTTTTGTGTTTCCATCTTACTCCTCCAACCATGGCTCTACTGCTTATAAAAGCGGGCCTGCTAATTGTTTATCAACCTTGGGTTACACTATTTATTGCACACTTTTTAGAAACTTCCGTCAATCTGCGTTTAATCCGCCCTGATTATGGCTAATAAGTAGAAGACTTATTTCAGAAAAATAAATAGCTTCTCCGTAACAAGGTCGTGTCAATTTGACTACACAATGCACTACATACTAGTTTAACATACGGGAGTTTGGTACGATATGGATTGCGGAAAATCCACACAGGAGTCGAGCGACAGAACTCGACAATCAGACTTCAGACGGAAGGAACGGCTGGGCGAACCTGTTAAACTAGATATTAGGGGTGACGACATTGTTCCATTATCCAAACGGAAAAAAGCCGCAACCTTCGGCTGGGCCGGCCCGATCGAATCCGCAGACGTATGCGAACCGAGGCATGAACCTCGAGACGCTGCTGAACGACACGAACGAGTTTTATCGGCTCCACAGTCGGGCGGTCATCCATAAGAAACCGACGCCGCTGCAAATCGTGAAAGTCGATTATCCGAAACGGAGCGCGGCGAAAGTAACCGAAGCGTATTTCAAGCAAGCATCGACGACCGATTATAATGGGGTGTATCGCGGCAAGTATATCGATTTCGAGGCAAAAGAGACGAACAATAAAACGTCGTTTCCGCTCGGAAACTTCCACGACCACCAAATCCACCACATGCGCGAGTGTGAGCGGCATGGAGGGATTTGTTTTGTCATCATTCGGTTTAGCCGCTATAATACGCAATATGTGTTATCAACGGAGCAATTATTAGTCTGGTGGGAACAGCGCGAATCAGGACGCAAGTCGATTCCGCTCTCCTATATCGAGCAAGAAGCAATTGAAGTTCCAACCCGGGCGATGCCGGCCATCGATTATTTGACGGCGATTGAAGCATGGCTCGATTGAAATAGAAGGAGTGAAGCGTGAATGGAACGAAGTCGGATGGCACGTCGACAAGACACGACGACCAATAAACGTAAACCAGCGGCCAAAAAGCCGAAACCAAAAGCGAAGAAGTCGAAGTTTCGACGCATAATAACGATTTTAGGGATTTTATTCATCATCGGCGTCATCGCCGGCGGCGCATACACCGCGTATGCGATCGCGACAGCACCACCGCTCGATGAAGAGAAATTGGTCGATACGTACCCGATTCAGCTGTTATCGGCTGAAGGTGAACCGCTCGAAGAGAACGGACAGATTCGCGAGTACGTCTCGATTGACGATATCTCGGAAGTGATGCAACAAGCGGTCATCTCAATCGAGGACCGTCGTTTCTATGAACATAACGGGGTCGACTTGCGTCGCATCGGCGGCGCCGTGCTCGCGAACGTGACCGACGGCTTCGGGGCCGAAGGCGGTTCGACGATCACGCAACAGCTCGTCAAGCAGTCGTTCTTATCAACGGATAAAAAGTTGAAACGGAAACTGCAAGAGCAGTGGCTCGCCATCAAACTTGAGCGCGAATACACGAAAGAACAGATTTTAGAGATGTACTTGAACAAGAACTATTATGGTTCAGGGGCATGGGGTGTCCAAGCGGCTTCGAAGACATACTTCAATAAGCCGGTCTCGGAAGTGAACTATCAAGAGGCGGCCATCTTGGCCGGTCTCCCGCAACGTCCGAGCGCCTATGACCCAATCAGTGGTGACCAAGAGCTCACGCGTTACCGTCAAGAGCAAGTGCTCTCTTCGATGAAGCGTGACGGTCACATCACGGAAGAACAATACAATGAGGCGCTCGACGTCGAGATTGCGGATATCATCTCGCCAGGCGCCCAATCTGAAGAAGAGTCGTATACACGTTCGATTTACGCCCGCGTCCAGGCCGAGCTCGAGGAAGACTACGGTCTCGAGCAGGCCGATATTTACGGAACAGGCTTGAAAGTGTACACATCAATAAATAAAGACTTGCACACGAAGTTCAATAGCGACATTAAGAACGATAACGTCAACCTTCCAACAAGTGAGTTCCCAGAAGATCTTCGTATGGGGGCGACGGTGTTGAATACGAAGACGGGTGAAATCGTCGCCGTCATTGACAGCGAACAGGCGAAACAAGGCGATAAGAACTATCGCGACTATTCGCGTGAAAAACGCCAAATCGGTTCCACGGCGAAGCCGTTCTTCGATTACGGTCCAGGGATTGAGAACGCACAGTGGTCGACTGGGAAAATTTTGATGGATAAACCGTTTCCTGAAGATGAGTTTAACCCGAAAAACTATTACTTGGATTACCGCGGTGCCAACACGATGCGCTACTACTTGACGATTTCCGGTAACACCCCGGCCGTCCGTGCCTTCTATGAAGTGCGTGATGAGTTCGGTCAAGAAGCGATTCAATCGTTCGTCGAGAACGTCGGCATCGAGCCGTCGATGTCAGGCGACGAGATGAACGCCTCGAACGCACTCGGGACGGCGGAAGCAAGCACGACGCAAATGGCAGCCGCCTATGCCGCGCTCGGAACGAACGGAATGTATACGAAACCGCACTTGATTCAAAAAATCGAGTTCAATGACGGCTCAACCATCAACTCGCCGATCAAAGCGAAGCAGGCGATGGAAGACTATACGGCGTATATGTTGACAGACATGCTCCGTGACGTCGTCAGCGGTTCGAACGGGACGTATGAGCCGGGCGCGTTCCCGTGGGATGTTGCCGGTAAGACCGGGACGACGAACAAGGACATGGACAAATGGTTCACCGGCTATACGACCGATTACTCGATTTCAGTATGGTCGGGACGTTCCAGCGCCACACCTCAATCGGTGATGGATCCGAACTACGCCCAGTACTACTTCGAGTATATGATGCAAGAAGTGACGAATGCGACGGGACAACCGGACCGCTTCCAGCAACCGGAATCGGTGCTCTCGCTCGGCAATGAGTTGTACGTCAAAGGGACGAAACCGAAAGATTTACAGCCGGATAAACTGGCCGCTCCGACCGGCGCATCGATTGACTATGATGTGCCAGGTGAGACAGGCACACTCTCGTGGTCGTATGACACACAAGGAGTACAAGCCGCTGGCTATCAAGGTCTTTCTTTCACCGTGACGGAGACACGTCCGGACGGTAGCGAACGTGTCGTCGGGACGACCGAAGACACGAGCATCGCCATCGCCGGTCTGGCGGAAGGGCAGACGACGTTCACGATTGTCGCCAACGCGACGAATGCGCTCGTCGGCGATCAACAATCGAGCCCGCTCCAAACGTCTTACACGGTCGAACGAGGTGAAGAGCCTCCGGCCGAAGAGGAAGAAGAGCCAGCCACGGAAGAGACGCCGCCTGAAGAGGAAGGCGAACCGACCGATGGCGAAAATACTGAGAACAACGGCAATAACGAGAATAATGAAAACAGCGAAAACAATGAGAATAACGGCAACGACACGAACACCGAAGACGAGAATACGGAACCACCGACCGAAGAAGAACCACCAGCCGATGAGACTGATGGGGAAGCGGATTCGAACGGAGACGTCAGCCGTCAATCGACAGACTCGAATGGCCAGGGTAACGGCAACGGGAATGGCAACGGTGGTCGTGACTAAAACCGACTCACAGGAAACAGGGCGACATCAGCGCCCTGTTTTTCTGTTTCGTTTGCTATAATGAAAAGAAAGCGAATAGGATGGTGACACATGGTACAACTCTCACTGAAACGCAAGATGAAAGTGTTGTTTGTGATCGACCGACTGCAAGACGATGATTTAGGTATTCCGTTACACGGTATCAACGGCTTGAAAATGAGCCGATTGCTCGTCGAGGAGTCGATTCCGTTCGGACGTTTGATTGATGATCAAGCTGTGGCCGAAGCCAGTGGCCATCCTTATTTGAAACGAATCGGCGTCGAGACGATGTTCCTCGGCGACGAAACATTCTATCCAGAACTTCTGCGGGGCAAGCGTCAAGCGCTCGCGACGCATGAAGATTATCATAAAGCGGTGCAGCGTTACACGAAACACTTGCAAGCCGTTCATTCGAAATGCACGAAGCTACATACCATCGTCTTGTTCGGACGGTCGACGCAACGGTTGTATGACGATGCGATCATTCGACTCGAAGAAGAGAATGGACATGTTGCCGACGCCTTCAAAGAAATGGATGTGCTGCGTTTACCTGCTGTCCATCGGCTCGTACGCGATGAACGGATCGGCGAAGTGAAAGCAATCGTGGAGCGACTCGCACCTTCGAAATCGTAAAGAAGGTGAACCTCATGCGGAAAAAACGTTCCGTGGAAGAAATGATCCATACGCTCAAGACCGACCCGGGCTTTTCTCAAAACGTGACACATTGGCATACAGTCGAGGCGAAACCGGCCCGCTACGCACCGATTCCGTCGAGTGTGCCGCCAGATCTTGTCCGGGTGCTGCATGGCCGGGGAATTGAACAACTGTACACCCATCAAGCCGAAGCAATCGAGCAGACGTCGCGTGGGAACTCGACGGTCATCGTCACACCGACCGCATCCGGGAAGACGCTCTGTTACAATCTACCCGTCCTGTCGAAAATGATTGAACAACCGAACGCTCGGGCGCTCTATTTGTATCCGACGAAGGCGCTCGCTCAAGACCAAAACAGCGATTTGATGGAGATGGTCGAAGCGCTCGAGGGCGACTTGCGTTGCTTCACTTATGATGGCGACACGGCACCGGCAGCCCGAACGAAAGTACGGGACGCCGGCAATATCGTCATCACGAATCCAGATATGTTGCATTCTGGCATCTTGCCGCATCATACGAAATGGATTCGCTTGTTCGAGAATTTGGAGTATATCGTCGTCGATGAGCTTCATACGTATCGCGGCGTGTTCGGTAGCCATGTCGCCAACGTCTTCCGCCGCCTGAAACGGATTTGCGCCTATTACGGGAGTCATCCGAAATGGATTATGACGTCGGCGACGATTGCCAACCCGGTCGAGCTGGCTGAACTGTTGACGGAAGAAGACGTCGTCCTCGTCGACAATAACGGGGCGCCACAAGGTAAGAAGCATTTGATTTTCTATAACCCGCCCGTCGTCAATGAAGCGCTCGGCATTCGCCGGAGCGCGACGCTCGAGACGAAGCGCATCGCCTCAAAATTGGTCGAGGCGGACATCCAAACGATCGTCTTCGCCCGCTCACGCGTCAGGGTCGAGGTGTTGTTGACGTATTTACAAGAATTGACGCGGCGCGAGCTCGGTCCAAAGTCGATTGTCGGGTACCGAGGCGGTTACTTGCCGTCGGAGCGTCGCGAAATCGAGCGCCGGCTCCGTAACGGGGAGATTAAGGCCGTCGTCTCGACGAATGCGCTTGAACTCGGCGTCGATATCGGCCAATTGCAAGCGTGTGTGTTGAACGGCTATCCGGGAACGGTCGCCTCGATGTGGCAACAAGCCGGCCGAGCCGGACGCCGTCATTCCGAGGCGCTCGTCATCTTCGTCGCCTCATCGTCATCGCTCGACCAACTCGTCGTCGAACAACCCGATTTGATTTTAGACCGGTCTCCGGAAGCGGCTCGTCTCGACCCGAACAATTTAATCATCCTCGTCGACCATATGAAATGTGCCGCCTTCGAACTGCCTTTCCAGAAAGGGGAGCGGTTCGGCACGGTCGAGACGGAAGAGATTCTCGATTTCTTGACGGACGCCCACATCTTGCACGAACGGGCCGATAAATATTATTGGATGACTGATGCGTTCCCGGCCCATGACATCTCGCTTCGGACGAGTGACCAAGAGAACGTCGTCATCGTCGATCAAACCGCGAAGAACCAAGTCATCGGTGAGATGGATACGTTCAGCGCGATGACGTTGCTCCACGACGAAGCCATCTATTTACATGGCGCCGAACAGTATCAAGTCGAACGTCTCGACTTCGAAGAGAAGAAAGCGTACGTCCGACGCGTCGACGTCGACTACTATACGGACGCCAATTTGGCAGTCGAATTGAAAGTGTTGGAAGAGAACAAGACGACCGGCGTGAAGACGTTCGGGGAAGTGTCGGTCATCGCGATGGCGACCCTGTTCAAAAAAATCAAGTTCGGGACGCATGAGAATATCGGTTCCGGACCGATTCACTTGCCAGAGCGGGAACTTCATACGACCGCGACATGGTTCACGCTCGACGAACGGTTCGCCTACTCGGAAGCCGATATGGAAGACCAGCTCGAGGCGGTCAGCGATCTGTTGCGACGCCTAGCCCCGCTCTATTTGATGTGTGACACGCTCGATCTGTTCACGACGATTCAAATGAAAGCGACCCATACGAATAAACCGACCGTTTATTTATATGACCGCTATCCGGGCGGCATCGGGCTGAGCGAAGCACTTTATCGCGACGCCGATGAGGTCTTGGATGCGGCCATTCGAACGGTCGACGATTGTCCGTGCGAGAGCGGTTGTCCGCGCTGTGTCGGAATGATCGGCTACGGTGACTTTAAACAGCAGGTCGTCAGACAGTTGCAAGCATTGAAAGGAACGATATGAAAGCAAAACTATCACGACTCATTAAAACGAATGAACCGAAACAGGTGACCGTGACGCCGGACGACGTTGAACAGGCGAAGTGGCGCGAGCGCGGCGGAGAGATTTTGACGTTCGAACAAGAGTGGTGCGTCCGCTTGAAACAGATTTATCCACTCGATGAGACGTATCATGACTATACGTTCGCAGAGGCGAAAGCCTCGCTCGCAACATCGACCCATCCGTTCTTTCAAGTCGATGTCCCATCCGAACAGGTATTGTTCATGGACACCGAGACGACCGGGCTTCGCGGCTCCGGCACCTCAATCTTTTTAATCGGCTTCGCGCGCTTCCAAGACGATCATCTGGAGATGAGTCAGTACGTGTTGCCGCACCCGGCGTTCGAGACGGCGTTCTACTATCACTTCTTGAATGACATCGGCGACGAGGTTCGTTTCGTGACGTATAACGGCAAGTCGTTCGACTGGCCCCAAATCAAAACAAGGCATACGTTCGTCCGTTCGAAAGTGAAGGCGCTCCCGGCCGTCGGCCACGTCGATTTGTTGCATGCCTCACGTCGTCTGTTGAAACCGACACTTGAATCGGTCTCGCTCAAAGCGGTCGAGGCCCACTTCGGTCATGCCCGGACGGACGACATGCCTGGCTTTTTGGCGCCGATGCACTATTTTCAATACGTGAAAGAACGGGAACCGGATATCATCCAGCCCGTCATCGAACACCACCATGCTGACTGTTTGAGTCTAGTCTCACTTTATAAACGTCTCTGTCATCTCGTCGAAGCCGATGAAACGCCGTTTGGGGAAGAGCGGGCCCACTGGTTGAACGATCTCGGTAACGCCGAGGCGGCGCTTCAAGAATATGAGCGGCTTGAACAACCGACGAAACGTGCCTTGATGCGTCAAGCCCTGCTGTTAAAACGGACCGGCCAGATGGAGCAGGCGTTGCCGCTGTTCGAACAGGTCGGTACGGTCGAGGCATTCGTCGAGTTGGCGAAATATGCCGAACATCATCAAAAAGACATCAACCGAGCCATCACGTTCACCGAGCAGGCGCTGACGCTCTCGGAACGGAAAGAGACGGTACTTCGACAGACCGCCTTGACCGAGATGCGGGCACTCCGTCATCGGATGAATCGGTTAGAAAGGAAGCGGTCATGAAAGTTGTCGCCATCACAGGATATCGTCCACATGAGCTCGGCATCTTCAAAGCCGACCATCCTGGCATCGATATCATCAAAGAAGCTTACGAGCGAAAAATAATGGAAGCAATCGAGCTTGGGGCCGAATGGTTCATCTTTAGTGGCACGAACGGTTGTGAATTGTGGGCTGGAGAAGTATTGTTAGAGTTAAGAGAATCTTATCCAATCAAAATTGCCGTGTTTCCACCTTTTTTACAGATGGAAGAGAAGTACAAGCCGTTTGAACAAGAACTGTTCATCCGCTTGCAGCTCGAGGCTGACTTTTTTGAACCGCTGACCCAACGTCCGTACGAGGACCCGAGCCAATTGCGCGCAAAAACCGCCTTCTTTTTGGACAAAGCAGCAGGATTAATCACGCTGTATGACGAAGAGACGGGGGGAAGCCCTCGTTTTCTCGTCGAAGGGGCTAAACGAAAACACCAGATGGAGTTATTCTTGATTACACCGGAAGAGTTACGTGTAATCGAAGAAGAAAAACAATGGGAACAACATTGGGAGTGAAAATCATGCAGACCGAACTAACAGCTGAAGCCATTTATAAACAAGAATTCAAAACCGCCCTCCGTGGCTACTCACAAGAAGAAGTCGACCAGTTTTTGGACGTCGTCATCCGCGATTACGAGAAGATGACGAAAGAAATCGAACGGTTGCGCCAAGAGAACGAGTCGCTTCGTCGCGGTTCGAACGAACAAGCAGCAGAACCGGTCAAACCGGCCCAGCCTGTCGCGTCGAACTATGACATGTTGCGACGCATCTCGAATTTAGAAAAGGCCGTCTTCGGAAAACAGGTCGGTCCAAGCGAATAAAGGGAGGAGGTGGAGAAGATGTTACAAGTATTGACGGCCGTCAAGAAAGAACCTGAGAAACGACAGACGAAAGGCTTGTTCCGCACGAAAGAAGAAGTCATCACACCACCGAAATCGTACACGGACGAGATCGTCGAGATCATTCGTCATACATGTCGCTTTGATTGGATGATGATTGAACACGTCCAGCTCGGCGATGACGTGCTCGATTATGTGTTGGTCGGACCGAAGGGCGTCTTTTTAGTCCGCATCAACCGGACGACGTCGGCCGTCCATATGACGAACCGAGATTGTCGTCTCGAGACGCCGCTCGGTTGGAAAAACATCTATCCGCATCCGATGGAAGAACTTGAGCGGATGACGAAGCACGTCCGGAGTGTCTTGAAGAGGCAATGCGGACAAGCTGTTCCCGTCACGTCATTTTTAATATTCCCGGAGACACCACGTCTCAAAGTGGAACGCATCAAAGCGAACTGTGCCGAGACGTTCGATGTGATTGACGATGTCATCACGAAGACGAAGCTCGAGCTGTTGTCTGAGGCGACGATTAAACATATCGCCTACTATTGCTCGGAGCGGCAAGTACATAAATGAAAATGGCGCTGAAGAGTCAGCGCCATTTTCATTGTGCCCGGTCGGACAAATACAAAGGCTGCAGACGATGTTAATGTCTACAGCCTGACACAACGGCGCTGTAGTTTAAGCGCCGTTTTTATTTCAATAATTGTCGAGCCTTCTGTTCGTCTTTGCGATGGACGAACAAGGCGACCCGGTCGTCCAAGTTTTTGGCGAGCGGGCGGAACAGGCGGCCGGTCGGTAAACCGTGCTCGACGCGACACGTGATGCCTTGTTCTGTTAAGTACGTATAGTCGTCAAGTAGCGCCTCGCCTTGTTTGCCGAACGCCTCACCGAAGCGGACCCACTGCAAGTTGCGGACGGCGCGGATCGAGACGAGCACGACGAATGTGATGCCTAAGACGATAATTAAAATAGTTTCCAAATTCAAAGCGTTCAACCCCTTCTTTACATAATTTTAAGGGCGCAACCGCTTGAAAGCAACAACGATGGACCGGTATACTCAAAAGAAAGTGGGGGATGACTATGAAAACAACGATTCAATCGCGTCGCGAAGCCGTGACGCTGCTAGAAGACAAGCACGTGCTCTACATCCGCATCCATAACGGACAGACCGGGATGATCAAACAGACCGATGATGGCATCATCGTCGCAATCCCGAATGAAGAGACGGACAAAGTCGATTTTCGCAAGTTGGAAGATATCGAAGCGTTCGAGGCGTTTTATGACTTGACGCTGTCGAAACCAGGGACGCTTTATTACAATCAAGCGTAAACAAAAGCTCCACTCAAATCCGAGTGGAGCTTTTGTTATGGGGACGGCAACCAAGCTGTCATCGTCGCTTGTAGCGCTTCCGGGCGAAGGTGCCGCTGCTTGTGGAGCAGATAACCGTCTGGACGGATGACGAGGACGCCGCGTTTCATGAACAGCGATTTCGCGAGCTCGTTGCCTTGATCGAAGAAGGGACGGCTCGTCTTCGACAGCGTGATGATTTGGAAGAACGATTGATGGTCGTTCAAATAGTCATACAACGCGCTCGCGTCCCGTTTATCGTCGTCGAGCACGAGCACTTGGAAGCGGCCGTCGGCGACTTCTGAAATCTTCGTGCGGAGCCCGTCGTCCGTCCGGATAATCTCGATTTCCGGGAAGATTTTGCCTTCGGTGACGCGTAAGAACGGGACGCGGGAATGTCCAGGATACGACAAGTGTAGCTGGGCAATCCGTTCCGTGATTTTTTGGTTGATGAGATTGACGCGCGTAAAGACGTCGGCGCCTAGTGCTTGGAACGGCAGTAGGACTGGGAGCGTCGTCTGCAACACTTCGGTCGCCACGTTCGTCGTCTGCAGGACGTTACGGGCCACATGTTCGCGCTCATCGCGATATGAATCGACGACGCGGAACGGGGCACCCGCCTTCAAATGAAGCCACAGCTTCCAGCCGAGGTTGAACGAATCGGCGATGCCGGTATTCATCCCTTGTCCGCCGACAGGTGAATTGATATGGGCGGCGTCACCCATGAGAATGACGCGATTGTGAATGAATGAGTCAACCATGCGGTTATGGACCCGGAACAATGAGAACCATTCGACCTCGTCGATTTCGACATCCATATGGCTGCGCTGTTCGATCAACTCACGCAATTCCGCCTCGTTGAACGACTCATCGCTCGCGAGATTGCCGGTGATGCGAATCGTGTCGTCCGTGAGCGGGAAGACTTCCAATACACCGCGGTCCGAAAAGAAAATATGCACCTCTTCACGCGAGATGTTCCATTTAGCTTTCATGTCGGCGAGCACCCACGATTCCTTAAACGATTTTCCGCTGAATGGCAGAGCGAGCATGCGTCGAATCGTACTGTTCGCTCCGTCGGCCGCCACGACATATTTGGCCTCGATTGTCCGGTTTGAGTCTGACTCCAAATGTGCGAGCACACGAGACGGGTAATGTGTCAGCGAAACGAGCGCTTCCCCACGCTGGACGTAATGCCCGTGCTCGTTTAACGCCGCCTCGAGAATTGCTTCGGTCTCGTTTTGACGGAGCAACGTCACGAACGGATAGGGCGTGACGAGACGGGAAAATTCGAGCTTGGCCGTCCATTGTCCTGAAAAATATAGATTTCCTTTCTCGATGGTCCGCGCCCGGTCGAGCACTTCTTTGGCGACATCGAGACGAGAGAAGACTTCAATCGTCCGCGGTTGAATCCCGATGGCGCGGGAGTTGTTCGACGGTGTCGTCTTGCGATCGATGATTTCAAATGAGATTCCATATCTGGCTAACGTCAGCGCGAGCGTGAGTCCGGTCGGGCCCGCCCCGACAATCAATACATCAACTTGTTTGTCCACCACATCTACCATCTCCTATCATTAATAATGATATTTCCGACATTTGATGCGTTTAAACGAGGAGACAACGGTGGAACTGTAGAAACATAGAGAATGAGGTGGAGAACATGAAACAATCGTGGATCACGGAACAACAATTGCGTGACAGTTTTTCGATGGAAGAGAATTATGAACAGACGGCTGCCGTATTGATTCCTTTGGTCGAGGTCGATGGAGCGTGGCATGTCATCTTTGAAGTGCGCGCCCATACGATGCGGCGCCAGCCTGGAGAAATCTCATTCCCGGGCGGCCGTCTCGATCCTGGCGAGACCCCGGTCGAGGCGGCTGTTCGTGAGACGAGTGAGGAGCTATTGCTCGCGGTGGAAGAGATTGAAGTGATCGGTCGCCTGCAACCCCTCGCAACGCCACATCGGCAACTGATCTATCCGTTCGTCGGAGTGATTCCGAAGCTCCCAGACGTCCGTCACACCGATGAAGTCGACCATCTGTTCTCAATCCCGGTCGAGACGTTGCTGTTGCTCGACCCGTTCCACGGCGAGATGGAATGGACGATGAATCCTGATCAAAATATTCCGTTTGACCGGATGGCGAATGCTAAAGCGTACGAAAAACGGGTAATTAAAATGAGAGAACCTTTTTATGAACATGAAGACTACATTATTTGGGGATTGACTGGAAAAATTTTGACACAATTTATTAAACGGCTTAAAGAAAACGTATTCAAACCGATATAATTTCGTTATAATGATAGAAACAAATTTAAGATTGGAAGTGAATGGGTGTGTCTGTAGAATTCGTTGTGGGTGATATCGTCAAGTCAACTCGTGAAGGTTGGGTCGCAGAAGTGACTGCCGTATTGACCAATACGGTCATCGGGGACGTTTCCATCATGGAAGAATTTCAACAGCTTGGTCTCGAATTCGAGAAGCAAGTTTTACTGAAAAAAGATTTGGAATTGATCGAACGCGCCAGCTGACCTTTTAATCGAAAGGGATGATTCAGGTGTCCATTGACAAAAAAGTTCGTGAATGGGAAGAGGCCGGTTTACTGGATGAAGTGACCGGTCAGCGCTTGGTCGAGTATGAACATAAGAAGTTGGCGGTCGGTGACAAACGTGAGCACAAACCGCCTATTCTTGTGATTATCGGATCGATTTTGCTCGCACTTAGTCTATTCAGTTTTGTCGCGGCCAATTGGCAAGCGATTCCTGATCTTGTGAAAGTCGCTATTTTCCTCGTGTTTATGGTCGGGATGTATGTGACCGCCGAACGCCTGCAAGTGAAAGCGTCACGCTATGTCACGCTATTCCGACTGTTAGGCGTCGCCTTTTTCGTCGCCACGATGATCGTCATTTTCTCGACGTATAATCTTTCCTCGCAAATTCCGTTCTTATTCTGGTTATTCCTTGCCGTCGCCGTCATGCACAAATTGATTTTCAAACATCCGATTTTCACGTTCTTGGCCGCACTCGCTGGCTTTTTGGCAATCACGAATAGTTTTCAAGGCATCGGCATCACGTTGATTGCGTTCGGATTGATCGTGACGTGGGTCTGGTTCCATTATGGGGACAACGAGCTCGATCGCATTTTCGCCTGGTTCGGCTTCTACGGCCTATTGATCACGATTGGTCAGTACGCCGACTATGAAGGCCGCTTTTGGCCGTTATGGGCACTCGCTGCGCTACACGTCTTGTTTCTCGTTTATCGGGAGCGGGCCCAATGGAACTATCTGTACCTTTTCGTCGCAGCCGTCCTATCAATCGGCTATTTGATTAATGCGACGGAAGGCTGGTTGTCGCAACGAACGCCGTCGGTCATCGAGGCGACAATCCTTTCGGTCGTCCTCGTCGCCGTCTATTTGTTGCACCGACGTCCAGATTTGATGTGGGTCAGCCTGCTCGCCGTCATCCCCTTCTCATTGTTCGAGGATTCGGGCATCTTGCTGGCCATCCTGCTTGAAGCGGTCGCCCTCGCTTATCTCGTCTATCAAGACCATAATCGCAAACCGATCGTGCTCGCCTTCATCTATTTCTTGCTCGTTCAAATGACGATCTACTTCATCTATGTTTGGGATAAACTCGATATTTCACTGTTCTTCCTCATCGGAGCATTGATCGTCTTCGCATTGTCGCTAGCCTTGTGGTGGCGCAGCCGTAGTCGTACGACGAGAGGGGATGCTCAGACATGAAACGATTGACGCCTTGGCTAGTACCGATTGTGCAAGTGTTGATTGCCGTCGGGTTTATACTGCTCGTCTATGCGGTCTCCTGGTTCGGTGAGACATATACGTTCAAAGCGACTTCCTACGAACCGTACGACCCGTTTTTCGGAGACTTCGTCTATTTGGAGTATGACTCGTTCGAAGGAAGACAAGATGTCGAGTCAGGGACAGTATACGTCTCATTCAAAACGGGGGACGATGGATATGCGACCATTGACCGGGTCAGTTCACGGCCGTTTTTCGGAGGCACTCGGGCCAACTATTACGACCGCCAAGTATATATTGATGATATGAGTTCGTATCGTGTCGCTGAGGAAGAGACATCAGCAATCGAAGGGGCGAAGACGTTCGAAGTGGACGTCGACGTGGCACCTTGGGGCATGGTAAGACCTCACGATTTGCGCTCGACCGAAGCTGAAACAGAATGACAATCAGATTACAGATTTGTTACACGTCGTATTGTAACGAATCTGTAATTTTTTATAAAAATGCTTGGTAGCGCTATGTTTCATGTAAATGTTACAGATTGTAACCGACAGAGAGTCGATGTGTCAGAAATATTTCACTTCATCAAAATCCCTTCTCGGGGTCGGACGGGCATGGTAAATTAACTCCTGTTCGTTAGATGACGAGAAAGGTGCTGACCTATTGATTATGCATTCCTTAAAATATATGATGACTGTCCTACTTATGGCGGTGGGAACGTTCGCGTTTGCCGCAACGGCCGATGCCGCCCAAATCGGGATTGGGACAGAACAAAAAATTGTCCAAAACCCACTTGAATTGGAACGAAAAGCAATCGAGCAAGAACGCCAGCAAAAGATTGCACGAGAAAAACGACTAGCCGAACAGAAACGGATCGCGGAAGAAAAACGGGTAGCCGAAGAGAAAGCCGAGCGAGAGCAGGCAGAGCGTGAAGCAAAAGCAGAACGTTTGGCCGAAGAAAAACGTGTCGCTGCCGAGCAGGCACGACAAGAAGAAGCGAAACGTCAAGCCGCAGCTACGAAAAAGCAATCGACGGTGTCGACAACGACTGCAACTCCAGTCTCGACGACAGGACGCTCCATTCAAGCCGAGTCGACGGCGTACACGAACGATGCAGCCGATAACGGCTCATACGGGGGCCGCGTCTTGACGGCAACCGGTCATGATGTCACGGATTCGATTTTCTATAACGGCATGCGTATCATCGCAGTCGATCCAGCCGTCATCCCACTTGGAACGATTGTTCAAATCGAAGGTGTCGGTCAAGCGATTGCCTTGGATACGGGTGGACGCATCAAAGGAAATATCGTCGACTTGCTCGTCGACACGAAAGACGAGGCCATCAACTGGGGTCGTCGCCACATCACGATTACACTTCCATAACAGCAGGTTCTCCTTTAGGAGGACCTTTTTTGTGCCTTGCTTCATGATTTTGCTTACCGGCAGTGTCCATACGCACCAGATAGCACGTCCGATTGTTTAACAAACGTTGGAAACGGGCAAACTAATATTTGACTTTCATGAAAAAGTTACGAGCCGAGGAGGGGTAGAGTTGATAGAATTTCAAAATGTGTCCAAGCGCTACGAAGACGGGACGCTAGCCGTCAAAGACTTGGATTTGACAGTCCGTAAAGGAGAGATTTTTGTCTTAATCGGGCCATCGGGGTGCGGGAAGACGACGACGATGAAGATGGTGAATCGACTGATTGACCATACAGATGGAAAAATCCTCATCGACGGGAAAGAGATTTATCAATTCGATATATACGAGTTGCGACGCAACATTGGTTATGTGCTTCAACAAATTGCCTTATTCCCTCATTTAACGGTCGAGGAAAATATTTCTGTCGTTCCCGAATTATTGAAATGGCCTAAACAGAAGACGAAGGACCGCGTGACCGAACTCATGAACATTGCAGGGCTGGATCCGGTCTTGCGAGTGAAAAAGCCGACGGAACTATCCGGTGGACAGCAACAACGCGTCGGCGTACTGCGGGCGCTTGCAGCCGATCCGGAAGTCATCTTGATGGATGAACCGTTCTCGGCGCTCGATCCGATTAGCCGAGGTCAACTTCAAGATGATATTAAACGCTTGAACGATGAGCTCGGGAAGACGATTCTGTTCGTGACCCATGACATGCAAGAAGCGATGAAACTTGGGGATCGCATCGCCTTGATGCGTGATGGCGAATTGGTCGTTATCGGTACTCCAGATGAAATTAGAGCGAGTACGGATCCGTTCGTCCTCGACTTTACACAACGTGGAAGAGGTGAGGTAGATGCTTGAGACATTTCAAAACCGGCGTGGCGAACTCGTCGAGGCGCTGATTGAGCACTTGCAGCTCTCCGTCGTATCACTTTTGATAGCCGTCTTAATCGCCGTTCCGCTCGGGATTTGGTTGACGCGTCGCAAGAAAGTGGCCGAGACCGCCATCGGCGTTACCGCCATCATTCAAACGATTCCTTCTTTGGCACTCCTCGGTCTTATGATTCCGCTCGTCGGGATTGGTGCTTTACCGGCGACGATTGCCCTCGTGCTATATGCCTTGCTCCCGATTTTACGAAATACTTTCACCGGGCTGAACGAGGTCGATAAATCGCTCATCGAAGCGGCCAGGGCTTGTGGGATGAAACCGAACCAAAGTTTGATGAAAGTCGAACTCCCGCTCGCGCTACCGGTCATCATGGCCGGGATTCGAACGGCGATGGTGCTGATTGTCGGAACGGCGACCCTCGCCGCCCTCGTCGGCGCAGGTGGGCTCGGGACGTTAATCCTTCTCGGCATCAACCGAAACGACAATTACTTAATTCTCCTCGGGGCAATCCCGGCCGCCATCCTTGCCTTGTTGTTCGATTTCTTGCTACGCCAAATGGAAGGGGCGACGGCAACCCGGAACAAGACGAAATTGATTGCCGTCTCGACCGTGTTGGCGCTCATCGTCGCGGCCCCGCTAGCCTTCGGTCGCACGCAACAGACCGACCTCGTCATCGCGGGGAAACTCGGGCCAGAGCCTGAGATTTTAATGAACATGTATAAGCTGTTGATTGAAGATCAGACTGATTTGTCTGTATCCGTCCGTCCAAACTTCGGAGAGACGACGTTCGTCTGGGGCGCGTTACAATCAGGCGATGTCGACATCTATCCAGAATTCACAGGAACGGTGCTCGCGAGTCTCGTGAAAGAGACACCGAACTCGAACGATGCCCGTGAAGTGTATGAACAGGCTCGGGACGCGCTCGCCGATGACGGCTATGCGTTGCTTGAACCGATGCAGTTCAACAACACATACGCCATCGCGATCCCACGCGACTATGCCGAGCAAGAAGACATCACCGCCATCTCGGATTTACGAAACGTTCAATCGGATATTAAGGCCGGATTCACGCTCGAGTTCACAGACCGTGAAGACGGATACCCGGGACTGCAACAAGCGTATGGTCTCGATTTCCCGTCGGTCGTCTCGATGGAACAAAAGTTGCGCTATCGTGCCATCGCACGTGGAGACGTCAACCTCGTCGATGCGTATGCGACCGACCCGGATATCGCCGAGAACGAATTGCTTGTCCTCGAGGACGACCAACAGTTCTTCCCACCTTACCAAGGAGCTCCGTTGGTGAAACAAGAGACGCTCGATGAACATCCGGAAATCGAGGATGCCCTCAACCAATTGGGTGGTAAAATTACTGACGAAGAGATGTCTGAATTGAACCGTCGCGTCGCGTACGGGAATAAACGGGCGTACGACGTCGCGAAGGACTTCTTGGAGCAGGCTGGTCTGTTATGAGAGCATTGATTATCTCCAATCCCACGTCTGGCGGGAACGAGACGATGCTCGGTGAGGTCGTCGGGACGATTGAATCGTTATACGATGAGATTTTGATTCGGAAGACGCTCGCGCAAGGAGACGCCGGTCGCTTCGCCGAAGAGAGCGGGGCTTACGAGCACTTGATTGTCATCGGCGGGGACGGGACGCTTCATGAGGTCGTCAATGGCTTGATGAAGCTTCCGCGAGATGAACGGCCGACAATCGGTCTGATTCCGGCCGGCACGTGTAATGATTTCGCCCGTGCCCTCGCTCTACCGGTCGAACCAATCGAGGCGGCCCGTTTGTTCAAGATGAGTTACGCACAATCGGTTGATGTGATGCGAGTCAACGAACGGTACGGGCTCAACTTCATCGGGGTCGGCCTGATCGCGGACGCGTCGAGACAAATCGATCCGCTCCAAAAAGAATCACTCGGGTCGATTGGTTACTTTTTAGCGACGATCCGGCAGTTTCGTGAACTCGATCCGTTCGATGTTCGCATCGAACACGGTGGGGAAGTCGTCCACGATGGACCAGTCAGCTTCCTATATGTAGGGAACGGGGCTTATCTCGGGACGGTACCGACGAAACTCCCGACCCAGTCGTTCACGGACGGACTCGTCGAGGTCGTCCATAGTTCCGCCATCGGCTTCCCGATGATTCGTCAATTGTTGTCCCAACAGCTCGGACTCGAACAGTCGTCTCCGGAATGGGTGCATCTACAGATGTCTCAACTGACCGTCCATTTGAGTGAATCTCAAATCATCGACGTCGATGGGGAGCACTTCGAGGCGGAACGGCTGGACGTCGATGTCCTGCCGGGAGAGTTGTCATTTCTCGTCCCGTCACACTAAAAATCGATAAAAATTGCTGACAGAGAAAAGAATTCAGACTTTTCTCTGTTTTTAGTTGTTCTCATTTCTGAACCGTGTTAGTATTTCACTATTATTATGAAAAAAGATATGAAAACAGGAAGTAGGGATGGTAATGGCGCAAAATTCGTTCGCCTCAAAAATTGGATTCATCTTAGCGGCCGCAGGGTCTGCGATTGGTCTCGGTGCAATCTGGAAATTTCCGTATGTCACCGGCACAAGTGGAGGCGGCGCCTTTTTGCTCATGTTTTTAGCGTTCACGCTCTTACTCGGGTTACCGTTATTGATTGGTGAATTCATCGTCGGACGCTCGACACAAAAGACGGCACTGCTCGCTTTCAAAAAATTAGGACACCGTCGTTGGACACTCGTCGGCTACCTTGGCGTCATCGCATGTTTCTTATTGCTCTCATTCTACAGTGTCATCGGTGGTTGGGTTTTAATCTATGTCGGTCTCGGATTGAGCGGGACATTGAACGGACGTTCGCCTGACGAGTTCGGTGCCGTGTTCGGAGATGTCGTTTCGTCACCAGGCATCGCCGTGTTCGGTCAGTTCTTGTTCTTATTGATTACGCTCTTGATTGTCTTAAAAGGTGTCGAGGCTGGCATCGAGCGCATGAGCAAGATTTTAATGCCGCTCTTGTTCGTCAGTTTCATCGTGCTCGTCATCCGTTCGTTGACGCTTGACGGAGCGATGGAAGGGGTTCGCTTCTTCTTGCAACCTGACTTCTCTGCCTTGACCGGTGAATCGGTCTTGTTCGCCCTCGGTCAAGCGTTCTTCTCGCTATCGCTCGGTGTCGCAGCCATGTTGACGTACGCGTCGTACATTCAGACGAAAGGCACGCTCAATCGTTCAGCGAACATGATTGTTCTCTTGAATATTGCCGTCTCGCTACTCGCAGGCCTCGCGATATTCCCGGCCGTCTTCGCTTCGGGTCTTGACCCGGCAGAAGGACCGGCGCTTCTCTTCGTTGTCTTGCCGGCCGTATTCAACCAAGTACCGCTTGGTGGATTCTTCATGGTGTTGTTCTTCCTCTTGTTCACGTTCGCTTCAATCACATCATCGATTGCGATGCTTGAAGTCGTCGTCGCCGGTGTGACGGACAAGTTGAACGAGAAGAAACAAACGATATCGAAGCGAAACGTCACCCTGTTGTCAGCGGCCATCGTCTTCGCAGTCGGGATTCCATCGGCACTCTCGTTCGGTGTCATGAGCGAGATGCAGTTCTTAAACGGTCGCACGTTCTTCGATTCGATGGATTACATCGTCAGCTACGTCTTAATGCCGGTCGGTGCGCTCTTGACATCGATTTTCGTCGGCTATATCGTCGACCAACGCATTTTGAAAGAAGAGATTCAAACGTCAGACATCGGTGTGAAGTTGTACCCGATCTGGCACTTCTTGATCCGGTACGTCATTCCGGTGACGGTTGCCGTCGTCATGGTGTCGACGTGGGTCACATTATAATCGTAGAAACCTCCTGATTCGTCGAATCAGGAGGTTTTTTGTCCAGTCATCGGCCATACTTTTCGTTCTTGCGACCGAGAGAGCGCGCGGGAACGTTATGCTAAGCTTATAAAGATGACGAAACTTTTTTTGAAGGGTCACGTAAGGTACAATAGAAGTATCATGAGACGAGGTGAAACGGATGAAAACATGGATGAAATGGGCCCTGACCGGGGCAATCCTATATTTTGCCATAAGCGTTTTTGATTTCTCTTGGTTGTTTATCATCGTCGGGGCGCTCGTGTTGAACGAGGTGTGGTCGAACAGCAAACGCAGGAAGCGGGCACCGGCGCCTGTCGCCAAGCGGGCCAAAAAGAAACTGTTGCTCGACGAGGACGAACCGTTCGTCGGTTCACGCATCTTGAAACCGCTCGAAGAAGCGGCGCCGGTGCGCCAATTTGAAGCGACAGATGATTTAGAGCTTCAATTTTTACAGCGGACGATTGAACAAGGCTATGAGAAGTTACAACAGATTGACCGCGTCTTGCCTGAGATTAAAGACATCGAGGTGCGGCGTGAGATGAAGGCGGTCTCGAAAGAAGCACACGAACTGTTCGCTGAGCTGTTCGAGAACCCTCAAGATGCCAAACATGTCCGTGACTTGTTCACGTTCTATTTGGACTCGCTCGTGTCGGTCGTATTGAAATTCAAAGAACTAGAAGGAAAACGAGTCGTCATTCAAGAAGAGACACGTGAACAGTTGATGACCAATATGCGGCTCATCGTCGACAAGTTCAAACAACAGCGCAGTCGTCTCCTCGAAGATGACGCGGTCGATTTTGAACGAGAGTTGATTATGATGGAGAGAGTATTGGCCGATCAACCAGAAGGGAGAAAAAAGCATGACTTCATCGAATGAAACGAACTGGCAGTCATGGCCAGAAGAAGAACTTACTTCCCAAACGAAAACGAAGACAGAAACCGATGCGATTTCGGACCCGTCCGTGGACTGGTCAGCGATGACCGAGAAACATGAGGTGCCGGCCATTCAAGTAAATGCCGACGTCCCACAAGCGCACCGGGAACGCATCACGCGCATCGCAGAGTCGATTGATATTAAAAAGACGGATTCCGTCATGCTGTTCGGTTCGAACGTACAACGTGAACTGTCGCAATTCTCGGACCAAATCTTGACTGAGGTCCGGATGAAAGATGGCGGTGACGCCGGCAAGCTATTGTCCGATTTGATGCAGAATGTGCGCAAGATGGACCCGGACATGCTGCAGCCGGAGAAGAAGAGCTTCATGGACAATCTGCCGCTCATCGGCCGGGCCAAAAAGAAAGCCGAGAACTATAAGTTACAGTTTGAAAAGATGAGTGTCTATTTAGAAGAGGTCATCCATAATCTAGACCGGGCCAAGTTCGGTTTGATGAAGGATATCACGATGCTCGATCAAATGTACGACAAAAACAAACGCTACTTCGAAGAACTAAACGTCTATATCGCCGCTGGGGAGACAAAGCTTGATCACGTACGGAGCTATGAGATTGCCCCGCTTCGTCAAGAAGTCGAGATGTCGAAAGACCAGGTCAAACTGCAACAGTTGAACGACATGATTCAACTCGCAGACCGGTTCGAGAAGAAGTTGCACGACTTGAAACTGAGCCGGACGATCAGCCTGCAGATGGCCCCGCAAATCCGGGTGATCCAGCAGAACAACCAGATTCTAGCCGAGAAAATCGAGTCGGCGGTCGTCAATACGATTCCACTTTGGAAAAACCAAGTCGTGCTCGCGCTCAGCTTGACGCGACAAAAGACGGCGCTCCGGATGCAGCAAGACGTCACAAAGACGACGAATACGTTGCTCGAGCAGAACTCGAAGATGTTGAAAGACTCTTCAATCGAGATTGCCACGGAGAACGAGAAAGGCATCGTCTCGGTCGAGTCGCTTAAAGTGGCGCACGAGAACTTGCTCTCGACGCTCGATGAGACGCTCCGGATTCAACAAGAGGGACGTCAGAAGCGTCGTGAGGCGGAACGTGAACTCGATCGGATGGAGCACGAGTTGAAAGAAAAAGTCATCGAGATTGCTTCGAAAAACAAAGAGTTGCCAAAAGAGACTGGATATTGACGGGGAAAGTCTGAGCATTCAGACTTTCCTTTTCTTCGAGGAGGATCAACAATGGATAAACAACACCTATGGGACGAGACGTGGTTACAGTTTGCCGATATGATGGCGGTACGTCATTCGAAGTGTGCCTCTAAAAGTGTCGCTTGCGTCATCGTCAAAGATGAGAAGCCGATTTCGATTGGCTTGAACGGCACGCCGCCGGGGCATACGAACTGTAATGAAATCTTCTTAAAACGGGATGACGGATTTTATAAGCGTGCTGAGTATGTATCCGCGAATGCGGTCGACTTGCTCGAAACGCCGGTCTCGTTCATTCATGACGGTGTGACCTATATCAAATGCTCGGACCCGTACGATCATCACAATTGGTCGAAACAGCATGAGATTCATGCTGAAATCAACGCGATCGGAAAGCTCGCCGCCGATTCGACGAACGCATTCGGGGCGACGGCTTATGTGACCCATTCGCCGTGCCACGCCTGCTCGCTCGCCTTGATTGCCTCCCGCGTCGCTCGTGTCGTCTATGCGGTCGGTTATGAACATGGCGACGGTCTCGATTTAATGCGCGAGAGCGGAATTGACGTGGTACATATGCCACTTGAAAAAAGTTTTAAAAACACATTGTAAACGTTTACATTCGGTGTTATATTATTAATGTACTGCCAATGGTGTTTTACTCTTCCATTATTTGTCTCTCCTCGGAGGGACCTTTTTTTATGTTCACAACTAGGTGAGACAAAATTCCACAAAATGTTCAACATTTCACAAACTTTTAGTGTGTTCCTCTCTTATAATGAAAGTAGATTAACGAGAGGGGAAATGTTACATGGAAAAACAAGTTCGTTTCACTGATGGTGCCTATGATGTGGAAGCGTTGATCACACTCGAAGAGGTGTGGGAAGATAAGTTCGCGATTGGAACGCATAAAGAGTTGGCGGTCAAAGCACTTAAAATCAATGGAAACGATATCTCAGAAATGAAGCACGTCCGCGCGCTGCTCCGTTACTACCCGACGCTCGGTGTATCAGGTATCTTGCTCGCGCTCGATGATGCGGCAGCCGAAATCGTTCGTATGTCGGGTGACAAGGATCCAGCACTTCAATTCGTCGAACTCGTGGCGTTACAGATGGATGAGGCGGCTACGAATGAATTAAAAGATTTATACGCTGAAATGGCGGTCTAAATAGCAAAGGATGACAATTCCGTCATCCTTTTTTCAATTTTAGGTTGCTTTGCCGATTCAGTATGGTATTATTGTCAATAGATGAAGAAATGGAACGCCATATCGTTATCGACAACCGAAAATGGGGATCTAGATAGCTAGATCGCTGTGAAAAAGCCACGTTCATAGGAACGTGGCTTTTTTTTGTATTGTTTCGAACCCAGCGCCCACGTCTTTGGCGATATGGGCGTCCGAACCGAGTACGAACGGGATTCCAAGTCTGGCCGCCTCAGATGCGACGTCGATGGCATACGGCTGTCCGCATTCAGGCTTGCGCAGTCCGGCCGTATTGAGGTCGAGACCGAAACCGCGAGCGGCCATCGTCTGGAGCAGGCGCGACTGTTCGGCCAGGACGTTTGAGCGGTCCCATACATACTTGGTCTGATATTTGATTGGTAAATCGATATGTCCGATGCGGTCCACTTTCAGGCGTTCCCAAGGGAATACGAGGCCGGCAGCGAGCGCCGAATAGTATTGTTTCATCACAGCCTCGAACGAACCGACACGTTCGACGAGGATATGAAACGTCTCGAGCGAGAAGTCGACAGGCAGGAGCTCACCGGCGACGAGTAGAAAGTGTTGAGACAAGATTGTTTCATCTAATACGTCGGCATACGGCTCGAGCAACGCCAACGTCTCAGCTTCATAGCCGGGCAAGTAGTCGATCTCTAAGCCGAGGCGAAGGTTGAGTTCGGGATACTTCCGTTTTAACGACTGCACGGCCTCGATATAATCCGGAAGCAATTCGAACGCCATCGCCGAATCTTTGTCTGGTGTTGGGTCTTGAAACCGGGCTGGGAGCGGAGCATGTTCTGTGAACGTGAGCGTCTTGATACCACGGGCTAACGCCTGTTCGACGTACGCCTGGAGCGGGTCTGTCGAGCCATGTGGACAAAATGGGGTGTGAAGGTGACCATCACGGGTAAAGTCAATCATCAAGCGACATTCCTTTCGAGTTCGCCGGTTGACAGCACCGGCTTGGTTTGATAAATTTAACACACTACTTTAGTTTGGTAAAGTGATAATAAGATAAAGGGTGATATCGATGATTTGGTTCAATACAAAAGGATCCATCCCGGAAGGATGGCACGAATTGCAAGGGGAGGACGTTCTGCGTCCGAAGCAGTGGATGTTATCATTTCTCGAACGAGCTGAATCGAACGGCTACAGCGTGATCGAACCGCCACTCGTAGAATATTATTCGCACTATCAAGACTTGGCCTTGTTCGATGAGTCGGCCTATTATCGTCTGTTCGGAAATGACGGAGAGTTGCTCGTCATGCGTCCAGACTATACGTTACAAATCGCACGGAAACTCGCGGACGGTCATGAGCCGATGCGTGTTGCATATGCCGGTGCCGTCTACCGGCGTACCCCGAAGCATTCGGGACAGCCGCATGAACGTCAACAGCTCGGTCTCGAATGGATTGACGGGGACGCTCCGGATATGGAGTTGATTGCCTCGTTCCTCAGTATGACCGAGCGTGTCCTGCCACAAGACGGACTCCGGATTCAAGTCGGATCAGCAGCCTTGGTCGCCGCCGTGGCCGACGAAGCCGGTATCCCTGAGCGGACGCTCCGCCAATATTTGGCGCTTCGCAATTTGGAGTCACTCCGGGAACTCGCCGATACGTATCAATACCCGTTAATCGCGAAATTACCGTTCTTGATTGGCGACTCGGCACTTGGTGAGTTACGTGAAGTCGCTGAGCCGGGCTTGACGGCAGCAATCGATGAAGTCGAGCGGGCGGTCGAACATTTACGGTCCATCGGTTTGAACGTATCGTACGACTTCGGACAGACCGGTGATTTTGATTATTATTCAGGATTGACAGTGACAGGCAGCATCGACGGACGACGCGTCCTATCGGGTGGTCGATATGATTCATTATACGGACATTTCGGCCAATCTCGTCGGGCGTTCGGACTGTCCCTTGATTTAGAACAGTTAGGTGAGGTGATTTTATGAAAGTAGCCATCGCAAAAGGACGCATTGAAAAAGCGGCCCGAGACTATTTCGAACAAGTCGGACTTACCGTTTGGCCTGAAAAGCGTGGCCGCGAACTGACGGTCGAAGTCGACGGGCATGAGTTCATCTTCGTCAAAGGGGATGACGTCTACAAATACGTCATGCACGGCGCGGCTGATGTCGGCGTCGTCGGCGGAGACATCTTGCGAGAGAAGACGCCTGGCGTGCTGGAAGTCGTCGACTTGCCGTTCGGCCGTTGCCGCATGGCGGTCTGCGGACCGAAAGAACGGAAGAATGGAACAAAAAAATTGAAAGTCGCGAGCAAATATCCGAATATCGCCATCTCTCACTTCGCCTCGAAACGACAGAACGTCGAAGTGATTGCGTTGAACGGATCGGTCGAACTCGCACCGCTTACAGGACTCGCCGATTGCATCGTCGATATCGTAGAGACGGGGGCGACGCTTCGCGCGAATGACCTTGAAGAATACGAGACGATTTTCACAGTGAACGCCAAGTTCATCACGAGTGAGGCGGCTCTCGCCAACAATCCTGATGAATTGAAGGCGTGGATTCGTCGCTTGAGCAAGGAGGATGCCCGATGAGTACAGAAACGAACCGGGCCCGGCGGGAAAGCTGGGCAGAAGCGGTCAAACCGATCCTCGAGGCCGTAGAGTCGAACGGGGACGAGGCGCTCCTCGCGTTCACGAAAAAATTTGACGGCGTCGACAAAATCGAAACGGTCGATTTGACGACGTTTACGCCGCCTGACGCATATGCTGAACTTACCGAGGCGTTGACGCTCGCGGCTGAACGCATTCGTACGTTTCACGAACGCCAGCGACGTCAAGATGACGTGTACGAAGACGGTATGTTCCGGCTTGGACGCCGTTTCATGGCGCTCGATTCGGTCGGTGTGTATGTACCAGGCGGGACGGCCGTCTATCCGTCGAGCGTGTTGATGAACATCATTCCGGCGAAAGTGGCCGGCGTGAAGCGAGTCGTCATGGTGACGCCGCCGAAACAAGACGGCATCGATTTATCGTTATTGATTGCGGCAAAAATCGCAGGGGCGGATGAATGTTATCTCGTCGGCGGGGCGCAAGCCGTGGCCGCCTTGGCGTTCGGCACCGAGACGATTCAACCGGTCGATAAAATCGTCGGGCCTGGGAATGCCTATGTCGCGACGGCAAAATCGCTCGTCTCCCATATCGTCGGCATCGATTCGGTCGCTGGACCGTCCGAGGTGCTTATCATCGCCGATGAGACGGCCAATCCGAAATGGGTCGCCGCCGATTTGCTCGCCCAAGCCGAACACGATGTCGAAGCGACGGCACTTGCGCTCGTCACGACTGGCGAATTGGCCGAAGCGATTCGACAAGAATTAGACCGACAATTGGCTGAATTACCACGGCGTGACATTGCGATAGAGGCGATGAAGCGCGGGGGTGTCCTCGTAAAGACGAAGGCTGAGGCGATTCGTTATGCGAACGAGATGGCGGCTGAACACGTCCAACTCGCCGTCGCCGACCCGGAAGATTACATGCAAGCCATCCGTCACGGCGGATCGTTCTTCCTCGGTCATGAAGCGGCGGAGGCGTTTGGGGATTACATCGCTGGACCGAACCACGTCCTGCCGACGAGCGGGACGGCCCGTTTCTCGAGCGGCCTCTCGGTCGATGATTTTTACCGACGCCAGACGTTCCTGCAAATGACAGAACTCGATGAGCGCATCACGCGTGCCGCGATTCGAATCGCGCAACAAGAACAACTTGACGGCCACGCCCGGGCGATGGCGGTCCGATTGGAGGACGTATGAGACTGAACTATGAGACGATTCCACGCTACGTCCCGCATGCGGTCAAAGGGCACGCGTTGAATCAAAACGAAAGCCAATATGTCTTTCCAGAGCGCTTGAAGACGGCTATCCGAGAGCTTCCGCTCGACTTGAGCCATTATCCGGTCGACGAGTTGACGGCGCTTAAACAAAGCTATGCGGCGTATGCCGGTGTGAGCCCGCAGCAACTCATGGTCGGCAGTGGCAGCGATGAATTGCTCGCGATTCTCTGTCAGGCCATTCTCGATGCCGACGATGTCGTCGCCGCACCGATTCCAGACTTTTCGATGTATGGCATTTACACGCATATCGCCCGTGGGAATTTCGTGCAGCCGGATGCGGACGGATTGTCGTTCAAGTCGCTCATGCAAACGATTGAGGCGGAACACCCGAAACTTGTCCTCATATCGAACCCGAACAATCCGACCGGGAAGATGTGGTCGCTCGATGATCTCGAGACGATTGCCAGCCGAGTCCCGTACCTTGTCGTCGACGAGGCGTATATCGATTTCACGATGGAAGATTCATTCAAAGACCGCCTGGCGGACCACGCGAACGTCATCATTCTCCGGACGTTATCGAAAGCGTTCGGACTCGCGAATCTGCGCATCGGCTTCATGATCGCCGATGAGCGCTTAATCGAGAAGATTGATCGGTTCCGCTCTCCGTTCAATGTGAGTGGGCTGAGTGCGGCCGTGGCCACGGTCGTGTTGAACGACTCCGCTTATATCGATGAGTCGATCAGTTTCCATCAAACGCAGCGACAAAAGCTTGAGACGTTGCTCGCACCGATTGGGAACGTCTTACCGAGCCGTGCTAATTTCCTTTACGTCGAGACACCGGACAGCGAAGCTTGGGCAGCCCGCTTCCTTGAAAAAGATGTACATGTTCGCGCGTTCGCAGACGGGATTCGTGTCAGTGCCGGAACGGACGAGGCGTACCGCTTGCTTCAACAAACGATAGAAGAGGTGACTTCACTTGAGAACAGCTGAGACGAAACGAGAGACAAAAGAGACGAACATCGAGCTCAAGCTTGATTTGAACGGGACGGGGCAAAGTGACGTGAAGACAGGCGTCGGCTTCTTTGACCATATGCTGACACTGTTCGCGTTCCACAGCCAAATCGATTTGACGGTCCATGTCGAAGGGGATACGTGGGTCGACGCTCACCATACGGTCGAAGACGTCGGGATCGCCCTCGGGCAGATGATCAATCAAGCGCTCGGCGACAAAATCGGTATCCGCCGCTACGGCACGAGTTATTTGCCGATGGATGAGACGCTCGCGCGTGCCGTCGTCGACGTGTCCGGCCGTCCGTTCCTCGTCTACCGGGCCGAAATCAAAAATCCGAAACTCGGGGACTTTGATACCGAGCTCGCCGAAGAGTTTTTCCGGGCCGTGGCAATGAACGCCCGCTTGACGCTTCATCTTGAGTTGCTCTACGGGTCGAACTCGCACCATATGATTGAAGGACTGTTCAAAGCGTTCGGTCGCGCCCTCGCTGAAGCGATCGGGCAAGATGGATCGAATCGACTGCCTTCGACGAAAGGACTGATCGAAGGATGAAGGTCGCGGTCATCGATTATGGAATGGGCAACGTGTTCAATGTCGAACGGGCGCTCCAAGCCATCGGCTGTTACGTCACCATCACGAACGATCCCTTAGACATCGAGGCAGCTGACGCCATCTTGCTGCCGGGCGTCGGTGCGTTCCCCCAGGCGATGCAATCGCTGAACGAGACGGGACTGATTCCGCTGTTGAAACGATCGGCACAAGAAAAACCGTTCCTTGGCATTTGCCTTGGCATGCAGCTCTTATTCGAGTCGAGCACGGAAGGGGTGCCGACAGAAGGACTCGGTTTGATTGAAGGGCGCGTCGAGCGGATGCGGGCGAAACGTCTGCCACACGTCGGATGGAACTCGATTTTGCGAGACGAGGACGTCTATTTCGTTCACTCGTATCACGTCGTGACCGACCCAACCCATGTGATCGCTTCTGCCGATTATATGGGGGAAGACGTGCCAGCCATCGTGCAAAAAGGGCTCGTCACGGGGATGCAGTTCCACCCGGAGAAGAGCGGTGCGTTTGGACTCAGTTTATTGAAAGAATGGAAGGAGGCGGTCGAACGTGAGATTACTACCGGCCATTGATTTGATTGACGGAAAAATCGTCCGCTTGACAGAAGGCGATTTCAATACAGAAGAACAGTACGGAGACCCGTATGAGAAATTGAAGGAGTGGCAAGGGCGCGTCCCGATGCTCCACTTGATTGATCTCGAAGGGGCGAAAGCTGGTGAACCGAGACATCTTGATGTCGTCCGCTTTGCCAAAACGTGCGGGTTCTTCGTTCAGACCGGCGGGGGCATCCGTTCCGAGGAAGCGCTCGACGCGGTCATGGCGACCGGTGCGGACCGGGTCTTGCTCGGGACAAAAGCGTTCACAGACCCGGATTTCTTGGACCGGGCGCTCGCGAAGTACGGAGATCGTGTCGCCGTCGCCCTCGATGCCTATGATGGCATCGTCGCCGTCAACGGCTGGCAAGAAGCGACCGACTTAAAAGATATCGATGCCGCGAAAGGCCTCGTTGACCGTGGTGTCAAAACGATTCTCTATACGGACATCGGGTCGGACGGGAAGTTGAACGGACCGAATCTCGAGCGGATGAAGGCGCTGCGTGAGGCTGTTTCAGTCACGCTCATCGCTTCGGGCGGTGTGACGACCGAGGCTGATGTCGAAGCACTTCAAGCGGCCGGTATCGACGAAGCGGTCGTCGGGAAGGCACTACTCTCCGGACAAGTCAGCCTCGATGACTTGATCGAGTGGGAGGCGCGCCATGCTTAAACGTCGCATTATTCCGTGTCTTGATGTGAAAGACGGTCGTGTCGTCAAAGGAATCGAGTTCGTGGCACTCCGGGATATCGGCGACCCGGTCGAGATTGCTAAGTATTATGACGCATCCGGTGCGGATGAGCTCGTGCTTCTAGATATCACTGCGAGTACGGAACGCCGCCAGACGATGCTTGACGTCGTCAGTGCCGTCGCCCGGAAAGTGTTCATTCCGCTCACGGTTGGTGGCGGTATTCGGTCGCTTGAGGATATTTCCTCGCTCTTAAAAGCCGGGGCCGATAAAGTGTCGCTCAACACGCTCGCCGTCGAATCACCCGATTTGATTAAACGAGCGGCCGAGCGGTTCGGGTCACAATGTATCGTCATCGCCATCGACGTCAAGTTCGAAGACGACGATTACTTCGTCTATACGTATGGCGGGAAGAACCGGACCGAGTTGCGGGCCGTCGATTGGGCAAAGCAAGTGGCTGCACTTGGGGCGGGTGAACTGCTCGTCACGTCGATGAATCAGGACGGAAAGCAGAGTGGCTACGATTTGCGAATCCTTGATTTGCTCCGGGACGCCGTCGATATCCCGATTATCGCCTCTGGCGGTGCCGGGAACGCGAATCATGTCGTCGACGCGCTCGAGAAGGTCGATGCGGCGCTACTCGCCTCGATTTTGCATGACCGGAAAACGACAGTGGAAGAGGTGAAACACGTATGCAGCGAGCACAACTTGCCGATGCGGTTCGTTACGACGCAAACGGATTGATTCCAGCCATCATCGTGTCGACAGAGGACGACGCCGTCCTCATGTTAGGCTACATGAACGAGGAGGCGATTCAGAAGACGCTCGAGACGAACACGGTCACGTTCTGGTCACGTTCGAAAGGGCGACTCTGGATGAAAGGGGAGTCGAGCGGAAATACGCTCGAGCTCGAAAGCATCCACGTCGATTGTGATCAAGACGCACTCTTGGTCCGGGTCCGTGCCAATGGGCCGACGTGTCATACGGGAAATCGAAGCTGCTTTTTCACGGAGGTGGAAGGATGATTCACGAATTAGAGAAGTTGATTCAAGAACGACAGGCGTCACCGAAAGAAGGGTCGTATACGTCTTATCTATTCGACCAAGGTGTCGACAAGATTGCCAAGAAGTTTGGGGAAGAGTCGTTCGAGGTCGTCATCGCAGCGCTGAACGATGAAGATTTGGTCGAAGAGTCGGCTGATCTCTTGTACCATTTGCTCGTCTTGCTCGCCGCCAAAGGCGTGTCATTACAAGACGTCGAGGCGCTCCTCGCCAAACGGCACGGGACGACGACTCCGGCGAAACCGCGCCGAGACGTCACTGACTGGTAACACAAAAAGGAACGAAGCCATTATCGGCTTCGTTCCTTTTGATTAGCGGTTGACCGAGGCGGCCATGCGGATATACGTATGGCGCCGTCCCCGAATCGCAATCGATAACGCCTGGATATTCTCCGGTGTGGCGATTCCGGACAAGCCGGCGTCGCCGATATGGAAGATGTCCGTCCCACCCCGCTTCGAGGACAAGGCGATGTCACGGATTGTCGCTTCATCGGACCCTTCCTGTGACGTACCGATGGCGGCGACGACGAGTTTATCCAACGCCTGAATCTCGCGCGTGACTTCATAGAATTCGTCTTCGCGGACGCCTGGGACCGTCCCAGGCGCAGGAATCAAGATGATGTCGGCCCCGGCCTCAGCGAAGCGGACATAGGCCTCTTGGTCGAGTACTCGGCCGACGCCGGCTTGATGCATCTTCCCGGCGATGATGACGCCAGCGAACTCTTGGCGGGCGTTGATGATGGCTTGCTCGATCGCCTCGTTCGTCACCCCGGTGTTCGGGTTGCCGGTCAAACAGATAAAATCGATCCCGAGCTCGGACGCTCTCGCGAACGCTTCCCGTGTCGCCAGACGTCCTTGTTTCACGTCATACATGTCCTCTGACTTTTCGGAGAAGTCGACCGGTTCGAGGTTGACCCCAATCGGCAAACCGACGAGCCGCTTCAATTCCATAATCGGATTGTCAGACATCGTCTCGCCCGGTACGTTACCAAATAAGGCGTGGCTTTCCAGACCCTTTATGTACGGATGGAATACGTCGAGCATATTCAATAGAATCATATCGGCTCCGAACGCTCGAGCGAGTTCGGCGTTCGTCACTTCTGGATAGAGCGGCTGCACGGTCGGGATGACCTCGGCGAGTACGGTCCGCCCCTCGGCTTTCCGAATCGATCCAATCAAATCCGAGCGGTTGAACGTCAAGAAATCACTGGCTCTGCAATCAAGAATTCGTTTCATCTGTCTATTCCTCCTCTAGTTCGTCATGTTCCTATTCCCCGTTTGGTCAGAAATTCCTCTATACTAAAAAAAGAAAAGGGGGAGAAGCAGATGACAGAAAAAGAAAAGATGATTCGGGGCGACCTTTACATGGCCGGGGACGACGAGCTCGTCGCCGACCGGCGTCAGGCCCGGCGTTTGACGGAACGATTCAATCGTTCCGGCATCGACGAAATCGACGACCGAAAAGCTGTGTTAGCGGAGCTGTTCGGCTCGACCGGGAGTTCGTTTTATCTGGAGCCGACGTTCAAATGCGACTACGGCTATAACATTCATCTCGGAGAACGGTTCTTCGCTAACTTTGACTGTGTGTTCCTCGACATCTGTCCGATCACATTCGGTGACGATTGCATGCTCGGTCCGGGTGTGCACGTCTATACGGCGACGCATCCGCTCGACCCGACTGAACGGATTTCAGGTCTTGAATACGGGAAGCCGGTCACGGTCGGACATCGGGTATGGATTGGCGGCGGTGCCATCTTGAATCCAGGGGTGACGGTCGGTGACGATGCTGTCATCGCCTCTGGCGCCATTGTGACGAAAGATGTGCCAGCTCGTGCCGTCGTCGGGGGTAATCCGGCAAAAGTCATCAAACTCATCCCATGACAAAAACGCTCAGACTGGAAACAGTCGGAGCGTTTTTGATTAATTCGATGTTTGGATTGCGTAAATGCTGAGCGCCTCGTGTGCCAGGGCAAGGGCTTGTTGATTGCCGAGCGTGATGCGAATCCCGTTCGGTTGTTTCGATGTGTGAACCCCATGCGCGGCGAGGTGGGCCCAAACGGCCTCCGGCTCATCGAGCGTGACGTAAATGAAGTTTGCCTCGGCGGGATGGACGTGGCCGATTGTGGCGAACAAATCGGTCCACTGTCCGCGCATGTCGGCGTGCCAAGAGATGGCCTCGTCGAGATACGTAGCATCTTGTAAAAACACATTGGCGATTTTCGCGCTGACCCCGCTAATGTTGAACGGTGGGACGAACTGACGGAAATAAGCGGCAAGTTCGGGCGTCGTGACCATGAAACCGAGGCGGACGTTGGCTAAGCCAAACGCCTTCGATAACGTCCGCAGTACAATCACGTTCGTGAATGAATCAAGGTGGGCCACCATGCTCGAGTTCGGCGAAAAGTCGATATACGCCTCGTCGACGATTAAATATGGGACGAGTCCTGCGAGTTCGGCCAATTCGGCGACGCTCCACAATTTACCGGTCGGATTGTTTGGATTCGACAACAGCAACAGCTTCGGTTCGTGTTGCGTAATCGCCTGGACGAGTGCGTCATAAGAAAGGTCATCGGCTTGCACGTGCCGGCCATGGGCGATTGTCGTGAAAATTGGATAGAGTGCGAAATCCGGACTCGGTGACAAGACGACGTCTTCCGGTGCCAACAGCGCCTGGGTGACGACATGAATCATCTCGTCACTCCCGCAACCGACGAGCAGCTGATTCGGGTCAACACCGGCGTAGGCCGCATAACGGGTGAACAACTCGTCAATCGGTTGGACCGGATACTCATGCAAGTCTTGGAACGAGATTGTCGCAAGTTGGTCATACAACCGGGACGGCACCGGGAACTGGCTCTCGTTTTGATTCAAACGGTACCCTTCTGGATAGGTGACTGGATAAATCGGTAGCGAGACTTGTCTCATTCCGTCGGCTCCATCGAGAACCATTTCTTGGCGAGTTTGTCGATTTCACCTGAGTCGATCATCTTGTTCAACTCCTCGTTGAACTGATCGCGAAGGTCATCCTCCAATTTAAAGGCGGCTGCAGAACCTTTCTCGCCATCTTCTTTCAAGGCGAACGTGTACAGTCCGGCATCTTGATCCAAGTATTTTTGGGCGACCGTGTCCTCGATGACCATCGCGTCAATCCGACCCGTATTCAACTCTTGAACGATTTCTGGAATCTTGTTCAATGAGACGAGCTCTGCATCCGGAGCTTGGTCTTTGGCGATGTTCTCTTGAATCGATGCCGTTTGGACGCCGATTTTCTTGCCGGCGAGCGCTTCAATCGACTCGAGTGACTCATCTTTCGTCATGACTAGGTTCGTCGCCGACAAATAGATGTCCGAGAAGGCGGCATTTTCTTTCCGCTCTTCGGTCGGCGTCATACCGGCCATGACGAAGTCGACACGTCCGGCGTTGAGTGCCCCGAGCAGGCTACCGAAGTCCATGTCCTCAATTTTAAGTTCGTAGCCGAGGCGTTCCGTAACCGTTTCGGCAATCTCGATATCGAATCCGACAATCTCGTCTCCGTTCGCCGTATCGACAAACTCATACGGGAAGTAATCGGCGCTCGTTCCCATGACGAGTGTTTTTTTCTCTTCGCCCGTCGTCTCTTGGCTACATCCTGCTAGTAATGCACTTGCCACTAATCCCCCTGTAATGACCCACTTTTTCATGTATGAATTCCTCCTTCAAGATATGAGACTAAGTGTATATGTATGATTATTAATTGTAAAGCATAAAAATACAAAAACGATTAAAAAGATACATCCAGGAAAAAGTCACAGGATACATCAGGTGGTCAATCAATCCCTTGGAGATAGGCGATGACGTCAGGCAAGTACGTCTCGAGAGGGCGATTCGTATCAATTGTAAGCGTATGCATATTCGGTGGTTTTTTACTGCTGGCGACGGTCCGATCAAAATTCTCTGGTGAGACGCTTCTGATTTGACTGAGCTTTCGGTCGCGCTCGCGCAACCGCCGATTGATTACATCGACGTCGTCGACGAGGCACTCGATGTAACGATACGTGGCTCCGCCATTTGCCGTAATTGTCAGGCCGCGTTCAATCATCACGTCATATAGACAAGGGCTATCTAAAATAACGTTCCGTCCTAAAGACAACTGGAACTCGACGAGCGACCAATCGAGATCATAAGCGATTTTTCCGGCCAGCGCAGCATCAAGCGGGTGTTGTGAAGTCGATTCGAGCAGTGCCGTCTTCGTGACATCGTGATCGACGATGACCGCATCCAGTCGTCGAGCGATTTCCCGAGACAGCGTCGATTTGCCTGATCCGGGGAAACCGGACATTTGCAGAAAGAACATGGGCTACCCTCACGTTTCGTTTGATTTCCCACGGCTGAATCCGGCGAACAACCGGCCGCCGAACGGGGAGAGCGTCACATCGACGTAACGGATGAGCGCGTCGGTTTCGTTCGTTTGATAATACGCCTCAAGGGCGTCAGTGAGTTGACGTGCGGCTGACGCATCAAATTGTTCAAGCGAACGATACGTCCATTTCGATGAACCAATCCATTTTTTGTTCGTACGCAATATGAACTCAGCCGTGAGCTCACCGATTTTTGCGGCGATGAACAGTCCTTCCGAGCGACGGGTACATCCAATCAAGTCATCGAGTGCATCGGTCAGAAAGTATCGTTTCAACTCAATCGTCTCGTCCGACCAAGCCTCCGGCCCGCTGTCGAGCAACGCTCTCGCTTCACGTTTGATGTCTTCGACGATGTCTGTGTCCTTCAAGACGATGCCTTCGGTGACCATTCTTGGTAACGATGGAATGGCACGCTGGCAATCCTGTTCGAAGAACGTACGATACGACGTCAAGTTATGGGCGAATAGTTCGATGGGCCATCCGGACTCGATGAACGATTCCCGATAAGACGAGACGAGGGTGTCGTCGAAGATGATGATGTCTAAATCCGACGTTGCGGTCGCCTCACCACGGACGACGCTCCCGGCGAGCAGTGCGGCCTGACAGTGGGGGAAATGTGTGGAGATGAAGCGAAGTGCCGCTTCGAACGGTTCAATCTTCAAGGCATCCTACACTCCTTTTAGGAAGATGTGCATAAGGCGTACAAGTAATTGGATTGATTTGAATCGACAGACTCACTCAGCCTCGCAGCCGCTAGGATGGGTAGCCATTTCAAGACCTCATCTCGGGATGTTTCGCTTTTCTCACAATAGCGCGATATATAGCTTTCCGCTAACTCGGGATACTTCTCTAGATAAAGCAGATACGTCCGGCAGATATCGGCCTGTGCGTCACCGAGGCTGGCATCCATCCAATCGATGATTGAGATGCCTGTCTCGGTTTGAATCAAATTATGTAGATGAAAATCACCATGACATAGTCTCGATACAAACTGAAACGACTCCATTCGCGTTACGAGTCGGTTTTTCTCATACTCGTTCAATCGGGGAGCCCTTTTGATTTGACTATGCAATCGCTCAACCATCGATTCGATTTCGATGTGTACAATCTGATGGATGGCGAGTTGCAGTTGAATCGAACGGTCAATATATTCGGCCAGACGGCCCGGTTCCCTGAGTGCGAGTTGACCGATCGAGAGGCCGGGCACATATTCCATGACGAGCACAGCATATCCCTCAGCATCGAATACCTCATAGACGTCTGGGACAGGTAGGCCTGCCGCGTGAGCCAGCTGTTGCTTCTTCGCTTCATGTCGTGCCGTGTCTAAAGAAATCGGCGGCTTAAATCGTTTGTATATTTTATTGTCGTCAAGATAGACATGGGCACTGTTTCCTTCAGCGATCCAATCTATATGTTGCATCGGCGACCCTCCAGTGGCAGGCGAGTCTGAACTCGGACTCTCGTCACGTGAATAATCCATATTAAGTCTCGCCAGCAGATTATAGTAGATGACAATCAGGGTGTGTCATCAAGTTTGCGATTTCGACACGATGGATACCGTTCGGTTTCGTACAGAATTGGAGTTACAGGGTCCCGACGACGGTTTCCGCTCATGTGGCAATTAACAAATGAACGTCGGGCGACAAGTCGCTCAATTGAGTGATTGCGCGATCCATGTGATTGACGCGTTGAATTTGAATGCTTGCACCTTCTATAGTCCCCGTCAGCATTGGCACATCATCAGGATGTTTCCGTCTGGGTCTTTGAAATTGAACCAATGGTCGTGTTCAATCGGGGTTACAATGTCAATTTGTCGTTGCACCATATGCGCATATGCTTGGTGGATATCAGGCGTGTTCAAATGGAAAAGCGGGGTCTGAATGACGTTCGCTTCAGAGAAAATCTTACTGTCTAGTACCAGATTTGGTCCGTTTAACGGGACGACATAGAGATGATCGAACAGTATGTCTCCATCTGCTGAGATATCAAATAGCTGACAATACCAATCCCGGGACGTTTCAACGTCTCGGACGGGGATAAAGACGGTCCCAATTTCTGCGAGAATTGGATTCATGTATTCGCCTCCAGTTGATTCACTACGAAACGACGGACCTCGGCCCGTGAACGCAGGAGAATAATGTCTTTTTCGGATTCAAGTTTGTGTAAACGTTGTAAAATGGCTGGTCGCTGCGACTTCGGATAATCCCATACCCACTTCAAGAACTTCGGGTCGAATCGTTCCTCACAACCAGGGCCCATGTCAGGGCGTGTTTTGCCGCGGTACTTGAGCATGCGCTTCAAAACGCGATACGTGCAGACGGTACGCGGCAAGTCGAGAAATACAATCGTGTCGGCAGCATCTACTCGCAAATCGAGCGTCCCCCCGTAATTCCCATCGATGATCCACGAATCGCGTTCAATCAACGCTGACTGCGTGGCAATTTGTTCTTGTCGCGTGGCGGGTGTCCAATTCGGCTTCCATAGTAACGCGTCGAGGTGATGAACATCGATTCCGAGTCGGGCGCCCAACTCGCGGGCGAGTGTCGACTTGCCCGAACCGCCTGAACCGATTAATAATATTTTTTGCATGACGTCTCGCCTCTCATATGTCGATTTTCATGAACTTGCTGACGTCGGAGAAGCCAAGTTGTTCATATAGATGCATCGCTGTTTGATTATGCGCATACACGTTCAAGCGCACGTCGGTATAGCCCATTTGTTTGAACGTGGCGAGCGCCTCTTGCATCAATAATTTGGCATAACCGTGCCCGCGAAAAACGGGTTTGATATATAGGTCGTTCACCCAACCGACCTCCGCACCCGTCAAATAATCGAACGCTTTGTCGATTTGCGTCCAGCCGATGAGTGTCTCGTCATCGACGAGACAGAGAAAATAAGCACCGAACTTTGCAGAATGTTCGTACGCTTCAATCATCTTTTCTCGGCTATCAGTCGACACGTGGTTGGTCGCTTCCTCACGATTGACGCCTGCAAGTGCATAAATTTCGGCTTGTTGTGATTCGGTTGCCCGTTGAAATGTGAGATTCATATTAGTTCCGCCTTCATTAAGATTCTGTGGATTCTAGGATACGCCATTTTTCAATGACACCGTCCTCTTCGTATAGGACGCGTACTTCCATCTGGTTCAGTACGAGCCGTTGCTCGCTGGCGAAGAGCACAATCGGATAACCGATTGACAGCGGTTCGTCCGCTTCAAAGACGGGGCTGTGCGCTTGCATGGCATAATAGCCGTCCGAGCGCGTGTTGGCCGCCCCAGCATCGACTTGAATCACCGTATCGAACCCTTGAAGTCGTAACACGTAACTATAAGTCGTGCGCGCCCCGCGTTCGAGCCGCCACTCCTCGATAATTGCCTCGCGGCCATCGTTCACTTCCTCGAGTAACACTTTTTGTGCCGTGTACTCGCGTTCATACGGAATCATCTCCTGAATGTTGACAGCCGTCATGGTGGCGACTTTTTGTGATTCTTCTGATGGAGGTGTAATCAAAATACCGATAAAAATCAAGATTGGAATGAGCAGATAAATGATGACCCGACTTCGCATATGGTTTCACCTGTCCTTTATCGATTTTTTCGCCATCTACCGGCAGAACCCTGCCTGACCGGTGAAATATGTCTACGGAACACGTTGAAATGTCTCGGATTTCAGGAAGCCATGTATGATGAAGGCAGGAGGGGATTCAATATGCGAATCGGGATTATCGGTGGAGGAGTTGCCGGATTGACGACGGGTGCGCTGGCGAGCCGAATCGGCCATGACGTGACCGTATACGAGTCGTCACGAGAATGGGGTGGTTGTGCCGGAAAATTCGAACGTGGGGACTATCGGTTCCCGGCCGGGGCGACGCTCGGGATGGGATTTGAACCGGGCGGCCTGCATGAGCGAGTCTTGTCCTACTTAGGTGAAACGATTGACGTTCGCCCGTTAACCGAGGTGATGCAGATTCATCTCGACGGACAGACTGTCCATTATCATCAAGACCGGGATCTGTTTTTAGCAGAACTTGAGTCGATATTTCCAGAGCTCGCTCCGCGAATTCGTGCTTTCTTGAATGAAGTGTGGACCGATTTCGAGACGATCCGTCCTTTGTTTGAGACGCTACCGGCGTTGCCGTTTCGGTCGATTCGTGACGCATCGGTTGCGATACGAGCGTTTCGACCGGCACAGCTCCGGTCGTTCCGGAAGCTGTATCGACCACTCGGTACAACGTTAAAACGGCATCGATTGAACGGGACTGCGTTCGAGCGGGTTATCGACGGGATTTTGCTCGATAGCTTGCAGACTGGTGCCCGCGAGGCGAGCCATTTGCTCGCGGCCGTCGCTTTATCCATTTACCATGAGGGAGCATATTACGTCGATGGGGGATTGTACACACTCGCCCACGCGTTGGAGCGGTCGATTCGAAGAGACGATGGAAAAACGATTCTCGGACGACAAATTGTTAAGATCGAGCGGATTGCTGACGGTTGGTTGTTGACCGATCGCCGGGGCCGGCTCGACCTCGTCGATGTCGTCGTGTCGGCCATCCCGCTCGAGGCGACCGCTCAGTTGGTCACGGGACAAACGGCTCGACAGTTCCAGAGACAGTACGACCGTCAACTAGAACGGTCGCAATGGGGGACGTTCAGTCTTTACGTCACGTTACCGGAAGCGGCGTGCACGGGACGTCCGCTCTTCCAACAAGTATATAGTGATGATTTGCCGTCAGGTCACGCCTTCATTTCGATGTCGGCTGCGGACGATACGCGCCGAACCGAACGGCCGGAACGAACATTGACCGTCTCGACCCATATCGATTTGTCGGAGTGGCAGGCTTGGAAAGACAAGGCGACGTATGAGAAACTAGAGGCAGAATGGACCGAGCGCCTCGTCAAGGCGGTGAGACAAGCGTTCCCGAGGTGGACCGGTTCATCGTCGGTGTTGCTTCCGGGCGGACCGGGGGCATGGGTGAAATATACGAAACGTCCGCACGGTGCGGTCGGTGGATATGCCCAAACACCGCAACAAGCGTTATTCCATGCGGCGAGCTATCGGACGAACCTTCCGAATTTTTACGTTTGCGGCGACACGGTGTTTCCAGGTGCCGGGACGATCGGGGCGATGACGAGCGGCCTCCACGTCGCCCGAGCGCTCGGTTCGAAGTTATGAGGGGGACAAGTTGATATGCAGAAAAAACGGTTTGACGAATTGACGACGAGAGAGCTCTATGAGCTATTGGCGCTCCGCACCGAAATCTTTGTCGTGGAACAAGATTGCCCGTACCAAGAAGTCGATGGGAAAGATGTGACGGCGGTCCATTACTGGATTGAGGCAGACGGTCGCCCGATTGCGGCGTTACGTGTCCTCGAGGATGAATCGCCAATCGCCATCGGTCGTGTCGTCACAAAATCGACGCATCGGGGACAAGGCCATTCGCGGCGCTTGATGCAAGAAGCCGTGGCCGACTTTGGGAATCGCGATTTGTATTTGCAAGCGCAAACGTATGTGGAGCCGTTCTATGCAAGCTTTGGGTTCACACGAACGAGCGAGGAGTACTTAGAGGATGGGATTCCCCACGTCGATATGGTTCGGACGGCGACCGTTTCGAAGTGAATCGATGCGGTACCGTTTGCCATAAGTTCGTGGTAGAATGATGAGGAATACTTGCGTGCGTCAAGACGTGCGTTCAATCATAGAGAGCAAAGGGGTTTACGATGGTGACTGATCAAACTGTGATTCAAAAAGCGAGAGAATTAGCCGACTTATTGGCGAGCACGCCGGAAGTGGCCCGCTTCAAAGAAGCGGAAACGAAAGTGAACGAAAGTGAGCGCGTTCAAACGTTGATTAAGCGTATCAAATACTTACAAAAAGAAGCCGTCAACTGCAAGCATTACGGGAAGACGGAAGCACTCGCCAAAGTCGAGCTAAAAATCGACAAGGCGATGGACGAACTCGATTCGATTCCGGTCGTCCAGGCGTTCCAAGAGACGCAAGTCGAAGTGAACGATTTGCTTCAATACGTGACGGTCACACTCGCCAACTCGGTGACAGATCGCATTATCGAGTCGACGGACGGTGACGTTCTCGCCGGTAAAACAGGAAGCGGCATGGCAGCGGAAAAATCACGCGGCGGCTGCGGATACTAACAAACAGACAGCTGGCCTTTGGTCAGCTGTTCTAATTTCTAGAGGTGAACACGAATGGAAACGATACATCAAACCCCGATGATGAAACAATACTTTTCAATCAAGGCCGATTATCCAGACGCCTTTCTCTTCTACCGGCTCGGCGACTTTTACGAGCTGTTTTTTGAAGATGCTCAAATCGTCGCCAAAGAGCTCGAATTGACATTGACTGCGAAAAACGGAAAAAACGCCGAGCACCCGATTCCGATGTGCGGGGTCCCGCATCATTCCGCTGCCATCTATATCGAGCAACTCATTGAAAAAGGGTTCAACGTGGCGATTTGTGAGCAGATGGAAGATCCAAAAGCGACGAAAGGACTCGTCAAACGTGAAGTCATTCAAGTCATCACGCCGGGTACATATATGGCCGCGCTCGGTGAGAAAGAGAACCGGTATTTACTTTCGGTCGTGAACGTCGCAGGCCGGTTTGGGATCGCCCGCGGCGATGTGACGACAGGTGAATCTTGGTTGACGACCTTACCGTCGCGTGAGGCCGTCCTACGCGAAGTCGAAGGGTTGGTCCCGAGTGAAATCATCGTTGATGACGCCGAGTTGGCAGACCATCTCTCATCACTCGGTATTCCGTTGTCGGTGCAGACAGAGCGATTGGCGAGCTCGTTGTCGAGCGGTGCCCGCGACGAGGCACAAGTAAGTGCGTTCGAACTCCTTTTCGCCTACTTGACGCGGACGCAAAAACGAGCCCTCGATCACCTGCAGCCCGCTGTCGCCTATGAGGTTGAGGCCCATATGCAACTCGATGCGAATACGGCCCGCAACTTGGAGCTGTTCCGTTCGGCCCGGTCCGGGGAACGGAAAGGATCACTTCTCGCCCTGCTCGATGAGACGACGACAGCGATGGGGGGACGACTATTGAAACGTTGGCTCGAACAGCCACTCTATACGGAACAGGCGATTCGTGAACGCCAAGATGCCGTCGAAAATTTAGTCGATGATTTCATGCTCCGCGATCAATTACGGGAGCAATTACGTCACGTCTACGATATCGAACGGCTCGTCGCGAAAGTCGGTTACGGGACGGCCAACGCACGTGACCTTGTCCAGTTGCGGAACACGCTTGAACGCATTCCAGCGGTACGAGAGTTGCTCGCGAATGTCACGGCAACGCGATTGCATCACATCGATGCGACGCTCGACACGTTCGACGCGCTATCGGAACGACTTCAGGCGGCGCTCGTCGAGACACCACCCATCTCAATTAAAGAAGGCGGCATGATTCGTTCAGGCTATTCGGCCGAACTTGATGAACTGCTCGAGGCGAAAGCGAACGGGAAGACGTGGATTGCCAATCTCGAGCAACAAGAGCGGCTCGCGACCGGCATCAAGTCGCTGAAAATCGGCTATAACCGTGTCTTTGGCTATTATTTGGAAGTGACGAAAGCGAATGCGCGCTTGCTCGAAGAGGGGCGGTATGAACGGAAACAGACGCTTACGAACGCCGAACGCTATGTCACGCCTGAGTTAAAAGAAAAAGAAGCGCTCATCCTCGGTGCCGAGGAGAAGAGCTGTACGCTTGAATATGACTTGTTCGTCACGTTACGTGAAGAAGTCAAACAAGAGACGAAACCACTTCAACAACTAGCCCGCTCGTTAAGTGAACTCGACGTCCTGCTCGCGCTCGCCATTGTCGCCGAAAAACGGGACTATGTCCGGCCGACGACGTCAAATAATGTCCAAATCGATCGTGGACGCCATCCGGTCATCGAGACGGTATTGCCTCGTGGGGAATACGTCGCCAACGACTTGACGCTCGATGACACGCGGCGCATGCTTTTAATCACCGGACCGAACATGTCCGGTAAATCGACGTATATGCGTCAGTTCGCACTGATTGCCATCCTGCATCAAATCGGTTCATTCGTGCCGGCCGAAGCGGCCGAACTTCCTTTGTTCGACCGCATCTTTACCCGCATCGGGGCAGCCGACGATTTGGTGAGCGGACAGTCGACGTTCATGGTCGAAATGACGGAGACACGTCAGGCTGTGACGGAAGCAACAGCAGATAGTCTCATCCTCCTCGATGAGATTGGACGAGGAACCTCGACGTATGACGGTATGGCGCTCGCACAGGCCATCGTCGAATATATCGCGGCCACCATCGGCGCGAAAACATTGTTTTCGACCCATTACCACGAGTTGACCGTGCTCGAAGACACAATTCCAGCCCTTGAGAACGTGCACGTCCGTGCCATTGAACGGGACGGACGTGTCGTCTTCCTGCATGAAGTTCATCCGGGACGGGCCGACAAATCGTACGGGATTCACGTCGCCGAACTCGCTGATTTGCCGCCTGATTTGATTGAACGGGCGCGAACGATTTTGTCTGAGCTCGAGACAGAACCGAAACCGGCACGGGCAGCTGTAGAACAGCCGGCTCCGGCTGAACCTGTGGCCCAACTGTCACTATTTGAGGCGGACGACGACATCAAACGACAACTGCTCGACCTCGATTTGCTGGCGATGAACCCGATCGAGGCGATGCAGGCGCTCTATGCGCTCCAACAATCCGCGAAGAAGGGGTGAGTCAATGGGAATCATTCAAGAGTTACCGGAACAACTGGCCAACCGAATCGCTGCCGGGGAAGTCGTCGAACGCCCAGCCTCGGTCGTGAAAGAGCTCGTCGAGAATGCGATTGACGCCGGTGCCACGAAAATTGAAGTCGATTTGGAGGAAGCCGGGATACGTCTCATTAAAGTCCGGGATAACGGGCATGGGTTTTATGAAGAGGACGCCCCGCGTGCTTTTTTACGTCATGCGACGAGCAAAATCCGGGACGAGCACGACTTGTTCCGGATTCGCACACTCGGCTTCCGGGGGGAGGCCTTAGCGTCTATCGCCTCAGTGAGTCATGTGACATTGAAGTCACGCCGAACTGAAGAGGACGGATTTGAGATGACGCTCCAAGGGGGTGTCGTTACGGCGCAAACACCGGCCGCCGCAAACGTCGGAACAGAGATAGCGGTCAGTCAATTGTTCTACAATACACCGGCCCGCCTCAAATACTTGAAGACGTCGGCGACCGAACTCGCGAGTATCACCGATACGTTGAACCGGATCGCCTTGTCCCACCCGGAAGTTCGCCTCACGGCGTTCCATGAAGACAAGGAACTTCTGCGGACGAGTGGGAACGGCGACATCAAGCAAGTCATGCTCGCCATTTATGGGCGTCAAGTTGCGGCGCAAATCGTTACCGCGTCGAGCAAGACGAACGACTATAGTTTGAGCGCCCATCTCGTCCGGCCTGAAGTGACGCGTTCGAACAAGCAGTACGTGACGCTCATCTTGAACGGTCGGAGCATCAAGAACTTTGCGTTGACCCAAAGTGTACTAGAGGGTTACCATACGTTACTCCCGATTGGTCGTTATCCGATTGCCGTCCTCGAAGTGAACATGGATCCGATGTTGATTGACGTCAACGTCCATCCGACAAAACGGGAGGTCCGACTCTCGAAAGAGAAAGAGCTGTGCCAGTTGATTCGCGAGACGGTCCAACTGACACTCCGGGAACAGCGTTTAATCCCGTCGGTCAAACCGAAAGAGCGACCGGTCAATCGGACCGAACAAGAGCGACTTGATTTCACGGTCGAACGGACACCTGTCACGGATGAACCGCCGACGTGGAACTATCCGATTCCCCGTGAGCCTGTCACGTCACCGAGCCGATGGTCACCGACCCCGCTCGTCAATGAAGAGCCTGCACCGACCGACCCGATTATCGAATCGGACACAATTGAGACGAAAGGAGAGCGGTTGCCGCCGCTCGACGTCATCGGCCAATTGCATGCGAGCTATATCGTCTGCGGCGCCGAGGACGGCATGTATGTCATCGACCAACACGCGGCTCAGGAACGGATCAAATACGAATTGTTTTATGAGCAACTCGGGAATCCGGACAAGGAATATCAATTGTTGCTGCTCCCGCTCACGCTCGAGTTCACGCAAGAAGAGACGCTCGCGATTGAAGAAGTCGCTCCGCTCTTGAAAGAAGCGGGTCTCGAATTGGAGCCGTTCGGTGGCAACACGTTCCTCGTCCGGGAGATTCCGACGTGGTACCCGCAGCACGATTTGGAAGGGACGGTCCGCGATTTGATTGAGATGGCGATTCGGGACCGCTCTGTCAATCTCGCCAAATATCGGGAAGACGCGTCAATCTTGATGGCGTGCAAGCGGTCGATTAAAGCGAACCATCCATTGAACCACGAAATGATGCGGCAATTGCTGCATGACCTCAATCAGACGACGTCCCCGTATACGTGTCCGCACGGGCGACCGATCTTGGTGAAATGGAGCACGTACGAACTTGAGAAGTTGTTCAAACGGGTTATGTGACACGCTTGTAATCTTTTTTTAACCGGCTGTAACGTTTATGTCCGGGTGCCTATGGGAACAATATACACATGTCACTCAACGCATCGAGGTTGAGAGGTGGCTTTTTCACTGCCTCACCCTCAAGATGTAGACATGATCGATAAACCAGTAGGGGGAAAAGATTATGGCAGACACGCTTAAAGTAATGAAACGAGAATTACGACCACGTTCGGTCCGCGCAAACTTGCGTAAAGAAGGTAAAGTACTAGGTGTCGTATACGGCTATAAAGTCGAGAGCACACCAGTTGCATTCGAGGAGATGGCACTTCGCAAGATTCTCCGCGAACACGGTGACAACGCGTTAATCGAGTTGAACATCGACGGCAAGAAAGTAAACACGCTCGTTCACGGGACAGAAGTTGACCCGTTCACGAACGAATACAAGCACGTCGAGTTCATGGCCGTGAAGATGGACGAAGCGACGGAAGTCGAAGCGGACGTCACACTCGTCGGTGACGCGAAAGGTGTCAAAGAAGGCGGCTTCTTGGCGCAAACGCTCTATAAAGTTACGGTATCGGCGACACCGGCTAACATTCCGGAACGCATTGAACTCGATGTTTCTGAACTCGGTATCGGTGACTCGGTCACGGTAGCTGACATTCCAGAGAACAAAGACTATGACATCGTCTCGGATGGCGAGCTTCAAATCGCATCTGTGAACGAGCCGGTCTCTCTTGAAGAGCTCGAGGCTGACACAGACACAACGACAGAAAGTGAAGCCGAAGCAACTGAAGAAGAGTCGGCTGAGGCATCATCTGAAGAGTCTGAAGAGAAGTCTGCAGACAAAGAATAAGCTGTATCGAACGACCCTTTGCGAAGGGTCGTTTTTTTCGTCACAAATCCGACAAATGTAAACGATTACGATGTGAAAAATGTGTCAACACGGTCCAAGGTCGATTGCAATTTATTGGATTCGGGCTTATATTGTTAATGATTTCACATGTTCGTTCTTATTATATGGGTTCATTCAAACAGAAAGAAGGGTTTGTGACATGGCATCAATGGAAATCCATGCACTCGAATCATTACGGAAAAAAGCTCAGGCATCTTCGCAAATGATTCATTATCGGCCAATGGAATACTTTTTACGGGCAATGCTCGCGGGGATCTTTATCGGATTCGCTTCAATCTTCACACTTAAAGTTGTCAACGGGATGTACTTGATCGATTCGCCGTTCACGACACTCATCGGTGGGTTCTCATTCGGGATCGCGCTTGTCATGATCATCTACGGCGGAGCCGAACTGTTCACGGGGAACACAATGTATTTCACGACCTCGACGTTACGCGGCTATACGACGCTCAGCGACACGATGCTCGTCTGGTTACTTTGTTTCGTCGGGAACGCGCTCGGTGGCGTCTTGTTCGCCTTGTTGCTCGCCCCGACCGGCGTCATCCAAGAACTCGGGATGGACAACTGGCTGTTCGCGGTCGTCGAGAGCAAGATGCATCATACGACGGTCGAGATTTTCTTCCGTGCCATCTTCTGTAACTGGATGGTCTGTCTCGCGATTTTCTTACCAAAACAGATGAAAAATGAGTTCGCTCAAATCTTCTCGATGATTTTCCTCGTCGCCGTCTTCTTCGCGTCAGGATTTGATCATGTCATCGCCAACTTCGTCTTGTTTGCGCTCACGCTCGTCGTCCCACACCCTGAGGCGATTAGCTTTGCCGGCGCCATCCACAACTTGATTCCGGCCACGTTCGGTAACATCATCGGCGGCGCCTTGTTCATGGGTGCGATCTATACGTGGTTGAACGCGAAAGGCTTGCGCGAAGCCCAAGAGTCAGAGGAAAAAGAAGAAGTTGAATTAAAAATCGTGAAACCGGCTAAAGAATTATAAGTTGGGTCACTTGAAGAACGGTCGAGTCCAGATGCGGGCTCGGCTGTTTTTGCGTTTATATCACAACCAACGCTCACAATTTAGACTCCACATCTCCATGCTCAAACATGACATAATCTATATATGGAATTGAATCGAGTTATGAACTCGATTCATATCAATATATAGTGAGGTGATGCGGAGTGAACATGCTCCAGCTTTATGAAGATGTCTGTGTTCTCCCAGATCAAGATCTCGTACAAGAGAACGCCAACGTCGACGGGAAATCACCACTTGGCAAACTGGCACGATTATCCTCGGAAGTGTCGAAACAGCTGTCGACAACGTATTTGTTGTCAGAGCAGACACGTCAGGCCGTCGCAGACAACTTTTTGTACATCCATGACGCCGACTATTACGTGACGGGATCGACGACGTGTTGTCAAATCCCGCTCGGCGAGTTGCTGACGAACGGTTTCCATACCGGACACGGGACGATTCGACCGCCCCAGGACATCCGTTCGGCGATGGCACTCGCTTCGATTATTCTTCAAGCGAACCAGAATATGCAACACGGGGGTCAAGCGTTCCCGATGTTCGATGTCGATTTAGCGCCGTACGTCGAAAAGACGTATGAACGTCAACTCGAGCGTCTCAAGAAGCTTCCGGTCGAATGGTCGACCGAGCAACTTCTCGAAGTCGCTGAGACCGAGACAATCACAGCGACGTATCAAGCGTGTGAGGCGTTCATTCATAACGCTAATTCGATGCATTCGCGAGGAGGCGGCCAAGTGCCATTCGTCTCCATCAACTATGGGACCGACACGAGCCGTTGGGGTCGAATTTTCATCCGCGAGTTGTTGCATGCGACCGAACGAGGGCTCGGTAACGGGGAGACGCCGATTTTCCCGATTCAAATCTTTAAAGTAAAAGAGGGTGTCAACTTTCATGAAACCGACCCGAACGTCGACTTGTTCCGACTCGCCTGTCGCGTGACGGGCAAGCGTCTATTCCCGAACTTCTCGTTCGTCGATGCCCCGTTCAACTTGCAATATTATGATGGGAGCCATGACTCAGAAGTCGCTTATATGGGGTGTCGGACACGAGTGATGGGGAATCGTCACGGCGCCGAGACGTCGATCGGACGAGGCAATTTATCGTTCTCGACCTTGAACTTGGTCAAGATGGCGCTCGTCGCTTCGGACATCCATACATTTTATGAGACGCTCGACGCCTACGTCGACGTCGCCATCGATCAATTGCTCGAACGGTACGACTATCAAGCGAAGCGTCATGCCGACGAATTCCGCTTCCTTTACGCTCAACACGTCTGGAGGGGCAGCGAGAGACTCCAACCGGAAGAAGAGCTACGGGATGTACTGAAGCAAGGGACGTTGTCCGTCGGTTTCATCGGTCTCGCCGAAGCGCTACGCGTGCTCACAGGCGGCACGCATGCCGATTCACGGGAAGCGGAACGTCTCGGACTCGATATCGTCACTCATTTACGTGATCGGATGAGACAGGCGGCAGAGCAGCACGATTTAAATTTTTCGCTCTTGGCCACGCCGGCCGAAGGATTGTCTGGGAAGTTCGTATTGAAGGACCAGCAGGCGTTCGGGATGATCGAGGGTGTCACCGACCGCGCCTTTTATACAAACTCGTTTCATGTGCCGGTGTACCAGTCAGTGTCGATTCGTGACAAGATTCGGTTGGAGGCACCGTACCATGAGCTCTGTGACGCGGGTCATATCACTTATGTCGAAGTCGACGGGTCGCTCGCCCATAACCCGGAAGCGGTCGAAGCGATCGTCCGGCTCATGCGAACCGGAAACGTCGGCTACGGATCGATTAATCATCCCGTCGACCGGTGCGGTAACTGCGGCCTCGAGGGAACGATCGATGCCGCGTGCCCGACGTGTGGCGAGGAAGAGCAGATTGAACGGATTCGTCGCATCACCGGCTATCTGGTCGGCACGATGGACCGATGGAATTCGGCGAAACGAGAAGAAGAACGAGCGAGGGTGAAGCATCATGCGCGTCCTATCCGTACTTGACGAATCGGTTGTCGACGGTCCAGGCATTCGCACGGTCATCTTTACGGCGGGATGCCCTCATCGCTGTCTTGGATGTCACAATCCGGAATCGTGGAACCCGCGAGGTGGGGAAGACGTACCAGTCGAGGACCTGCTCACTCGAATCGAACAATCCGGTTGGGACGGTGTCACCGTCTCGGGCGGAGAGCCGTTCCTGCAACCGGAAGCACTAGCCCGGCTCGTCGACGGGTGCAAGGCGCTTCAGAAAAACGTGTGGGTGTATACAGGCTATACGTTCGAACAGTTACAAGGTATGGACGATGAGTACGTCACAAGCGTGCTCGATCGTGCCGATGTCCTTGTCGACGGTCGTTTCGAACAGCCGCTCATGGACCGGTCGCTCCGATTTCGGGGGTCGAGCAATCAGCGAATTATTTTCTTGAACAAAGCGTAATCGGGACCGTCGCGTCCCGATTTTTTGTATACTAGCAAAAAAGGGGGAATTTTGATGAAATGGTGTAGTTTTCAAGTTGAAGGAGAACAAAGGGTCGGTGTCGTGGCAGGGGAGTTTGTCTATGACGTCAGTGACCAATTACATACGACTTCGTTGTTAGAGGTCATCGCGCGAGAGTTTGAACCGGATGTCGATTTGGACGTCGCACCTCGGACCGCATTGCACGACGTCACGCTCGTCGCGCCATACCGACCACTCAAAAACGTGATCTGTATCGGCAAGAACTATGAAGAGCATGTGAAAGAGATGGATACGGCGGGAGCCGGCAAACTCGTCATCTTCACGAAAGCACCGACTTCGGTCGTTGGACCAGGGGCTGTCGTCGAACGTCATCCTGAACTGACCGACCAACTCGATTACGAAGGCGAGCTCGCCGTCATTATCGGGAAATCAGGACGGGACATCGACGACGTCGACGCCCATATTTTCGGATATACGATTCTGAACGATATCACGGCCCGGGACGTTCAAAAACAGCACGTCCAATTTTTCCGCGGTAAATCCTTCGACACGTTCTGTCCGCTCGGACCGTATATCGTCACACCGGATGAGCTCTCGTTTCCACTTGCGATTCAAACGGTCGTGAACGGTGAGACACGCCAAAACGGGTCGACAGCAGACATGATTCGTCCAATTGAAGAGTTGATTCGGACGTTGTCGAAAGGGATGACGCTAGAAGCTGGTGATATCATCGCCACCGGTACGCCGGCGGGGGTCGGCCATGGGATGAAACCGCCCGTCTATCTCCAATCCGGGGACACAATCGAAGTGAGCATCACGGGACTCGGGACGTTAAAAAACGTTATCGTCTGACCCAATTGACGCAAATTGTGAAGAATCTTGTAATCGATGTCTCATTTCCGCACAACGATGACTATGCCTCTTATACTAAGGGTAGAACAAAAGAGGAAACATCATATAGGAGATGATTACACATGGAACGCAACGATCGTCCAACAGAATCAAATGAACCAAATCGCCGCGAGGATTGGCTCGACACCGAGCTTGGCTCGTCCGAACAACGACAAGAGCCGTCGCGCGCAACACAACCGGCCCGACCTTCATTCGTCGGTCGGATGTTCCCTGGGTTTGTCGGTGGGATAATCGGTGCTGTCTTGACTGGGGCCATCGCCTTCCCGTTCATCGATCAAGTCCCAACGAACGTGTCTGATACGAACGTGACGTCGGAAGGGTCACCGGTCCAGACGACATCGACGACGGCGGACAGCTCGGTCACCGATGCGGTCGCGACCGCACAACCTGCCGTCGTGACGGTAAACAATTTCGCTTCGAACGGATTATCGAATGAATCGGTCGAAGCTGGTGTCGGCTCGGGTGTCATCTATAAGAAAGACGGTGACTCGGCTTACATCGTCACGAACCATCACGTCGTCAACGGTGCTGACCGTTTGACTGTGACATTCAATGACGGATCGACAGCGGACGCCAAGTTGATGGGCAGTGACGCCACGTACGACTTGGCGGTGCTCGAAGTCGATGCGGACAAAGTCTCATCCGTCATCACGATCGGGAAGTCGAGTGAACTGAAGCCTGGACAGACTGTCATAGCGATCGGCAATCCGCTTGGCCAGTTTGAGAACTCGGTGACGCGCGGGGTCGTCTCGTCGACGTCCCGTCTCGTGCCGGTCGATACGGATGAGAACGGACAAGCCGATTTCAATGCCGAGGTCATCCAGACGGATGCTGCCATCAACCCGGGTAACTCCGGTGGTGCCTTGATTAACGAATCGGGCCAATTGATCGGAATCAACTCGATGAAAATTGCGACCGATTCGGTGGAAGGGGTCGGCTTCTCGATTCCAGTCGATATCGCTTTGCCGCTCATCAATCAAATCGAGCAGACGGGCGAAGTGAATCATCCGTCGCTTGGTGTGTCGCTCCGAGACGTGTCTGAGTTCCCACCAGGGTACTTGACCGAGCAAATCAACTTGCCGGAGTCGGTGACAGCCGGTACAATCGTCGTGGAAGTGCAAGCGAACAGCTCGGCCGCACGGGCCGGACTTGAAGCGCGCGACGTCATCGTGAAAATCAATGATCAAGCCGTCTCGTCGTTCATCGACCTTCGGAGTGAATTGATTCGCGATACGGACGGAACGGTCACAATCGAATACGTTCGTGACGGCAAGACCGAGACGGTCGATGTCGAGATTCAAAATGCGAATGGGGATGCATTGTAAAGATGGGCACGTAGCCCATCTTTTTTGTTATGCTTAGAAAAAAGGAGGGGATTCCATTGATTCGCACACTATACGGGGTTTTATTTTTAGGAGCCGGCATCATGCACTTCGTTCAAGAACGGGCGTTCATGTCGATCATTCCGAAATCATGGCCGTTCAAACGGTTCATGGTTCAGGCGAGCGGGGTCATCGAAGTCGTCTATGGCGCACTGTTGCTCACGAACAAGGGGACACGGTTCGTGAAGGGAACGTTACCGGCATTTTTGATTGCCGTCTTCCCGGCCAATATCAATATGGCGCTCAAACCGTCGAAACTCGGCAAGATGCCGCTCCCGAAATGGGTGACGTGGGCCCGATTGCCGTTGCAATGGGTATTGATTAAAGGGGTCAAAAAAATATAAGTACATATGGGGGATCGATCATGACGAACGTATTGAACTGGTTTGAGCATTTTCATGCCCATCCCGAAGTGAGCTGGAAAGAATTCGAGACGACGAAGACGATTGCCGACATCTTGACGTCATGGCAAGTCCGTCACGAAACGTTTGCCGACGTCACCGGCATCATCGCCGAGATTGGTGAGGGACACGATGTCATCGCTGTCCGAGCCGACATCGACGCGTTATGGCAACAAGTTGACGGGACGTTCCAAGCCAATCATTCATGTGGCCATGATGCCAATATCAGCATGGTGCTCGGTGCACTTGATGAGTTGCGACACGAACACTTGCCGAAACGGGTCCGGTTTATTTTCCAACCGGCCGAAGAACAAGGGAACGGGTCGCTCGCGATGATTCGACACGGGGCGTTAAAAGACGTTAGTCAGCTGTACGGCATTCATTTGCGTCCGCTCGAGGAACTGCAACGCGGTCAATATGCGGCTGCGATTCAACACGGGGCCGCGTTCTTCTTGAAAGGCAGGATCAGCGGGGACGATGCTCATGGCGCGCGGCCGCATCAAGGTCAGAACGCGTTAGACGTCATCTTCACGATTCAACAGATGCTTAAGAGTATCTATTTGTCACCGTTTGAGCCGCATTCGGTCAAACTGACGGGTGTACAAGCTGGGAGTGAGAATTTGAACATCATTCCGGGCAATGCGACATTCTCAATTGACGTCCGGGCCCAACAGAACAAGGAACTGCTCGAGCTGCGCGACCGGGTCGAGACGATGTTGCACCAGATTGCAGTCCTGCATGGAGTGACGATCGACTGGGAGTGGCAAGATTTCACCCCTGGCGCCTTGATTGGCGAGCGTTCGAGCCGACATGCGGCTGAAGCGATTAGTCAGCGGTTCGGTGATGATGCGCTCGTCGATCGCATCATCACGTCAGGTAGCGACGATTTTCATTTTTATACGGTCGAGCAACCGGGACTCGATGCGACGATGATTGGAATCGGGGCCAACTTGACGCCAGGGCTTCATCATCCACAGATGACGTTCGATCGTGACGTATTACCGGAAGCGTCCGCCCTGCTCGCCGATACGTTGCGACGGGCCGCACACGCTACATGATTGACGAAATGAACGAGGCGACTTCGCTTCCGTTCATTTTTTTGTTGCCTTCCTCGAATGTAAGCGTTATCATCATCTTATTAGCGACAATATAACGACAATTCAGAATCTTTCGCTATCGGGGAGGAAGACACATGGAACAACAGGGGAACAAGGTAGACATGAAGCTTCGCTGGGCAGTATTGCCGCTACTTGTCATGATCGGGGTCATGCTCGTAGCCATTGTCCAATTAAAACAAGGCCCACACATCCCGCTCATCATCGGGACTGCGGTGGCGGCACTCGTCGCCTGGCGACACGGCTATAAGTGGAAAGAGATTGAAGAGATGATGTACAAAGGGATTCGACTCGCTTTGCCGGCGGTCGTCATCATCATCTTGGTCGGCTTGACGATTGGGGCGTGGATTGGGGGAGGCGTCGTCGCGACAATGATTTATTATGGGTTGACGATTATCTCACCGGCCTATTTCCTTGTGACGATTTGTATCATCTGTGCGGTCGTCGCGCTCTCCATCGGCAGTTCATGGTCGACGATGGGGACGATCGGCGTCGCCGGGATGGGCATCGGGCTAAGTATGGGGATACCAGCACCGATGGTCGCCGGAGCGGTCATTTCTGGCGCCTATTTTGGGGACAAGATGTCGCCGCTGTCGGATACGACGAACTTGGCGGCCGGTTTGACGCATACGGACCTATTCGTCCATATCCGTCACATGCTCTATACGACTATCCCGGGCCTTATCATTGCGCTTGGCGCGTATTGGTGGCTCGGCCGCCGCTTCAGCGAGACGACGACGGATTCGTCGGAAATCGTCCAGACGCTTGATATTTTGCAAGACAGTTTCGTCATCTCACCATGGTTGTTAGTGATCCCGCTGGCCGTCATCGCGCTCGTCGCGAAAAAAGTGCCGGCCATTCCAGCACTCGTCGTCGGCATCGCCCTTGGCTTTTTGGCGCAAGTCATCGTCCAGGGTGGCTCGCTCTCAGATAGTGTCGGCGCGCTCCAAAGTGGATATGTGATCGAGACCGGCAATGAGTTGGTCGATAACTTGTTCAGTCGGGGTGGTCTCGATGCGATGATGTATACCGTCTCGATGACGATTGTCGCGATGACGTTTGGGGGCATCTTGGAATACTCGGGCATGCTTCAGTCCATCATGAATCAAATCGTCAAACTGGCGAAGACGGCAGGTTCAATGGTCGCTTCGACGATTTTAGCGGCGTTCGCGACGAACGCATCATGTTCCGAACAATACATCTCGATCGTCGTGCCGTCACGCATGTTCGCCAGTGCCTACGAGAAGATGGGACTTCATTCGAAGAACTTGTCGCGAGCGCTTGAAGATGGCGGCACGCTCACGTCGGTCTTCATCCCGTGGAATACGTGCGGCGTGTTCATTCTCGGGACACTCGGCGTCGGGGCGTTCGAATATGCGCCATACGCCATTCTAAACTTTGTCGTTCCGGTCATTTCAATCATCTATGCGTTCACAGGTTTCACGATTGAACGGATTGCTGTGTTGAGTGCAGAGCCACCAATTGAACAACAAGCTGCCCAATAAAAAATTTCCCGGCCTCATGAGGTCGGGAAATTGAATTTATAGACGGCACGAGGCCGGCCTTGGCCATAGCTCATCTCTTCGCCAATCACATCGACGATGCCGGCGTCATGAAGTTTTTTGATGAGCCGTTCCGTCGTACGTCGCGTCACGTCGAGATAGTCGGTCAACTCTTTAGCCGTAAACTCGTGCTTTCGTTTGGCGAATTGTAAAATCTTCCCGATATTGACGGGGCTGACTCCGGCTTGTTTGATGAAGTCGAAGGCAAGTTGTTCCGTCACGCGATACGGGATGTGCGCGTCACGGGTCGGGAACGATAATCGTTTGGAATCATCGACGATGCGGATGCGCTCTTTACTTGCGGCAGACAAGGCGATTTGAGCATGCTCGTCCGCCTGTTGATAGTCCGTGCCATAACCGATTCCAATGCGGTACGTCCCGTTCGGTGCGAGCGTATCTTCTTCGAACGCGTTCAGCACTTCACCTTTGGTCGTCAATACTGTGATGTGATGGTCCTCCGCGGACTCGAGATGTCCACCCAGACACCGGACTGAGGCGAGATGGTCACGCAACATTATATCGTCCGTGTCGTAGCGGATGATGGCGAACTGGGCGGCATCGGCCAATTGTTGCCGAACTTGTTGAATCAACTGTTCGAGATGGTGCCTGACGGTCACTGTCGGCTCAATCATCAGTTGACTGTTGAACCCGGCACGAACGAGCTCATGATGTACCCGCTCGATGCTCGTGATGGCCAGATTCGTTTGTTTGCCTTGGTGACTTGTATGAAAGGCGATGACGTCCTCGAATGCGAGATCAGGACTGATGCGCATGACGGTGGGGGCGACCCGTTCGTTCGGAAACGAGTCGAGAATCGACGTCAGTCGTCTCGGTTCGACCAAATCGATTGATACTTGATTGAGCGACACGGAGTGGGTGAGCGTCGCATATAAAAGCGTCGTCAAGAGGACAGTCTCGTCTTGGACGACGTGATGTGCCGCCACGTGGGTAAGATGAGGGGTCGCATAGGCGAACGGGAATGAGCCGGAAAAAAAGACGCCGTCGAACGAGCCGAGCGTTTGAGCGATGGTCGCCGCTTCGTGCGGATGCTCATACGGATGATAGGCGAACCGGACGTCCTCTGGTGAACCGAGCGAGCGAATCGTCTCCACGAATTCGTGCGATCCGACGATGGCGATATGGATGGACATCAAAACTCCTCCTTGCAATTTAACGACTATTTAACGACAATATAGCTAATGACACGTAAGAAGTAAAGGAGAATGGATATGAGAATAGAGAAAATCGAACTGTTTGCGATTCGTTTACCGTTAAAAGTGCCGTTCATCGTCAGTTACCATCGTTATGACGACATGCCGTCAGTGATTGTAAAATTGACAACCGAATGTGGTCACGTCGGCTATGGAGAGGCCGTCGCCGATGAACACGTCACGGGCGAATCGCTCGATAGTACAATCAGTGTGATTCGACATGTGCTCGGACCGCTTTTAATCGGCGAAAACCCGATGCAGATGGAACGGATTCACGACGTGATGGACCGGGCCATCCGTGACGTGCCGGCGGCGAAGGCGGCGCTCGATATCGCCTGTCATGACGTCGTCGGGAAAAAGCTCGGGCTTCCGGTGTATGATCTGCTCGGTGGCCGTTATCACGACGCCTTTCCGGTCACGCACGTCCTCAGTATCGGCGAGCCGGAGGCGATGGCGGCCGAGGCTCGCGAACAGATCGAACAAGGGTACACGGCCGTCAAGATGAAAGTAGGCGTCGACGTCGCCTCGGACGTACGCCGTGTCGAGGCGGTCCGGCGTGCCGTCGGTCCAAACGTGCCGATTCGGGTCGACGTCAATCAGGGCTGGGTGAATGCCGCCAAGACACTCCAAGCGATGAAGCAGCTTGAGCCATTCCACATCGATTGGGTCGAACAGCCGGTCAAGGCCGACGACTTTGAAGGAATGGTCGAAGTGAAAGGGAAAATCTCGGTGCCACTCATGATTGATGAAGGCGTGCGCGGCATGACGGAGATGCGTCGGTTGACGATGATGCAGGCCGCCCACAAAGTGAACATCAAACTGATGAAGTGTGGCGGCATCTACCCGGCGAAAAAACTCGTGCATATGGCCGAAATGTCGGGCATCGAGTGTCAAATCGGGTCGATGGTCGAGTCGTCGGTCGCCTCGAGTGCAGGCTTTCATGTCGCCTTCTCGAGCAAAATCGTCCAATCGGTCGAGTTGACAGGTCCCCTTCGTTTCGCCGAAGACATCGGCAACTTGATGTACGACTTGCCGTTCATCCGCCTGTCCGATGGGGCAGGTCTCGGTGTCGACGTCGATGAGGCCGTCTTGTCACGGCTGACGACGGCGACGTATGTCATCGGAGGGGTCGACCATGTGGCGCAGTGAGTGTAACGGCCTCGACATCGAAGTCAACTATTTGACGATGACAGAGCTCGCACAAGTCGAGGCGGTGCAACAGGCCGTCATGGCCACATTGACGGAAGGAAGCCAGTACCAGTCCCTCACGACTGAGGAGTTCGTAAAGCTATTGACCGACCGCACATTGATTGGGGCGTACCACGAGGGCGCGTTGATCGCATTCCGCGCGCTTCTGATCCCGCCGCTCGACGAAGAGCATCTAGGATACGACATCGGTTATCCGCTTGATGCGCTCGACCGCATCTTGTATCAAGAAGTGACGAACGTCCATCCGGACTACCGCGGCTACGGTCTGCAACAACATCTCGGTAGGCTACTCATGAAAGAGCTTGAACATGGCAGTCGGTTCGACCTCGTCTGTGCGACCGTTGCGCCTTTCAATATCCCGAGCCTGAAAGACAAGTTCGCCCTCGGCCTTCGCATCGGTGCCCTCAAACCGAAATATGGCGGAAAGCTGCGCTACATTTTTATGAAGGAACTGCACAGCGACTGGCGACCGACTGGTGACACGACGTGGCTCGATATGGGCGAGACGGAGCAACAAGTCGCCTTATTGAAGGCAGGCTGGTTCGGGACGATGATGACACGCGACGGGGAGAGCTGGCTCGTCAAATATGAACGATGAAAAATGGCCTGATCGCGACGATCAGGCCATGTTGCTTATTCGAGGATGAACAATACGTCCTCGGCTAACTTCTCATATGTCCGGTCGCTCGGATGGAACTGGTCGGTCGCAAGGTCACGGCCAACGTCCGAGACGTAAGCGAACGGATCGATCACATCGATGCGTTGCGCGTTGCCGAACGTGGCCGCGGAGGCGTTCCAGTCGAGAATCAATTGATTGAACGCCTCACCGTTCTCGTTCTCTTGGAACGGGTTATAGAGCGCGATATAGACGATTTGCGCCGTATCGTTCAATCCGCGAACTTGTTCGAAGATATCATTCAAGTTCGTCTTCGCATCGGTCACGACTTGCTCGATATCGACCGATTCGAAATTGTCGACGTTCTCGCCGCGGTTGAACAAGTCGTTGCCGCCGATCGTGAGCGTGATATAGCGGGCGTTCTCAATCGTGCGTCTTACTTCAGGTTGTTCGAGCTGCGCCAATAAGTCTTCCGTCCGGGCGCCGGAGACGGCCAGATTCTGCGTACGGATATCATTCTCTTCGAGCGCTTCACCGACCGGTTGGACGTAGCCCGCACCTGATGTAGAGCCGACCCCGCGTGTCAATGAATCTCCGAGTGCGACGTAAACATCACCGACCGGTTCGGGTCTCGTATCTTCGCTGACCGAGAGTGTCCGTTCCGGCGGATTGACGATATCTTGGTAACCGATCCATAAACCGTATAGGGCGATGCCCGTCAAGAAGACAGAACCGATTAAAAACGTATACCATTTCCCATTTTTCATGTGATGACCTCACTTTCTATAGAACTATCATATCAAATAAGTGTGAACCTGCCCTATGTGAATGTTCGAATAGGACAGATGCGATCGAGTCCGATAGAATGTAGGAGAGGTGAGATGATGCAACCAACATTGAAGATAGACCATTTGACAAAAGTAATCGGTAAAAAAACAATCATCGATGACATCTCGTTCGATGTGTTCCCCGGTGAAGTGTTCGGCTTCTTAGGACCGAACGGGGCAGGTAAAACGACGACGATTCGGATGATTGTCGGATTGATTAAGCCGACGAACGGGACCGTCTCGATTTGTGGGTTCAGCGTCGAACGTCAATTCGTTCAGGCGATGAATCAAATCGGCGCCATCGTTGAGAATCCGGAACTGTACAAGTTCATGAGCGGGCGTGAGAACTTGAACGCCTTCGCGCGGATGTTGCCCGGTGTCGATGAGGCCCGGATTCAAGAAGTGATCGATCTCGTCGATTTGACGGCACGAATCGATGATAAAGTGAAGACCTACTCGCTCGGGATGCGGCAACGGCTCGGCATCGCTCAGGCCATGTTGAACAATCCCCGTGTCTTGATTCTCGATGAGCCGACGAACGGGCTCGACCCGATGGGGATTCGTGACCTTCGACTCTTCATCCGCCGTCTCGTTGAAGAGACAGGATTGAGCGTCCTCGTCTCGAGCCACATCTTGGCCGAGATTGAACTGCTCGCGGACCGCGTCGCCATCATGTCGCGCGGGAAAATCGTGAAAGTCGGAACGGTCGAGGAGCTGATTCATGAGTTGGCGTCGACGGTCGATGTCCACGTGGCCGACAGTTTTGAAGTCTTGCCGATCATCCGCGGATTCGAGTCGATTGATCACGCCGACGTTGTCGATGAACGGACGATTCGGGTCTCGATGAATCTGGAAGATACGGCCCGATTGAATCGCTACTTGCTCGATCGAGGCGTCGACGTGTTCGGTCTCGAACGACGCGTCCAGACGCTAGAAGAATTGTTTATCTCATTGACCGGGGGTGACCATATTGTCTAATCCGTCAATCCTTGGCCTCATTCGGAACGAAGTCTTAAAGATTCATAAGAAACGTCGGCTTCTCGTCGTGTCGACCATTCTCATCGTGCTCGTCTCGATGTTCACGTATGCCAACTACCGGCAGATCGAGAAACAACGGGAAGAACAAGGAACAATCGACTGGCGTGTCGATTTACAGCAAGAGATCGTTGATACGCAAAACCGGCTCGCCTCGGCGAACGTTCAGGATGAGTTCCGTCAAATTTTGGAATTCCAGGTCCAACAGAATCAATATTACTTAGATAATGATATTAACCCGAACTATCCTGGGGCGCCGACGTTCATGCGTGTCTTCTTCTCGCAAGGGACGACGCTCGTGCTCCCACTCTTCATCATCGTCCTGATGGCCGATATCGTCAGCGGTGAGCATAATGATGGCACAATCAAGACGCTGTTGTCCCGCCCGGTCCGGCGCTTTAAGATTTTGCTTGCTAAATGGATGACGACGCTGCTGTATACGTCGATTCTTATCTTCATCACGGCACTCGTCAGTTATGTCATCTCTGGCATCGTGCTCGGTTGGGACGGATGGACCGCGCCGATTTTGACTGGGTTCCAAGCCTCGGCGACCGGGACGTTCTCGACCGACTTCGTCCATACGCTGCCGATGTGGCAATATTTGCTCATGTCAGTCGGCCTATCCTGGTTCGTCGTCGCGGCCGTCGGGACAATCGCACTCATGATCTCAGTCATCGTCAAAAATACGGCGACTGGGATTGGGATCATGATGGCCGTCCTGATTTCAGGACCGCTCCTCACGTCGCTCGGGTCGAATTGGGACAGCTCGAAATATTTGGTGAACGTCAACTTCGGTCTTCATACCTATCTCGAGGGGCAAGCCCCACCGATCGAGGGGATGACATTACCGTTCTCGCTCATCATCATATTCGTCTGGTCGCTAGCGGCTCTCGCGTATGCGTTCTACCATTTCACACAAAAAGATGTCTATTGATGACTGGCGTCACCTTCAACGGTGACGCTTTTTTTGTTACGGCTGATACGACTAGAGAAAATGATGGGTTAGTCCAAATGTCTTAATAATTTGAATTGTCAAAATAATTAAAAAGTTGGATACATTAAATGTGGGAAACTATGTAAAGTAGGAGACACCACATAAGGAGGGAAACACACATGAAAAAAGTTTTATCTACATCACTCATCGCAGGCGTCTTGCTCGTGCCGCAACTTGTCGGCGCGGCGGAGCTCAAGTCGGGCACGTTGACGAAACCATCGAACGAGGCTCCGACGACAATCGTCAAAGAGTATGCGAAAGCGAAAGGCGAATTCAAAACGCTCGAATCGAAGCGTGACAAAGTCGGACAAGTGGTCAAATTACAACAAACGGTTGACGGAGTGCCGGTCTTCGGTGGAATCGTCGTCGGTGTCGTCGATAACGATGGCCAATTGAAAACGGTCGTCGATGACACGAAACAACTCAAAGGATTACATAAATCGATCAAACTGAACGAACAAAAAGCGGTCGCTCGTTATAAAGAGCTTGTCGGCCACAAAGGCGCATACGAGCTTGAGCCAGCAGCGGAACTCGTCGTCTATCCGAACGGGGAAGAGGCGGTCTATGCGTATGAAGTGACCGGGACGATTCTTGATGCGGATGAGCCGTCACGCTGGACGTACTTCATCGATGCGGCAAGCGGGAAAGTATTGAACAAGTACAACCAATTGGCACACGCCAAACCGACGAACGGTGTCACGGGTACGACGTATACGGGCACGGGAATCGACGTCCTTGGCCAGAGCCAAACGTTCAAGACGACGAAGAGCGGTTCATATTACTATCTCCAGGACTCGACACGCGGTAAAGGCATCTATACATATGATGCGAAAAACCGGACGACGCTTCCAGGATCACTTTGGGCCGATGTCGATAACGTCTTGAACACGACGTATGACCGGGCAGCGGTCAGCGCCCATGTCAATGCGACGAAGACGTATGACTTCTTCAAGAACACATACGGTCGTAACAGCTATGACAACAACGGTGCGGCCCTCAACTCGACGGTCCACTATAGCCGCAGTTACAACAACGCGTTCTGGGATGGCAGCAAGATGGTGTACGGTGACGGTGACGGGCAAACGTTCACGTACCTCTCTGGCGCACTTGACGTCGTCGCTCACGAATTATCACACGCGGTCACTGAATATACGGCCGGTTTAATTTATCAGAACGAATCGGGCGCCATCAACGAGGCGGTATCCGATATCTTCGGTACGGTCGCGGAGTATAGCGTCGGCTCGAACTTCGACTGGTTGGTCGGGGAAGACATCTATACGCCTGGCATCGCCGGTGACGGTCTTCGGTCAATGTCCAATCCAGCGGCCAACGGTGACCCAGATCACTACTCGGTCCGTTACACAGGGACACAAGATAACGGCGGCGTCCACATCAACTCGGGAATCGTCAACAAAGCAGCTTACCTCTTGGCGAGCGGCGGTTCACACTACGGCGTATCGGTCCAAGGTATCGGCGTCATGGAGATGGGGGACATCTACTACCGTGCCCTCACCGTCTACTTGACACCGACTTCGAACTTCTCAAGCCTACGTCAAGCGGTCGTTCAATCGGCCAAAGACTTGCATGGTGCGACGAGCACGCAAGCAGTCGCAGCGGCGAAATCGTTCGATGCGGTCGGCATCAACTAAACGTGATTCAATCCTTTTCGCTTCGGCGGAAAGGATTTTTTTGTCGCTATTTTTTGAAAGAATAGGGTAAATACGGATTGTACGTAAAATTTGTCGCAATCAAGGAGGATATATGGACATTCAATCATTTCGCATTGACCATAAAAACGGGATTCGTCTGGACGATTACCCAACCACGATCAAGGACCGCCCATCGGACGAGACGTTGCAAAACGAGCTGATTCCGGAGAGCGTCGAAAGATTGAAAGAGTTGCATTGGAAACTATATGCCGAAGCCAAAAAAGGTGTCGTCGTCGTCTTACAGGCGCTCGATGCGGGCGGTAAAGATGAGGCAATCAGTTATATCTTTTCCAATCTGAACGCGCAAGGGTTGAAGACGAACGCGTTCCAAAAACCATCGGATACGGAAAAGAAACATGACTATCTATGGCGGATGCATGACCTCATGCCGGAGCGAGGCCAAGTCGGTATTTTGAACCGCTCCCATTATGAGGAAGTGATCGCCCCGCGCGTCCATGATTTGCTCGGAGAAGAGGTCATTCCGGATGAGGAGGATAAAGAATCGGTATGGAAAGTCCGCTATCGCCAAATCAATGACTTTGAACAATATTTAGATGAGAACGGGTTTAAGGTCATCAAATTTTTCTTTAACGTCTCAAAAGAAGTCCAGCGCGATCGTTTGCTCGAACGACTGAAAGACCCAAGCAAGAATTGGGAGTTCTCGTTCAATGATGTCGAAGAACGAAAGCATTGGGACGATTACCAAGATATCTTTGAGGATATGTTATCGAACACGGCGTCAAAACATGCACCTTGGTTTGTGCTCCCGGCAGATGATGACTGGTACGCCCGTTATATCGTCTCGACGATTATGATAGACGTTCTAGAGGACATCGATCCCCAGTTTCCGACATTCTCGGAAGACGAACAGGAACGAATCGATGAAGCGATTCAAACGCTCGAAAACGAGTGACGTTTGTCGAGTCCGTGAACGTCCATTTCTCCACTTGCACTGAAAGCGAATTCAAGTTACAGTGGACGTAGATAAAATTAGACGTCAGACATCTGTATGAAGGAGCAATGAGTGTGGGGAATATAAGTTTATTATTTGGAGGCGTGGCACTGTTCATCAACAGCCTCGTTTTGTTTGGAAAAGTGGACGTTAAGAGTGCGGGTGTGTTTAGTCTGTTCACAGGCCTGTTGCAGACGTTCATCGCGACGTGGCTCGTCATCGGGGCGAGTTCGGCGGAGATGTTTGGATATGCGAGCATCTACTTGTTCGCGTTCACGTATTTGTACGTCGGTGTGACGTTCCTGTTCGATTTGGACGGTCGGGGCGTCGGATGGTTCTCGCTCTTCGTATCGATTTCGGCCGTCTTCTATGCGGTGATCGCATTCACGACGGGCGATGTGATGGGAGCAGTCACGTGGTTGTTCTGGTCGCTCTTGTGGGGACTGTTCTTCATGGGGATGGGCCTAGGGCGGCAGATTGACGGATTGACGGCCCGGGTCGCATTCGTGCTCGCCTGGTTGACCTTGATTATTCCGGCACTGTTCGGTCTCGCGAATTTGATGACGCCGCTCTATGGCGTTATGTGGTGGGCCGCGAGCGGCACCGCGATCCTTTATTTTGGATTGACGATGTGGCGCCAGCGCCGTTTAGTAGAAGTGACACAATGAACGATGCTCCTTTGGGAGCGTCGTTTTTTTGCGCATTCATTTGTGTCTAAAATGTGAAAAGTGGGAATGAGATACGTAAAGGAGGCGACCTCGGATGAGTGACGGCTTAATTTTACTGATGGGACTATTATTATGCGGATGGATGCTGTTTGCGGTCGTGTTTGATGATACAATTAAAAGAAGAATTTAACGGGCCGTTTCCTTTAAGGGACGGTCTTTCGTTTGAGGAGTGACAAGGATGGAAAAGACACCAGTCATCGTCCTCGTCGGACCGACGGCTGTCGGAAAGACGAAGACAGGGATTGAGCTCGCCAAAGCGTTCAACGGTGAAATCGTATCGGGCGACTCGGTCCAAGTGTACCGCGGGATGGATATCGGTTCGGCAAAAGTGACGGTCGAGGAGGCGGAAGGGGTTCCGCATCATTTGATTGATATATGCGACCCGGACGAGGCGATGAGCGTCGCCACTTTCCAAAAGTTGGCCCGGGCGGCGATCGATGATATTTATGCGCGCGGAAAATTGCCGATTCTGGTCGGCGGGACAGGTCTCTACATCCGTGCGATTCTCTATGACTATGAGTTCACAGAACGACCGGTCAATCACGAATTGCGAGAAGCGCTCGAGTTAGAAGCTGAGACGGATGGACCTGAGGCGCTGCATGCGCGTCTGCAATCGCTCGATCCAAAACGGGCCGAGAGCATTCATCCGAATAACGTCCGCCGCGTCATCCGGGCCCTTGAAGTCGCGCTCCAAGGCGACGCCCAGGCGATGGACAGCCTCCCGTCGGAACATTACGCCTATAAACTGTTCATCTTGCATGCGGACCGGGACGTGCTCTACTCGCGCATCAACCATCGTGTCGACTTGATGCTCGAAGCGGGCCTCATCGAGGAAGTCGAGCGCTTGCTCGCGGCTGGTTACCGGGACACGCAAGCGATGCGCGCCATCGGTTACAAGGAAGTCGTTCCGTATCTTGATGGATTGATGACCCGAGAGCAGATGAGCGAGACGCTCAAACAGCACACGCGCAAGTTCGCAAAACGTCAATTGACATGGTTCCGTCATCAATTTAATGGGATTTGGGTCGATATGGGACGAAAATCATTTGAACTATCGTATCAAAATATTTATGATGAAGTTGAGGAGTTTTTTCGAAAATTCCGATTATTTCAAAGAGACATAGACTAGGGGGAATGCAACATGAAGGCTAGCTATAACATTCAAGACCATTTTTTGAATCAATTACGTAAAGAAATGGTGCCGACGACCGTGTTTTTAGTCAGCGGGTTTCAAATTCGGGGAGTCATTAAATCGTTTGACAACTTCACGGTCATCGTCGAATCGGAAGGGCGCCAACAGTTGATTTATAAACATGCGATTTCAACGTTCTCACCAGCACGGAACGTCACATTGTTCGAACCGGAAGCGGTTGAAGTGACAGAAGGCTAATGAACGGCATAAAAAAAGAAGCGGCCCGGGGACCGCTCTTTTTTTATGCCGTTTTTACGTTCGAATCGAAATCGATGGCTTCGAGCACACGATGGACGGCACAACCGCCGAGGAGTGAGTCGAGTTGGTCACAGAGCTGGCTCGGTGCCGAGCGGTATAAGTGTGTATACGTTCGTTTCCATGACCGTTCGGCCGACTGGATGCGAACGAGTAGGTCGGCATGACCAAGTTCTTTCAGCTTCTCGATATTCATCCGGTTCGTCCGGGCGAATGCCGATAAGACGACGGCCTTGGCGAGCGGTGTTTGAATCGGATAGCCGGCAACGACGAGGACGGCCATCGCGCCTTTCATCTCATGCTCGATGACCGAGTCGACGAGCTGGTCCGGCGTATATGGGTTGCCGGCATGTCCTGAGACCGCCGCGACGAGTTCGTGATGTGAGACCGGGCAAGTCGATGCCTGTAAAATGCTGGCGATTGTTGAATGCGTAGTGGCGTAACGTGTCGTTTCCCCTGTTGCGATCAATCGTTCGTACGTATCTACCAATGAAATCATGTGAGTTCCCCCTTTATCTAGCTATCTTTATCGTATCAATTTTAGTAAGCGCTTTCAATATAATTTAGGAAACTTCATGACCTATAACGAAAGTATGTTCGCCTCGAAGTGGAAAACACGATACAATGGGCAAAGAGAAGAAGGAGGGGATTGTATATGAATTATTACCAACAGATTGATCCGATCACGGGGAGCGGCTTCGACCGGACGCGGTTCCAACTCCCGACCGTCGAAAAAGCATCGACGCGATTGACTGACCTTACGGACGGGACACCGGTCCAGACGAAAGCGCTCGTCAGTACAGTCGAAGTGAGAGAAGGCAAATCGGGTGCCAAATGGCTGCAACTGAATTTGACGACATCGAGCGGACTTATCCGTGCCAAGCAATGGTTGCGTGGCAACGAAGAGCAGCTGTTACGGATTTACGAGTCTGGTGTGATCGAGCTTGAAGGGAAAATCGATGTCTATCCGAAACCGGACGGCGCCAAGTCAATCACAATCGACCGGGCCAAACCGATTGCCCGGGACGAGGCCGTCTCATTGTTGCCAGGTCTTCCTGGAGACGAGACGATGGATCAATACGCCGACGAGCTGTTCGCGATTCTGTCGACGCTCTCGCCTGACTATCAAGCAATCGCGATGTCGCTACTCGACCGCTATTGGGACGATTTCGTTCTCGCACCGGCTGCACTGTATCATCATCATAACTATGTCGGCGGCCTCTTGAAGCACACGGTCTGTATGCTTCGACTCGGTTATCGCATCCAAGAACAGGACGACCATTTGGCGATGGCGTTTCGGGTCATCAAAGAAGCCGAGCAGTTGCACAAAGTAGACGTATGGAATACGATGAACGGTGTAAAAGTTGAACAGGCGTTCCGGGGCACGTTCGAGTCGCTCTATGCGGCCTGCGAGGCCATCGCAGAATTGAAGGAGCCGCTCCGTTGGGACGAACTCGCGCTCGGGATTTTATTCCATGATATCGGCAAGCTGTTCGAATACAGCCACTTGCTGTCGTCCCCGAAACGGTTCGAGCAACTGTTCTCGGTCAATGGCACGAGCGAGACGACCGGCATCTCGATCAATCCGATGGGGAGCTTGATTGGGCATATGCCGTACGGCGGACTGTTGTTCGAGAAGAGTCAACAAGCCGCAGGCGTCACGTTGCCGCTCGATGCCCATCACCGGATTTGGCATATGATTTTATCCCACCATGGTAAGCGCGAGTGGGGCTCGAGCGTGTTACCGGCCACGACAGAAGCGTGGATGCTTCATTTGATTGACTTGCTGGATGCGCGTTATGAGAAATGGGCGCGAGTTCACGAAAATTTATAAGGTGAGGTGCAGTACATGATTCCCGTTCAATTGGTGACCGGTTTTTTAGGCGCCGGAAAAACGACCTATATGAATCGCTTGCTAGAAGCGACGGACGAGCGGCTGCTCGTCATCGTCAACGAGCTCGGGTCGGTGAATATCGACGAACAGTTGATCGTCAAGATGGACCAAGAGCAGATCGAGTTGTCGAACGGTTGCATCTGTTGCTCGATTCAAAGCGATTTAAGCAAGACGTTCTATCAGCTCGCATCAAAGGATACGTTCGACCGCATCGTCATCGAGACGACCGGTGTGGCCGACCCGGCACCGATCATTCAGACGATTTATTATGACGACTACTTGCGCACGCGCTTCAAGTTGACGGCGATTTTGACGGTCGTCGATGCCAGTCAACTGGACCGTGAGCTATTTATTGAAGGAATTCATCAAATCGCCTATGCGGACGTAATTTTGTTGAATAAAGTCGACCTCGTCGATGCGGATGCGCTCGAACAGGCGCATGAGCGGATTAATGCGCTGAATCCGACCGTTCGAGTCATCGAGACGGTTCAGACGGTCGGCGACTATGACTTGACGGAGAATACGTTCCAGCTCTCACGAATCGACGAACAGCTCCTCGGGCAACTGACGGCCGGGCACTCCTCGGTCTCATCACTTCGGGCCATCACGCTCACGACGGACGTGCCGCTCAAACGGGAACGCGTCACTCAATACGTCCGAGAAGTGCTCATGCACTATGAAGATGATGTCTATCGCTTGAAGGCGATTGTCCGTTTAGACGGAGAAACATCAAAATTCGTCGTCCAAGCGACGAATCAACTGATGGGGGCGACGTTCGCGAACGAACCGAGCGACGACTCGCGTTCCGTCTTCGTCTGGATTGGAAAGAATCTCGACCGGGACGCGCTCACGCGCGGATTACAAGCTTGTGAGGTGAATGCATGATGAAATTGATGTTGGTCGACGGGTTTAACCTCCTGTCACGTTATTATTTTGCCACAGAGCGTCGTCGGGCTCTCGACCCCGATGTGACGTTGAAGGGGTTACTTCGAAAAGTTGACGGGTGGACGAACGACTTCACGCATATCGCCTTCTTTTGGGACGGACCACGCGAAACGACGCATCGTTACGCCCTCTTTCCGGACTATAAAGCGACTCGCACCGGCTTACCGGAACCGTTGTTCCACGATTACGTCAAGTTGCGGGCAGCGTTGACCGAGCGCGGGATTTTTCAGTCTGAGCTCGCCGGGTACGAAGCCGATGACTTGATTGGGGCCGTCGCGACCGCGTTCCCGGGCGAATCGTATATGTACTCGTCAGACCGCGATTTGCATCAGTTGCTTTCCCCGAACGTGTTTCAAATCGTTCCGAAAAAAGGGGAAGAGATGATCATGAATCGGGAAGTGTTCGTTGCGACGTACGGCGTCCGACCAAAGCAGTTCGTCGATGTGAAGGCGCTCCAAGGCGACGCCTCAGATAATATTCCCGGTGTCCGCGGCATCGGACCGAAGACAGCGACCATTCTTGTCCAGTCGTATGACACGGTCGAAACGCTATACGACATCGTGAGACAAGAAGCGCTCCAAGAGGCGCATCAGAAGTTTGCGAAGAAACTCGACGGGCAAGAAGAAGTGGCGCTCTTGTCAAAACGTCTCTCGCTCATCGATATTCATGCACCGATTGAAACCGATTGGGAGGCGTATCGTTTTGGTTCACATTTATTTTGATGCGGCGACGAACCAGGAGGCGGGTGAGAACGGTCTTGGCGTCTGGATCAAGACGACCGACGGCACGGTGTCCACGTACATCGCCAAACGCGTCGGGTTGACCAGCGTTCAGGCGGAGCTCGCCGCGCTCGCGTTCGCCCTCGAACAAGCACACGAACTGACGGGCGAATCGACATTTATGTTCTATTCAGACGCCGAGACGGTCGTACGGGCGCTTGAACAGCGCTTCCTCAAAGACCAATCGATGCGTCCGTTGTTCGTCAAGGCGCTAACGCTGTATGACGAATTGCCGAATAAGTTCATCAAATGGATTCCGCGAGCAGAGAACCGGGCTCACGACGTGGCGAAACGGGCATTGATGACAGGCTAAAAGTCGGGCGTGGGCCCGACTTTTTGTCAATTGCAGGGGAATGATTTCTTTTTTGCAAAAGTTTCGCTAAAATGAAAGCGTAGTCAAAAAAAGAGGGGGAATTTTCATGGAATATCGGATCGAACGGGACACGATGGGGGAAATCAACGTTCCGGCTTCAGCCAAATGGGGAGCCCAAACACAGCGCAGTCTAGAGAACTTTAAAATCGGGACGGAAAAAATGCCGCTTGAGGTCGTGCATGCCTTCGCGATTTTGAAAAAAGGTGCCGCACTTGCCAACGCTGAGCTCGGTGTGTTGGAGCAAGCGAAAGCCGACGTCATCGCCGAAGTCGCCGATGAGATCGTCGCTGGGCAACATGACGCCGAGTTTCCACTCGTCGTCTGGCAGACGGGTTCAGGGACACAGTCGAACATGAACGTCAACGAAGTCATCGCCCACTTGGCGAACGATAAGTTGAAGGAGCGTGGTCAGACGCTTACGATTCATCCGAATGACGACGTCAACAAGTCGCAAAGCTCGAACGACACGTATCCGACGGCGATGCACATTGCGGCCATCTTAGCAGTCGAGGACCATGTGTTGCCGTCAATCGAGGCGCTCCACGCGACGCTCGCGAAGAAAGCCGAGTCATTCATGGACATCGTCAAGATCGGTCGGACGCACTTGCAAGACGCGACGCCGGTTACGCTCGGTCAAGAGATTAGCGGTTGGGTCCGTATGCTCGAGCTGTCGAAACAGATGATTGAGCGTACGCTCGAACCGTTGACAGAGCTCGCTCTCGGCGGAACGGCAGTCGGGACGGGCATCAACGCCCATCCGCAGTTCGGCGAAGTTGTGGCCGAGAAAATCTCGCAAGAGACCGGCAAACAGTTCATCACGGCCGTCAACAAGTTCCATGCGCTCACGAGCCACGATCAGCTCGTATTCACACATGGTGCCTTGAAAGCACTCGCCATGGACGCGATGAAGATCGCCAACGACGTCCGTTGGCTCGCTTCTGGTCCGCGTGCCGGTATCGGCGAAATTTTGATTCCGGAAAACGAACCGGGCAGCTCGATCATGCCAGGAAAAGTCAACCCGACGCAGAGCGAGGCGTTGACGATGGTCGCGGCTCAAGTGCTCGGCAATGATGCGACAATCGGATTCGGGGCGAGCCAAGGAAACTTCGAGTTGAACGTGTTCAAGCCTGTCATCATGTACAACTTCCTCCAGACGTGCCGTCTGTTGACGGACAGTCTACATTCGTTCGACGTGCATTGCGCCGTCGGCATCGAACCGGATTTGGACGTCATCGCACACAACGTGGAACGGTCGCTCATGCTCGTGACGGCACTCAACCCGCATATCGGTTACGAGAACGCAGCCAAAATCGCGAAGCTCGCCCATAAAAATGGGACGTCGTTGAAGGAAGCGGCGCTCGAGACTGGACTATTGACGGAAGAGCAGTTCAATCAATGGATTCGTCCGGAAGAGATGACATCTCCTAACCTAAAAGTTGGTAAATAAGGGAAGGGCGGTCCATGACCGCTCTTTAATTATTGTCTATTAGGTCGTAAGCACTAACTTTCTGTAAAACAATAGGGAAAAAATAAGTAAATAGTTGTATTTTCGTGGATGAAGTCGCATAATCATAGTCAGAAGCGAATATCGGGAGAACGAAACTGGGGGGTCGGGAATGAAGCAGCAACTCACAGATCGTATACATAAGATTTTGGCGCAAATCACGAGCGCGAGACAGATTCAAACAACAGACATCGAGTTTTTATTGGATTGGATGAAACAAGAAGTGAAACAGCGACGGTTCATGCACTTGCTTGAAATCTTCAGTCGTGTCGAATCTGACGTGCGTGAGTTGCCGGCCGTCCTGACGCAAGCAGAAGCGATGGCATTGATTGCCCCGGTGAAACGATATATCCATACGATCCTCGGCATCGAGCAAGAAGACGAGGACCTCGTCTTGATTTTGTCGAACAACTTTGCGACGTTCAGCCGTTATAAGCCGCGGGTGGAAAAGCTCGGGGCGCGTCCTGTCTTTTTACAGACGTTAGAAGAAGCCGTCGAATACGATTATGAAGATGTGCCGAAGGCGATCATCATGGACGTCGAACTGTGGGCACGCTTCCCGGAGCGGGCAATCCAATCGTTCGTCAGCAAGATGAAGAAGCTGTACGTCCCGCTCATTGTGATCGGAACGAATGAACATTATCGACTCGCCGCCTACTCGTATGGGTTCGATGACTATTGGGAAGAATGGATCCCGATGGAAGAGCGGCTCGTGCGGCTCGGACATCATATCGAGAAGGCACGGCTCGTCTCGAATGCGCTGCTCGTCGACGAATTGACAGGCGCCTTCAACCGTAAATATTTGAAAGCGACGTTCAGTCGCTTCATGTCCCGTCTAGAGCGGTCCGGTGAAAGCTTCACCCTCGCGCTGCTCGACATCGACCATTTCAAGCAGTTGAACGATACGTTTGGTCATGCGTATGGGGACGAGGTGCTGCATCGCGTCGCCGAGGAGGTTCGTTTGGCGATTCGCTCGAGTGACGAGTTGATTCGTTACGGCGGGGAAGAATTCCTCATCATCTTGAACGTGTCCGAGCGCCACGTCGTCGATGCGGTGCTCGAACGGGTCCGCAGCCGAATCGAAGAGATGACGTTTACATACGAGCATCACGTGACGGTGTCCATCGGCTATACGCGCGTCTGTCAGACCGGGATGACACTCGGGGAGTGGTGCGCTTACGCCGACGAGGCGCTCTACAAGGCGAAGCGTGACGGTCGCAATCGAATCATCCGTTATTCGACGGCGGTCCGGGAAGAAAAACGGCTCGCTTACGTGACGATGAGCCCGGAGAAGTACATCATGCTCGCCGAACAGTTGCCGAAACAGCATCGACGATACGAGGTCATCTATCGTCCTTACGACCGTTACGCCTGTAACGATCATATGGAGATGTTCATTTTAGACGAATCGAGTACGACGGAGACGAGAGGGACGCTCTCGGCCGTCAAAGAGCAGCGTGGCAAGTACAGTCATGTGTTAGCGTTGTCGAAACGGACGGCACTCGAGCTCGGTACGCTATACGACGACTTGGCCGAACAGGACCATCATGATGTCATCACTGAAAAAATCGAGCAATGGCTCGAAAAATTGCCCGACTAAAAAGGGACGTCGACTCAGTCGATGTCCCTTTTGTCATATTGACGGAAAGTGAAGCTATAGGCATGCCGCTCGTCGACCGGATGGAACTGTTCGTCCGTCACGGTGAGCCCGTCCGGCAGCGGTGGATAATACGTGTCCGCCTCGAACGTGCCGTCGACCTCGGTAACATAGAACCGTTCCGTCATCGAGAGTGTTTGCTCATAAAGCGTCGCGCCGCCGATGATGTAAAGGTCTGTCGTCTCGGTGTTGAGCGACTCGAGGTCGTGCCAGACATCGACACCTTCAGCTGAAAACGATCGGTCTGACGTGACGACGATATTGCGGCGGTTCGGTAACGGACGACCGATCGATTCGAACGTTTTACGACCCATGACGACCGTTTGGCCCGTCGTGATGGCTTTGAACTGCTTCAAGTCATCGGGCAGACGCCACAACAAGGCGTTATCTTTCCCGATTTCTCGATTGCTTCCGATGGCGACGACGTGGACGATCATACGCTGACCGCTCCTTTGATATGAGGATGCGGGTCATAGCCGACGATTTCGAAGTCCTCGAAACGGAAGTCCTCGATCGACGTCACATCTCGCAAGATATTCAATGTCGGGAGCGGGCGTGGCTCACGTGTCAATTGAAGGTTCACTTGTTCGAGGTGGTTATGGTAAATGTGGGCGTCGCCGAGCGTATGGACAAAGTCGCCAACCTCAAGGCCGGTCACATGGGCGACCATGTGCGTGAGCAAGGCGTATGACGCGATGTTGAATGGTACGCCGAGGAACGTGTCAGCGCTACGTTGATAGAGCTGGCATGATAGTTTGCCGTCCGCGACGTAAAATTGGAACAACAGGTGGCACGGCGGGAGCGCCATGTCCTCGAGTTGCCCTGGATTCCATGCCGAGACGATGAGGCGGCGCGAATCAGGGTTCGTCTTAATCTGCTCGATCACTTGCGCGAGCTGGTCGACACTCGTGCCGTCTGGTTTCGGGAACGAGCGCCACTGCGCCCCGTAGACAGGGCCGAGATTGCCGTCCTCGTCTGCCCACTCGTTCCAAATGCGGACACCGTTATCTTGAAGATACTTGACGTTCGTATTGCCGGTGATGAACCAGAGCAGTTCATGGATGATCGAGCGAGTATGTAGTTTTTTCGTCGTGACCAGGGGGAATCCCTCCTGAAGATTGAACCGCATCTGGTAGCCGAACACGCTCGTCGTCCCGGTCCCGGTCCGGTCCTCTTTAACGACACCGTGCTCAAGGATATGGGTGCATAAATCATGATATTGCTTCATGTGGGAAGTCCCCTTTCTCGTTCGAATTTACAAAAAGTCGCACTTATTATAACACAATATATTGATAAAATGATGGTCATTCAGCAGAGTTGTCTTCTAAATATCGATTTGAGAACACTGATGTTTCACAAGTTGAAGATGTGACAATAGTAGAATAAAACGTGCAAAAATCCTTTGTCGTGACAGCTCATTGTTTTGTTCAGTCTTGTGAGGAGGAACATGATGAAAGCAGTGATTTGTACCGCATATGGACCACCGGACGTGTTACAGCTTCAAGAAGTCGACAAGCCTGTACCAAAATCGGACGAGTTATTGATTCAAGTCCATACGACAGCCGTCCATTCAGGTGACCGGCGGTTGCGGTCACTCGATGTACCGCCTCTAGGCAAGCTGCCGATGCGAATCGTCGTCGGTTTCAAGGCACCGCGCCAACCGATTCTCGGTGTCGTCTTGGCAGGCGAGGTCGTCGAGACGGGCAGCCGTGTCGAGCAGTTCAAGGTCGGCGACCGCGTCTATGCACTGACCGGGATGCGGTTCGGCGGCTATGCTGAATATGCGTGTGTCAAAGCGAGTAAATGTGTCGAGCGAATGCCGAACAACGCTAGTTTTGTCGAAGCAGCCAGCTTGCCGTTCGGCGGGACGACGACTCTTCACTTTTTGCGTAAAGCGAACATCGAACAAGCGAAGACCGTATTAATTTACGGGGCGTCCGGGGCAGTCGGTTCGATGGCCGTTCAAATCGCGAAATATTACGGGGCTCACGTAACGGCAGTCTGTCGGGAGCGAAACTTCGAACTTGTCAGAAATCTCGGCGCGGACGTGATGATTGACTACACCATAGACGGCTACGACGAGAAACTGACCACATACGACGCTGTGTTCGATGCGGCTGGTAAAATCGATAAGCGGATGGCCCGGAAGCATGTCGCCGCACACGGGAAATTCAGTTCTGTCGCTGGGCAAGGACATGCCAGTGAACGGAAAGAGGATTTGGCTTTCTTGAACGAGCTGTTTGAAGCCGGCCGGTTAAAGGCTGTCATCGATTCGGTTTATCCGCTCGAGGACATCGTCGCAGCGCACCGATACGTGGATGCCGGAGGAAAGGCTGGAAATGTGATCGTGACCGTGACACAAACAAATTGATTCAATCGAGAGCGAGATGCGCACTTGGTGGACAGTCCCTGTTTTCGCCACGTGGCTTATGGGGTATACTTGTGAAAGACAAATAAAGGGAGGGATTCGATGCAATTACAAGGTAAGAATGTCCTGCAAATCGTCAGCGACGACTTTGAAGATTTAGAATTATGGTATCCGGTCCATCGGTTGCGCGAGGAAGGCGCAAACGTCATCCTGGCCGGCGAGAAGGCGGATCACGCCTATATCGGCAAGTACGGCGTCCCGGCCAAATCGGACATCGCGTTCGATGACGTCGACATCTCATCGTACGACGCCATACTCGTCCCGGGTGGCTGGTCCCCAGACTTGTTGCGCCGATTTGATTCGGTGAAAGGGTTCGTCCGTTATATGCATGACGAGAAGCGGCCGATCGGCCAAATCTGTCACGCGGGCTGGGTGTTGATTTCAGCCAAAATTCTCGATGGTGTCAACGTCACGAGCACACCGGGCATTAAAGATGATATGGAAAACGCCGGTGCGATTTGGCATGATGAGCCGGTCGTCGTCGATGGCCATATCGTCTCGAGCCGCCGTCCACCTGACCTGCCTGACTATATGCGGGAATTCATCAAAGTCATGGCCAAACACTGAAAATAGAATAAAGGGGTTAACGACAGTTGAGACTTAAATCGAATCCAGTTCTCCGTAAATCGATGGAGACAACAGCTTATAGCACCACGCCGATGACGAAAGCCGGCACGTGGTCGAAAGTGTTCACACTACTCTTGCTCGTCACGGCAGCCGCCGGGACGACGTGGATGCTCGTACCGACAATCGGAGAAGCATTGCTGTTCCCGCTCATGATTGGTTCGCTCATTCTCGGCTTAATTTTGGCGCTCGTCATCACGTTCAAACCGAGAACAGCACCCGTTGTCGCACCATTGTATGGCATCGTTGAAGGTGTGTTCGTCGGATTGATTTCCTATTTCTTTGAAGCGATGCTCCCGGGCATCGTCGGCCGTGCCGTCTTGACGACGTTCATCGTCGCGTTCGCGATGTGGTTCGTCTACTCGACGGGTCTCGTCAAAGTGACGCAAAAGTTCCGTGCCGGAGTCACAGCCGCGATCTTTACGGTCATGTTGCTCTATCTCGTCCAAATCGGGATGAGTTTCTTCGGTTCAGGACTCCCGTTCATGACGGGCTCGTCACCGCTCGCCATCGGCGTGCAATTTGTGATCGTCATCATCGCCTCACTCGCGCTCGTCCTCGATTTCGACTATATTGCTCGTCAAGTCGAGAGCCGGGCTCCGAAAGAGCTCGAATGGGTCGCAGCGTTCGGTTTGATTGTGACGCTCATCTGGCTCTATATTGAAATTCTTGATTTACTGTATCGCCTCGCCATGCGCGACTGATCATCGGCCTTCGGGCCGGTGATTTTTTATGAAAGGATGTGAAGCCGACATCGAACCGATGAAGGCGCAGCTGTTATGAAAAAAGTGATTGTAATTGGATCAGGAATCGTCGGCATCTCGACCGCTTACCATTTAGCCGGGAAAGCCGACGTCACCGTCATCGACCGGAAAGAGAAAGGCCGTGCCACCGACGCCGCGGCAGGCATCGTCTGCCCATGGATTGCCCAGCGTCGCAATAAGGCATGGTACGCGCTCGCCAAAGGCGGCGCTCACTACTATGCGACGGTCGTCGAGGACTTGAAACAAGAAGGCGAGACGGAGACCGGCTACAAACGTGTCGGGACGCTCGCCTTGCATGAAGACAAGAAATTGAACGAGATGCAAGAACGGACGGCGCTACGCCGGGAAGAAGCACCAGAAATCGGGGAGTTGACCCGGATGACAGCGGAAGAAGCGAGAGCGCTATTTCCACCGCTCTCGGACGAATATGACGCCCTCCTTGTCGAAGGCGGGGCTCGTGTGGATGGAGAGAAATTGCGAGCGGCCCTCGAACGGGTCGCCGTGAAGCGTGGCGTGACCTTGGTCGACGGTTCGGCCGTCCTCGTCGAAGCGGACGGCTATCATGTCGAGTGCGACGGTGTCCGCTTTGAGGCGGATGAGATTGTGCTCGCCTGTGGGGCGTGGTTGCCCGATTTGATGGAGCCGATCGGCTATACGGCCCGTGTCGCCGGGGAGAAAGCGCAAATCGTGCACGTGCAGCTGCCGGACATGGATGCGTCTGATTGGCCGGTCGTCATGCCACCACGGCGTCGTTATTTGCTCGGGTTTGAAGAAGGGCGAATCGTCATCGGTTCGACGCATGAGCGTGACAAGGCGTTCGACGCACGGCCGACGGCAATCGGAATTCATGAAGTGCTCTCGAAAGGGCTGGAATCGGCCCCTGGACTCGCTGAGGCCGAACTGATTGAGACGCGGGTCGGCTTTCGCCCGGTCACCCCGAACTCGATTCCGATTCTCGGACGCGTTCCGGGAGCGGAGCAGTTGCTCGTCGCGAACGGTCTCGGCTCGTCCGGTTTGACGGTCGGTCCGTTCATCGGGAAAGTGCTCGCCGACCTCGTTATGACCGGGGACTGCGAGCTTGACCTGTCACTCTATCCAATCGAGGAATCAGTGTTCCGAACGAACGATAAATAACAATGAAATATAAAAAGTCGCCTACCCCCTTACTATATACATAAGAAGGGGAAGGCGACTTTTTAGTTATGTTTCCGGATGATGCCGTGAAGGAAAAATCGGAAATAATCTTGCATCGATTCGGTCATCGGTGACGTCGACAGGCTCGGGTCGGACAAAATCGCCTGCTGCACGAGTTGGACGTACCGTAAATACGAATCGGTCGACAGCTCCGGGTCGATGGCCCCGCTCGTCTTCCCATATTCGATCAGTTGCCGGAATGCGGCGTAGCCCCGACCGGCCAACTGTTGCCACGATGGGTCCGCTTGAATCATTGTCGTAATCGTCTCGTCGAACAGCCCAGCCGTCTCGATTTTACGAGACAAAATCTCAATCAGCAATTGATCGAACGGGACATGGTCAGCGATTTGTGACTCAATCCATCCCATCTGTTCTTCCGTCATCTCGGTCAAGACGGCGATGATCACTTGTTCTTTCGAACCAAAATAATTATAAATTGATACCGGTGAGACCGAGGCTGCGCGGGCCAACTCGCTCACCGTGAAACGGGACTGTTTCGAGGCCATCAGTCGAACGGCCACATCTAAAATCGCGCGTCGCTTCGTCTCGGTCCGTTTTGTGAATCCATCCATGGGCATCCTCGCTTCTTTTGTAGTTTTGTAACCAATATACCATTTCCATTTCAAAAAATAACGTGATATACTAGTTTTGTAATCATATGAACTATATATTTCAAAACTAAGGAGTGAGATCGGTGATTCAATTGAAAGGATTGACGAAACGGTTCGATTCATCCCACGGCATCTTCGACGTGTCGTTCACCGTCGAACCTGGTACCGTCTTCGGTTTCATCGGGCCGAACGGGGCAGGGAAATCAACGACGATTCGTCACTTGATGGGATTGCTCCACGCCGATTCCGGTAGTGCCACCGTTATGGGTCACGACTGTTGGAACGAGAGCGAGACGGTGAAGGCGCTCGTCGGTTATTTACCGGGCGAAATCAATTATCCTCAGGATATGACCGGTGAGGACGTCATCCGGCTTACCCGAAAGCTACATGCGACAAGTGCTGAGCGCGAACGGACGTTGCGTAACGTGTTCGCTTTTGACACATCGCTCAAAGTGCGTAAGATGTCGAAAGGGATGAAACAAAAGCTCGCCATCGTTACATGTTTCATGAAAGATGTGCCCGTGTATATTCTCGATGAACCGACGAGCGGACTCGATCCGCTCATGCAGGAACGACTCGTCGATTGGGTGATCTCGGAGAAGGCGGCGGGCAAGGCAGTGTTGATGAGTTCGCACCACTTTCCCGAGATGGAGAAGACATGCGACCGGGCCGCGCTCATCCGCGACGGTCGGATGATTATCGAAGCGGAGATGACAGAGTTGAAACGGCATAGTCAGAAGACGTATCGAATCGAATTGAAGGACGAGGTGGCAGCTCAGCGCTTGAGTGAAGAAATTGGTGTGCGGGACGGAGTGGTCGTCACTGTCAACTTGTCGACGGTCGAGGAGTTGAACGACTTGATTCATCGGCTCACTCGTCATGAGGTCCAATCGTTGTCGAGCGGCACCGACGAGCTTGAGCATCTATTCATGCAATATTACGGGGAGGCGAACTAAATGGTTCTCATTTCGGCACTGTTCAAACAAAACCGGAGCTGGATTTTTGGCTACTCGCTCGGGACGAGTCTCTACTTGTTCTTTTTGGCGGCGGTGTTCCCGTCTATCCAAGAGACGGGGCTGATTGAAGGCAAATTGGATTCGTTGCCACCTGAGCTGCTCGATGTGTTCAAAATCGATCCGAATATGGCGATGGACAACGTCATGAATTTATTGGCCGGCAATTACTATGGGCTCATCTTTTACGTGTTGGCGATTCTGTTCGCGCTCACATTCGCCTCACGGCTCATGGCCAAACCAGTCGACTCAGGCGAGGTCATGCTCTATTTGGCAGCACCGATTTCGCGCAGCGGTTACGTGACGGCCAGTCTGATCGTGCTCTTGATGGCGTCAACCTTGCTCGTCGGACTGAATGGGCTTAGTCTCATGCTCGCCAACGTGTTGTTTGATTTACAGATTGACCTCGGCTTATTGTGGACACTTCAGTTGAACGCGGGTCTGATGCTGCTCGTGCTCGGAACGCTCGCTTATGTGCTCGCGAGCCTGTTCGACGACAGTTCGCGGTCCTACATGGTCACGGGAGGGATATTCGCCCTCTTCTTAATGGCGAACGTGTTCTCGGGATTTAGTGACCAGCTCGACTGGTTGAATGCGCTGTCGATTTTCTCGTTGTTTGACGCCAACGCACAAATCCAAGGGGATTCCACGCTTCGTTCTTTCTTCTTGTTGGCGGGGATTCTCGTCGTCGCAATGCTCCTATCTTATGGACGCTTCACGCGAAAAGATTTGACGATTTAGTTTTTCGAAATAGAATGACGGGTATGATACAATCAGCTCGAACAGATTGGAAAGGGGAATGATTGTATGCAACTCGCAACGTTACGCAATGGTGTCAAAATTCCAATGATCGGCTTTGGGGTATGGCAAGTCGACAACGAGACGGAGGCGCCACAGGCCGTCGCCGAGGCACTCAAAGTCGGATATCGCCATATCGATACGGCAGCCGTCTATAAGAATGAAGAGGGTGTCGCCAAAGGGATTCAAGAATCAGGCGTCGCTCGTGAAGATATCTTTTTGACGTCGAAGATTTGGAACGAAGACATTCGCCAGCGCCGGACGAAAGAGGCGTTTGACGAATCACTCGCTCGACTCGAAATTGACTATTTAGATCTTTGTCTGCTCCACTGGCCAGTCGACGGGTTCGTCGAGGCATGGAAAGATTTGATTGACCTCTATGAGACTGGTAAAATCAAGGCGATCGGCGTGTCGAACTTCAAAGAGCATCATCTCGAGACGTTGAAACAGGAAGGTCTCATGACGCCGCTCATCAACCAAATCGAGCTCCATCCGCAACTCCCGCAACCGGATCTCGTCGAATATTGCCAAGACGAGGGCATCCAAGTCGAGGCATGGAGCCCGCTCATGCAAGGGAAGTTCCTCGATATCCCGGCCTTTGCCGAGATCGCTGAGAAACATGGGAAGACACCGGCCCAAGTCGTGCTTCGCTGGCATTTAGACACGGGGAACGTCGCGCTTCCGAAATCGGTCACACCGCACCGGATTCAAGAGAACTTCGATGTGTTCGACTTCGCGCTTGATGCAGACGATTTGGCGAAAATCGATGCCGTGGCGACACATGACCGTCTCGGTCCAGACCCGGACGAGATTGACTTTTAAACAATTGATGCTTTTGTCCATGAACTCAGATGGGCAATCACGAATGCGGTGACACTGCCGCTTCTTCGAAACGACTCCGGTTAAGGCCGGGGTCGTTTTGTTATGTGTCTAACGATTTATTTATGAACAAGTCGAGAAGTGTATGAGCGTTGGCACATGGGTATAGAAAACTATGCTAAAAAAGGAGGTGTCAGGTCTTCTTCGGAGGATCGTACTTATGGACTTATCAAAATGGCCTTTAATCAACTGGCTGGCATTTTTGGCGACGGTCGTCATCAACTACTTCGCGAGCGGTGAAAACGCTGCTGTGTCGGACCGCATCGACATTTATTTCAAACCGGCTGGCTATGCGTTCTCAATTTGGGGTGTGATTTATATCGCGCTCGCCGTCTGGCTCGTCTTGCAATTGAAGAAAGGGTCGGTCGCGAACCGGCAGGCGAATCGGATGAAAGCGGGCTTTCTTGTCTCGTGCATCTTGAACGGCCTTTGGTTGCTCACGTTCACGAACGAGTGGTTCATCGCCTCGCTCGTCGTCATGGTCGCTTTCTTGGCGACGCTCGCCTGGCTCTATTACATCGCCTTCCGGACGTCGACAAGTTGGCTCGATCGGTTCCCATTCTCGATTTATATCGGTTGGGTTTCCGTCGCAACAATCGTCAACGTATTCGTCGTCATGAATCGGGAGCGGGTCACGACCGTGCTCGGGCTCGACGAACTTGCTTGGACATCGCTCATGCTCATGGTCGGGGTCGTCCTGGCGCTCGTCTTCATGTGGTGGCATCGTGACTTCATCTATCCGCTCGTCTTCGTCTGGGCGTACATCGCCATCTTTGCACGAATCGAGGAAGCGACGCTTTACGTCGTCCTCGTCAGTGCCTTGATTTTGCTCACGCTCGGTTATGTCGGCTTAATCATTTGGAAGAAGCCCCGGGCATTTTTACACCATTCCCGCAAGACGGTCGAATAAGCGAATGTAAAGAGAAGTGATAGTCTATGAGGCTATCGCTTTTTTGTGCGAATATTTAAGTTCTTTTGAACCTATATACTAATATATTTGATGGATAATTATTCTTTATAGATTATAAGTGATTTTCATAAATAGCTTGATAAAGCTAATGAATCCGCTTTCAATTATGACTTAGACGATTTGTGTTATGCAGAATAGTATACAACCCACTTGATTTATCAGAATATTTAGAACAAAATAAAATTTACGAAACAAGTTCGAGAGAGAGGGGTTGATTCGATGAAGCGAACAGGCTTGTACGATTCACGATTCGAAAAAGACGCATGTGGCATTGGGCTATATGTCAACCTAAATGGAGAGAAAAAACATGACATCGTCAGTAAATCGCTGTCGATGCTCTGTAAGCTAGAACACCGAGGCGGGCAAGGCGTCATCGATGCCGGTGACGGCGCGGGAATCATGACCGAGCTGCCGCACGAACTGTTCCTTGAGACGATGAATTTGCCGACACCAGGTCGCTATGCCGTCGGAATGGTCTTTTTCCAACCGGATGAGTCGAGACTGCAGGATAAGCAACGTCAGATGGAAGCGATTGCCGACGAATTTGATTTCGCGACCATCGCCTGGCGCGAAGTCCCGGTCAATCCAAATGCGATCGGTGAGCATGCCCGCGTGACACAGCCGACCATCTACCAATGGTTCGTCTCGTGCCCGTTCGCGGACTATGACTCAAACGAGCGGACACTATATCAGCTCCGGCGGACGATTGAAAAGACCGAAGCGTTGAACCTGTACATGCCGAGCTTGTCGACGAAGACGATCGTCTATAAAGGGATGCTCACGCCGGAACAAATCGAGCGTTTTTATCTCGATTTACAGGCGCCGTCCTTCAAGAGCACGTTCGGCATCGTCCATTCCCGCTTCTCGACGAACACGTTCCCGTCATGGGAGCGGGCTCATCCGAACCGCATGATCGTCCATAACGGGGAAATCAATACGCTCCGCGGAAACATCGATGCGATGCGGGCTCGTGAAGGCGTGACCTCGACCGATTTGTTCGAGGATGTCAATCAGCTGTTCCCGGTCCTTCAAGAGACGGGAAGCGACTCGTCGATGCTCGACAACGCCTTCGAGTTCTTCACACGCACCGGACGTTCCATCGCCCATACGGCGATGATGCTCATCCCTGAGCCGTTCGCGGAAGTAAAAATAGACCCGTTCAAAAAAGACTTCTATCAATATCATTCGTCGATCATGGAGCCTTGGGATGGGCCGACCGGTGTCGTCTTCACGGACGGCCGTCAAATCGGGGCCATCTTGGATCGAAACGGACTACGACCGATGCGCTATATCGAGACACTGGATGGTGAGCTCATTTTGTCGTCAGAGAGCGGCGTCATCCCGGTACAAGCCGAGAACGTGAAGTCGAAGCAACGACTCCGTCCTGGGCAGCTGTTATTAATCGACTTGGAGTCGAAACGACTCATCCCGGACGCGGAAATCAAACAGACGATCGCACGGGCCGAGCCGTACGGTAAATGGTTGAAGCAGATGACCGAACTCAGCGATGGACCGGTCGACGAGCCGTTCGTCGCCGACCTGCATCGAAAGCAGCGTGCGTTCGGATACACGAAAGAGGACATTGAACAATATCTCGTCCCGCTCATCCTCGAAAAAAAGGATCCAATCGGGTCGATGGGACATGACCAACCGGTCGCGGTGTTGTCTGAGCGGCCACGCTCTTTGTTCCATTACTTCAAACAGCACTTCGCCCAAGTCACGAACCCGCCGATCGATGCATTGCGTGAGAAAATCGTCACGGCGACATTCACATGGCTCGGGCCACAAGCGAACCCGGTCCATACCGGCCGTGGTCACGCCCGTCGCGTCTGGCTCAAGCACCCGTTCCTCGATGCGGTCGCACTCGAAAAAGTGAACGAGACGTTGCGCGTCGAACGGGTCGATACGTCATATACACACGATTTGGAGGCTTCGTTAGAGGCGTTGTTCGGGCGAGTCGAGGCGCTCATCCGCGACGGTGCCGACGTCATCGTCTTGTCGGACCGAAACATGAATGAAGATATGCTCGCGATGCCAGCGCTACTCGTATTGAGCGCCGTCCACCAGCACTTGATTCGCGTCGACCTACGGGCATCATGCAGTCTCGTCTCTGAGAGCGGTGAAGTTCGCGAGGTCCATCAAGCGGCCGCCTTAATCGGTTACGGCGCCGACGCCGTCTATCCGTATCTCGCCTATGCGACAATCGCCGAGGCGGTCGAGGCCGGTCAACTTTCGTACTCGTTCGATGAGGCGGTCCGCCGCTATCAGACGGCCTCGGTCGACGGCATCGTGAAAATCATGTCGAAGATGGGCATCTCGACCGTACAAAGTTACCGCGGTGCACAAATCTTCGAGGCGGTCGGTATCGACCGCGCTTTGATTGAACGCCATTTCCGCGGGACGACGTCACAGTTGTCTGGTATCGGTTTCACCGAACTTGAAGACGAGTCGCGCCGGCAGCACGAATCCGCCTATAAGCGCGAGCGACCACTCGAGGCCGGGACCGACTTCCAGTGGCGCGCCGATGGGGAAGAACACGCCTTCAACCCGAAGACGATTCACCTCTTACAACGAGCCTGCCGCGAGAACGAGCGCCGGTATTATGACGCCTACGTCAAGCTCCATGAGTCATCAGGTCAATTCTTGCGCCAATTGTTCGCATTTAAACAACAGGATGCAATTCCACTCGACGAGGTCGAGTCGGTCGCATCAATCGTCAGTCGCTTCAAGACGGGAGCGATGTCGTTCGGATCTTTGTCAAAAGAGGCCCATGAGACACTCGCCATCGCCATGAACCGAATCGGCGGCAAGAGTAACTCAGGGGAAGGCGGGGAAGACCGGAAGCGGTTCACCCCTGACGAGGACGGCAGTGAACGCGTTAGTCGCATCAAGCAAGTCGCGAGTGGACGTTTCGGCGTGACGGCCGAATACTTGTATCACGCCGATGAGATTCAAATCAAGATGGCGCAAGGGGCGAAACCGGGTGAGGGCGGACAATTGCCTGGGAACAAAGTATATCCATGGGTCGCCGAAGTGCGCGGCTCCGTCCCAGGTGTCGGTCTCATCTCGCCACCACCACACCACGACATCTATTCGATTGAAGATTTAGCGCAACTCATCTTTGACTTGAAGCATGTCAATCCGAACGCGAAAATCAGCGTCAAACTCGTCTCGAAGTCAGGCGTCGGGACGATTGCAGCCGGTGTCGCCAAGGCGAACGCCGATACGATCGTCATCAGCGGTTATGACGGTGGGACCGGGGCGTCGCCGCGGACGTCAATCAAGCATACAGGACTCCCGTGGGAGCTCGGTCTGCTCGAGACGCACCAGACGCTCGCGTTGAACGGGCTTCGGGGCCGCGTCACGCTCGAGACTGACGGCAAACTCATGACCGGACGCGATATCGTCCTCGCCGCCATTTTCGGTGCCGAGGAATACGCATTCGCGACGGCACCGCTCGTCGTGCTCGGTTGCATCATGATGCGGGCGTGTCACCTCGATACGTGTCCTGTCGGTGTCGCGACCCAAGATCCGGCGTTGCGTGCGAAGTTCATGGGGAAACCCGAACATGTCGTCAACTTGATGACGTTCCTCGCCGAGGAAGTAAGGGAGATTTTAGCCTCGCTCGGAGCGACCTCGCTTCGTGACGTCATCGGTCGGACCGATTTATTGGAGGAGAGTGCCTGGAAACAAGCGCATCCGAAAGCGAAAACGCTCGATTTGACGCCGATGTTGTCGATTCCGACGGCTTTGCCGGAGAAAGAGGAGTTGGCCCATCCGGCCTATCAGTCGTATGATCACCGCAAATTGATTCCAGCCGTCTCGCGTTCCATCAAATCGCTCCAACCGACGTTCTTCGTCGGACGTGTCCGCAATACGGACCGCGCCGTCGGAACGATGCTCGGTCATGAAGTGACGAAAGTGCATGGCAACGTCGGACTCGCCGAGGACACGATTTCACTCCGACTCAGCGGCTCGGCCGGACAAAGCCTCGGTGCCTTCTTGCCGAACGGGATCACCATCTCGGTCATCGGCGACGCCAACGACTATGTCGGGAAAGGCTTGAGCGGCGGAAAGCTCGCCGTCATCGCCGAGAAACATGCCCCGTTCGAAGAGAGTGAACAAGTCATCGCTGGTAACGTCTGCCTGTATGGCGCGACGTCCGGGATGGCGTTCTTCAACGGTCACGTCGGAGAACGGTTTGCCGTCCGTAACTCGGGTGCCGTCGCCGTGACCGAAGGGGTAGGCGACCATGGCTGTGAATATATGACCGGCGGCACGGTCGTCGTACTCGGGGATGTCGGACGTAACTTTGGGGCCGGGATGTCGGGCGGGGTCGCCTATCTGTACGGGGACCAAGCGTACGAACAGCTCGTCAACCAAGAGCTCGTCTCGGTCGACCGTGAATTGACCGACGAGGATGCCGAACAGATTTACGCACTGCTCGAGATGCACCAGTTCCATACGGACAGTGTCAAAGCGAGAGCCGTGCTCGAGGCGTTCGAGCAAGAACGTAAACGCTTCGTCAAAATCGTGCCGCGTGACTATGCGAACGTGCTTGACGTCATGCGTCACATCGAGGCGACGCGTCCGGAATTGAGTGACGCCGACCGCGCCCTCGAACTATTCCGTGTCGTGACTGAAGGAGGGGGAGTATGAGACATAAATTTATCGATATCCCACGACAGACATTGCCGGAGCGTTCTGTCGTCGAACGGGTTCATGATTATAAAGAATACGCTTCCCGCATGGAAGACGGACCAATCGTCAAACAAGCCGAGCGCTGCATGGATTGCGGCACCCCGTTCTGTCACGTCGGGGACATGATCGGACAAGAGACGATCGGTTGTCCGATTCACAACTTGATTCCGGAGTGGAACAAGCTTGTCTCGGATCAAGATTGGTATCGGGCCTACGAGCGATTGATGGAGACGAACAACTTCCCAGAGTTCACGGGTCGTGTCTGTCCGGCGCCGTGTGAAGGCTCGTGTACGCTCGGCATCAGTGAGGACCCGGTCGCCATCAAATCGATCGAACGGACGATTATCGACCGGGCGTTCGAGGAAGGCTGGGTCAAACCTCGTCACGTCCAGAAACGGACCGGAAGCCGTGTCGCCATCATCGGTAGCGGGCCGGCCGGGCTCGCAGCGGCCGATCAGTTGAATCAGCTCGGCCATGCGGTCACGATTTATGAGAAAGCGGATGAGGCGGGCGGCCTGTTGTTCTATGGCATCCCGAACATGAAGCTCGAGAAAGATGTCGTCCGGCGTCGTGTACGTCTACTCGAGGCGGAGGGGATCCGCTTCAAGACGGGCGTCAACGTCGGGACCGATGTGACGATCGAGTCACTCCGTCACACGTACGATGCCGTCATTCTCGCGACGGGCGCTCAAAAGCAACGTACGCTCGGCATCGATGGGGATGATGCCACAGGCGTTGAGCCGGCGATGGATTATTTGACCGAGTCGACGCGTACGCTCGGCGGGAAATCGCTCGACGCCCGATACGACGCGAACGGGAAAGACGTCATCGTCATCGGTGGCGGTGACACGGGCGCGGACTGTGTGGCGACGGCAATCCGTCAAGGCGCCAAGTCGGTGACACAGTTCGGGAAGCACCCGGAGAAAGGCATGTTCCGGGCACCGGAACGGCCATGGCCGCTCCAGCCGGACACGTTGTCGACCGATTATGCCTATGCGGAAGCAATCGAACACTTCGACCGTGACCCGCGCACGTATTTGATTCGTTCGAACCGGGTCATCAAACAAGGGGATCAGGTCGTCGGGATTGAGACGGAACGGATGGAGAAAATCGTCAAACCGGACGGACAGGCGACATTCTTCGTCGTCGACGGTTCGATCGAGACGTATCCAGCCGATCTCGTGCTTGTCGCCATCGGATTCGAACGACCGGAACGTGAACTCCGGAAGGTCGGCATCGAGGCGAACCATAACTATACGTCGAACGTCGAGGGTGTGTTTGTCGCAGGGGATGCGAGACGGGGACAAAGTTTGATCGTTTGGGCGATCCGGGAAGGCCGCGAAGTCGCGGATACCGTCGACGGATACTTGAACACTTGTCAACAACAGCTAAAAACTTCATCATAAAAAGGAGCGACGCGATGTCGCTCCTTTTTTACATGGATATTTAGGAGGAGTTAGCAATGATTATCGAAATCCTCATGTATACCGGGATTTGGTTCTTACTCGTGCTCGTCTTACTCGGCACGATTTACGCGCGGCGTAACCGGAAGTGATTACAGTACCATGGCGGCAATCAAACCGAAGATGATGAGCGGGATATTGTAGTGAAGGAACGTCGGCCACACGGTCTCACGCAAGTGATCGTGTTGACCGTCGGCGTTCAAGCCGCTCGTCGGGCCGAGTGTCGAGTCACTCGCCGGGCTACCGGCGTCACCGAGCGCACCGGCCGTCCCGATGATGGCGATCGTCGCCTCGACCGAGAAACCGTACTGGATGCAAAGCGGGACGAAGATGGCCGCGATGATTGGAACCGTCGAGAAACTCGAACCGATGCCGAGCGTGATGACGAGTCCGACGAGGAGCATGACGAGTGCGGCGACAAATTGTGAGTCACCCATAATGCCGCTCGCACCACTGACGAGTGGTTCGATGGCACCGGTCGCGCGGATGACGGCGGCGAAACCGCTTGCTGCAATCATGACGAAGCCGATAAAGGCCATCATGCGCATGCCGCTCGTGAAGATGTCATCGGCCTCTGACCAAGGGATGAGGCGAAGTAACGTCAACAAGATGAGTCCTGTGACGGCCGAGGCGATCATCGACTCGGTTTGAAGCTGTACGACGAGCACGACGAGGATGACAGCGGCCGTGAGCCAAATCTTGAGCGGGCTCAACGTCCGGACCTCATAGTCGCTTGGTCCGAGTTGAATCGTCTCATACGAACGCGGCTTCCGATAGTGGAAGAAGGCGGTGATGAGACCGACGAGCATACCGAGGGCCGGGATGGCCATGATGCTGACGATGTTGACATCACCGACGGTCATGCCGTTCGTTTCCACGTTCGGCAGCAAAATCTCATTCAAGTAAATGCCACCGAATCCGACCGGGAGTAACATGTACGGGGTGACGAGACCGAATGTGAGAATCGTCGCCACGAGACGGCGGTCGAGCTTCAACTCGTTAAATAGCACGAGGAGCGGCGGGATGACGATCGGGATGAACGCGATGTGAATCGGTAGCGCGTTCTGCGAACTGATTGCTAGTAATAAGAGGAAAGATAGCAACAATGCCTTGACCCGGGTCACACTTTTGCCTGTGACGTCGCGGCCTGACATGCTGATCAACTTTTCAGCCAGGACGTCTGGGAGCCCTGTTTTTGATAGACCGACGGCAAATGCGCCGAGCAACGCGTAACTGAGGGCGATTGTCGCACCTCCGCCGAGCCCGTCACTGAAGGCGGTCAACGTCTCATTAAACCCGAGACCTCCGACCAGACCACCGACGACCGCGGCAAGGATGAGCGATAAGACGATGTGAACTCGACTGATCGCAAGAGCGAATAATACGATAACAGCTAATAAGACAGCATTCATCATTTCCAACACCTTTCATTCAAAACTCTTTCTCTTGTTATCACTTTAATATGATAAAGACTTTTGAAATTTAACATACGTGTTTCGGGTTGTCAAATCGATTGTTCAAAAAAAGCGATAACTCCGAAAAGTTATCGCTCGTTCGTCATCCTTCAACGTTATGGTATACCTGGCGCACGTCTTCGAGGTCTTCGAGGACGTCGAGTAGTTTTTCGAACTGTTCTTTCGACTCGTTGTCGAGGCCAATCTCGTTTTGTGGCAGCATCGTCAACTCGGCGACTTCAAACGTCTCAATGCCTGCTGCTTTAAAGGCAGTCTGGACGGCATGGAACGCTTCTGGTTCCGCATAGACGATCACCGTCTCATCTTCTTCGATGACATCACGGACGTCGAGGTCGTGCTCCATCATGAGTTCGAGTACGTCGTCAGCAGACATGCCGTTGACACCGATGACAGCCGTCGCGTCGAACATGTAAGCGACTGACCCGCTGACACCCATGTTGCCGCCGTTTTTACCGAAAGCGGCGCGGACTTCAGACGCCGTCCGGTTGACGTTGTTCGTGAGCGTGTCGACGATGAGCATCGAGCCGTTCGGTCCGAATCCTTCATAGCGGAGCTCATCGAAGTTCTCTTCGTCGCCGCCCTTCGCTTTGTCGATGGCGCGGTCGATGATTGCGCGCGGGACGTTGTACGTCTTCGCTCGTTCGACGACGAACTTGAGTGCTTGGTTTGATTCTGGATCTGGTTCCCCTTGACGGGCGACTACGTAGATTTCACGGCCGAACTTCGCATAGATGCGACTCGTATTGGCGTCTTTTGACGCCTTTTTCTCTTTAATGTTGTTCCATTTACGACCCATTACATGTCATCTCTCTTTCCATTGTTCGATTGATTCATCCTCGATTATATAAGAAGACGTGGATGTTGACGAGCAAAAATCATCCCTCGCTTTTATCCATCTTCTCGACGATCTCCGTCAACGTCTTCAAACTGTCGATTAGGCGGTCCGTCTCTTCCTCGTTCAGAAACGCGAGACGGTCCTCGAACAGGCGACGGAACGAATCCCGACGCTCGCGGAGGACGAGTTCGCCCTTTTCGGTCAGTTGATTCCAGATGACACGACGATCGCGTTCGTCCGGGACGCGGGTGATGTAGCCCTCATCGACGAGCTTCGTGATGAGCGGCGTCACGTTCGGCGGGGCAATCGATAACGTCTCACTGATGTGTCCGTTCGTGACCGCGCCTTCATCTTCAATCAACATGAGGAGATGAAAGTGGGAAAAGTTTAAGTTTGGGATTTGCGGAAGGTCGGAACGACGTAATAACTTCCGGCGAATTAATGGGATCAGTTTCACGAACTGATCGGCTGCGTCTTGTCTCGGCATAATCATGTCACTTCCTAATTAGGTTCTTTCTTCATTATACACGACCGAGCGCAGGGTGGACGACCAATCCTCATCCCGTGACATTTTGCACAGCGCATTCGCCTCATCATGGACACAATGGATGTAAGCGTTTACATATCGCATATGCTTTATTTTCATGAAAACGCATTCGATTTTACTGAGCGTCATATGAAAAAGCAAGCCCTATCCTCATTCTCCTAAAAAATATTGTGAAAGAGTTCACATTGTTGTCACGCACAAAATGCAAGAAACGTTGTATTCTATGAATGTGAAGGAAAGCACAAACTCTTCTCAAACCAACTGATTGCCCCGTGCTCTCCATCAAGTCAACAGTATAAGCTCTCATTCATGAGGAGGAAACCAACATGGCAGTTAAAGAGAAAGCAGTAGTAGAAACATCAGCAGAACAGATGGTCGACACGCTCGTCACTAGAGCCCACACGGCGCTCGAGACATTGATGACGTTCGACCAAGAGAAAATCGATGCGATTGTTCAAGCGATGGCGTTAGCCGGTCTCGAACAACACGTCGCCCTCGCGAAACATGCATATGAAGAAACAGGTCGCGGTGTGTTTGAAGATAAAATGATCAAAAACATCTTTGCGACAGAATATATTTATAACTCACTCCGTGGCGAGAAGACGGTCGGCGTCATCGAAGACGATGAGCAAAACGGCATCACGTACATCGCGGAACCAGTCGGTGTCGTCGCCGGGGTCACACCGGTTACGAACCCGACATCAACGACGATGTTCAAAGCAATCATCGCCATCAAAACACGTAACCCGATCATCTTCGGTTTCCACCCGTCGGCACAACAGTGTTCAAGTGAAGCGGCAAGCATCCTTCGTGACGCAGCCATCGAAGCGGGAGCTCCGGAACACTTGATCCAATGGGTTGAAAAACCGTCACTCGACGCGACGAAAGCGCTCATGAACCACCCAGGAGTCGCCATGGTCCTCGCAACTGGTGGAGCGGCGATGGTCAAATCAGCCTACTCGACTGGTAAACCAGCCCTTGGCGTCGGTCCTGGTAACGTTCCGGCCTACATCGACAAAACAGCAAAAGTAAAACGTGCCATCTCGGACGTCATCTTGTCGAAAACGTTCGATAACGGGATGATCTGTGCATCTGAACAAGCGATTATCGTCGACCAAGAAGTGTACGAAGAAGTGAAAGCCGAAATGACGGCGCTCGGTTGCTACTTCTGCTCACCAGAAGAGAAAGCAAAACTCGAGACACTCGTCATTAAAACAGACTCTTGTGCGGTCAACCCGGAAATCGTCGGGAAGCCTGCAGCCTGGATCGCCGAACGAGCTGGACTCACAGTCCCGGCCGATACGAAAATCTTGATCGCCGAACTCGAGACGGTAGGTGCGACAGAACTGCTCTCACATGAGAAACTCAGCCCAGTACTCGGAGCCTACAAAGTTCAATCGCGTGAAGAAGGTTTCGCCATCGCAGAGAAGATGCTCGAAATCGGTGGTCTCGGTCATACGGCAGCCATCCACTCGACTGACGACGACGCCATCCTCGCATTCGGACTCCGAATGAAAGCTTGCCGCATCATCGTCAACTCGCCAACGGCACACGGCGGGATCGGTGACCTCTATAACGAAATGACACCATCACTCACACTCGGTTGTGGGTCGTACGGTAAAAACTCCGTCTCTGAGAACGTGACGGCGAAACATCTACTCAACGTGAAAAAGGTGGCGAGACGTCGCGTGAACATGCAATGGTTTAAAGTCCCTGAAAAGATTTACTTTGAGAAAAACTCGGTCCAATACCTTCAATCGCTCACATCGAAAAAACGGGCGATGATCGTCACGGATGAAATGATGGTCAAACTCGGATTTGCTGATAAAGTCGTCAAAAACTTGCCGGCTGGCGTCGAGTACCGCATCTTCGACCAAGTTGAACCAGACCCGTCAGTTGAGACGGTCATGCGCGGTGCCGAAGCGATGCGTCACTTCCAACCAGATATGATTATCGCCCTCGGCGGTGGATCACCAATGGATGCCGCGAAAGGCATGTGGCTCTTCTACGAACGCCCAGAAGAGAAGTTCTCGAACCTTCGCCAAAAATTCATGGATATCCGCAAGCGGACGTACAAATTCCCGACGCTCGGTAACAAGTCGATGTTCGTCGCCATCCCGACAACATCAGGTACGGGTTCTGAAGTGACACCGTTCACGGTCATCACGGATAAGAAACGCAACGTCAAATACCCGATCGCTGACTATGCGATTACACCGGACGTCGCCATCGTCGACCCTGAGTTCGTCATGACGGTCCCAGCTTCAATCACGGCGGATACAGGAATGGACGTGTTGACACACGCCATCGAAGCGTACGTTTCGGTCATGGCAAACGACTATACGGATGGACTCGCGCTTCGTTCGATGAAGATGATTTTCGATTACCTCCCGAAAGCGTATGAGAACGGCAGTGACGCCGAAGCACGTCAGAAAGTCCACAACGCATCAACAATGGCTGGTATGGCTTTCGCGAACGCGTTCCTCGGTATCAACCACTCGATCGCACACAAAATCGGTGGCGAGTTCCATGTCCCACACGGACGGACGAACGCGATCCTTATGCCGCACGTCATCCGCTATAACGCGACACGCCCATCGAAACTCGCGGCGTTCCCGAAATATGAGTCATTCATCGCCGACGAGCGTTACGCTGAAATCGCGCGCTACCTCGGACTTCCAGCCAGCACGACGGAAGAAGGCGTCGAGTCGCTCATCCAAGCGATCATCGAGCTCGGTCAGCGCTTGAACATCAAACTCTCGTTCAAAGCCCAAGGCATCAAGAAAGCGGACCTCGACGCGAAAGTCGACAAGATGGCAGTCGACGCGTTCGAAGACCAATGTACGACGGCTAACCCGAAAATGCCGCTCGTTGAAGAATTGAAAGAGATCATGTACGCTGCTTACGAAGGCGTATAAGTCTTGCACCAATCAAACGGTTTCCCTCGTTCGGAGGGAGGCCGTTTTTTTGTGAAAAAGAAATATACAATTGTCAGATCACTTAATATAATAGGATAATACAACCATTTATTGGTGAGTTTTTTTGATGGAGATACGCAGATGACAATTATGTACAGCTTACTGTCGGCACTATTTACCGTTTTTCTTTATTTCAATCCGCTTTCATCAACAAGTCCATATGAAACGGCTGAATATTTTGCGTCACAAGATCGGGATGCAGATAGTTACGATAGTTTTGAGTTTTTTGACACATTTGGTACAGAGCTAGAAGTGAGTGCGAAGCGTGTCGTTCATTACGTGGAGCGCTCTACTTATTGGACGGACATTTATCTAGGCGACGATTATTTTGAAGGATACTCGAGCATGGCGCTCGAACAGGAGATCAAAGGTGAACTTTTACATATGAACTGGGATGACCCCATCGAACAAGTGGAAGGCAAAGTGGTTGTGTTACCGATGACAGACACTTCTCTCGAAAAGTCGCATACGGCCTATACGTCAGATTATTACGGGGTCATCGATAATGATGAAGCGGCCAACCGTTACTTAGGTAAACTCGCTGAAGCAGGGGCAGCCGGTTACGTCATTACACCGCATCCGAATGAACCGGATGAGAGCGGCTTCGTGATTGTTTCCTATACATTACCGATTGGGGGTACCGGAGTCGATGGAGAAGCGGCCAAAGCTTTTCGTGATGGCGAAATGATTGTCATCGAACCGTACCGCGAAGAAATACCGTATATAGAGTATGTTCAACAAGGGGAAGGGGATGAAGAAATTGTCATCATGTCTCGCCTTGACGCTTCGTGGAAAGGGGATCATGTCCTCTCAAGCGTTAGTGGGTCTTCCGTCCTTTATCATTTATTAGAAAAGATGGACGGTGTGAAAACCGATGCCACAATCCGCTACGTTTTTTTAAATGGTAGTGGGTTTGGAGAAGAGGCAAGTGATGACTATCTCGCTCAATTGAAAGAGCGTCAACCATCGGTAAAGACGATTCTGCAGTTAGATGCCATGGGAACGGGGGACGACCCACTTTATATTCGAACGATCGGGATGAAACGCCACTCCTTTTTAGAGACAGAACCGTTCGACGCACTTGATGTGACGATATTAGGCAGTTCAAGTCTGGACAGCTACGGAGAAGCTGACTTACCTCTAGCCGTCCTGAGCGATTCGCGGTTGGCAGTTTATGACTTGCATACTGAATACGATAATCTAGATCGTCTATCCAATGAAGTGATGGAAGAGCAAGTTGAATGGCTGAAGCAGTGGCTGATCACTCAATGAAACGATTTTCCCCGAGACGTTCCTAATAAGAACGTCTTTTCTTTACGGATAAACACTCGTCCTCTCTTAAATACTTCGGTATGATGAAAGGGGAGGCGATACGATGGAACGACAACTGAACGTGACAACGAATTATGGACAACTGGCCGGTACGTGGATGACCCACGGCGAACCCCGTAAGACGGTCGTCCTGCTCAGCGGGAGTGGGCCGAGCGACCGGGACGGCAATTTGGGACCATCCCAATTCGGCACGTATAAAAAACTGGCCGAGGCGCTCTTTAAGATGGGTGTCAACGTCTATCGGTATGATAAACAAGGCATCGGTGAATCGGACGGTGATTTCAATAAAGTCGGTCTGCACGACCTGGTGACAGATGCGATCACCGTCGTCAACGCCATCAAACAGGAGCCGGACGCAGGGGACATGTATGTGCTCGGTCACAGCGAAGGGGCCGTCATCGCCCCGGCGGTCCAGCTAGAGACGAACGCGGCCGGACTGATTCTTCTTGCCGGATTCAACGATTCCTCGAAGAAGATGTTCTTGCTGCAAGCCGACGCACTCGCAACTGAAGTCGGTTCGGTGAAAGGACTCAAGGGCGTGTTCTATCGATTGACCGGCGTCCCGAAGAAGATTCGCCAGCGCCAAGACGATTTGCTCGAACGGTCGTTACGGACGAACGTCGCCGCCTTCAAGTACCGCGGCCAAGTCGTGAACGCCAAATGGATTCGCGAGCATGCGTCGTATGACGTCCGCGAGCGACTCGAACATGTGCGGGTCCCGGTGCTCGCCCTGACCGGTGACCGCGACGTCCAAGTCCCGCCGGAGCATGTCCACTCGATTCGGACGAAAGGGGACATCGACAGCCACATCATCCACGACATGAACCACTTGCTCGTCGAACGGACGAGTCCGCACGCGCTCCTCACATTGCATAAGGAATATCGAAACGCCATTGAGGCACCGCTTCATCCCGAACTCATCCGCCGATTGAACGATTGGTTGATGAAACGATAACGAACTGTCAAAAACGGTCACTAAGTGACCGTTTTTTATGTTATAATTGTGACAACGTAAAAAAATATGAATGTTTTTGAATGTTTATGATTGTTTTTTAAATGAAAACGCTTTATATTAGAGCTACGGAGGGAATATGATGTTAACGAAGCAACGACATCAACTGATTTTGCAACGTCTGTCGGAGCAAAAGATTGTCAAATTGAAAGAATTGGTCGAGTTGACGGCATCGTCGGAGTCGACGATTCGCCGGGATTTGACCGACCTCGAAGCAGAAGGTTATCTCGAACGGGTACACGGCGGCGCAACGCTCGTGGCCCGCTACGAAGAAGAGCCGACGTTCGAGGAGAAACGAGATCAACACGTCAATGAAAAAGTCGCGATCGCACGGAAGGCCGCGACATTCATCGAAGACGGGATGTCCGTCTATCTCGATGCCGGGACGACGACGCAAGCGATGGTTCCTTTTTTAGATGGAAAAGACGTCATCGTCGTGACGAACAGTTTACCGATCGCCAACGACTTGTTCGACCTCGATATTAAGACGTTCGTGATCGGCGGTGAGTTGAAACGGTCGACACAGGCACTCGTCGGCTATAACGCTCGAGAGAGCATGATGAACTATCGGGTCGACCTCGCTTTTCTTGGCATCAATGGCGTCGACCTAGAGGCCGGGTACACGACCCCAGACCCGGAAGAGGCACTCGTCAAAAAAACAGCAATCGAACTGGCTCGCGAGGCGTACATTTTGGCGGACGATTCAAAATTCGGGAAACGTTCGTTCAGTCGGGTGGCACCGCTCGAAGCAGCCACACTCGTCACATGGAGCGACTCGACAAGCGTCAGTTCAATTCAATCAATCACAAAGGTGGTGAACGCCCAATGATTTACACGTTAACACTGAACCCCTCAATCGATTATTATGTGACGCTCCCTGAGGTCGTCCTCGGTGAAGTCAACCGGATTCAAGAGACGACGCAACGGGCCGGAGGAAAAGGCATCAACGTCGCGTTCGTCTTACGTGAATATGACGTCGACACGGTCGCGTTAGGATTCGTCGGCGGCACGACGGGAGACTTCATCAAGAAGGCGCTGACCGACAAAGGCGTCCAAACCGATTTCGTCGAAGTCGATGGAGAAACGCGCATCAACGTCAAGATTCGAGCGCAAGAAGAGACGGAATTGAACGCGAGCGGACCGGTCATCTCGGACACGGAACTTGAACGGTTGACGCGTCAGTTCGATCACGTTCAACCGGGCGACATCGTCGTCCTCGCCGGAAGCATTCCGGGCAATCTGCCGGATACACTCTACCGCACGCTCGCTGAGACGGTTCGGGCAAACGGTGCCGAGTTCGTCGTCGATACGACGAAGGAAGCGATGCTCGAAGTCCTCTCACTCAAACCGCTCATGATTAAACCGAACCACCATGAACTCGGTGAACTGTTCGATACAGACATCGAGACGTTCGAGCAGGCACTTCCATATGCGGAGCAGTTGGTCGAACGCGGTGCTCAAAACGTCATCGTCTCATTCGCCGGTGACGGTGCCATGCTCGTCAACGCTTCAGGCGCTTATACGGCGAACACACCGAGCGGCAAACTCGTCAACTCGGTCGGCGCAGGCGATTCACTCGTCGCCGGATTCGTCGCCAACATTCTCGACCACGACGCAACCGAAGCGTTCCGCTATGCGGTCACGACCGGCAGCGCGTCTGCATATACGTTCGGGCTGTGCACAAAAGAAGACGTGGACCGCTTGGTCGGCGAAGTCAGCGTCACCCCACTATCTCGATTGGAGGAAACAACATGAACATCACGGACCTTCTTAAAAAGGACACGATTCAACTGAATCTCCGCAGCCGTTCGAAAGCCGAAGTCATCGAAGAACTCGTCGACGTGCTCGACCGCGCTGGCAAACTATCGGACCGTAACGGCTACCGCGACGCGATTCTCGCACGTGAAGCACAAAGTACGACCGGACTCGGTGAAGGGATCGCCATCCCGCACGCGAAGACGAAAGCCGTCAAACAACCGGCCATCGCCTTCGGACGCTCGGAAGGCATCGATTACGAAGCACTCGACGGCCAAGACAGCCGCTTGTTCTTCATGATCGCTGCCGGGGAGCACGCCAATAACGAACACTTGGAAACACTCTCGAAATTATCTGTCTTCCTTATGGATCCAGCGTTCCAAGAACGTCTCTATGCAGCCACGTCAGAAGATGACGTCATTCGGGCCATCGAAGAAAAAGAAGCGGCTGAGGCGGCTCCTATTGCTTCGAAACCGGTTCAAGCCGATGCACCTTACATCCTTGCTGTCACGGCTTGTCCAACGGGTATCGCTCACACGTACATGGCCGCCGATAGCTTGAAGCAGAAAGCGGAAGCGATGGGAGTTGACATCAAAGTCGAGACGAACGGTTCGACCGGTGTCAAAAACGAATTGACAGGGGCCGATATCGCGAAAGCGACTGCCATCATCGTCGCGGCCGATAAAGCCGTCGAGATGGACCGGTTCGCCGGAAAACATGTCATCGAAGTCCCGGTCGCCCAAGGCATCCGGAAGCCGGAAGAGTTGATCAACCGGGCCGTCAAACAAGACGCACCGGTGTATCGAGGAACTGGTTCGTCAGGTGGGACGAAAGAACAGCGCACAGGCATCTATAAGCACTTGATGAGCGGTGTATCCGCGATGCTCCCACTCGTCGTCGCTGGTGGTCTCTTGATCGCCATCAGCTTCTTCTGGGGCATCAACTCGGCAAACCCGGATGACCCGTCATTCAATGAATTTGCGGCGCAACTCAACACAATCGGTGGTGCAGCCTTTAGCTTCCTCGTCCCGATTCTTGCCGGTTTCATCGCGATGTCAATCGCCGACCGTCCAGGTCTCGCACCAGGTCTTGTCGCTGGTTTATTAGCCAGCCAAGGTGGCGCCGGATTCCTCGGCGGACTCATCGCCGGTTTCCTTGCCGGATATGTCGTCCTCTTCTTGGTTAAAGCACTTTCTAAACTACCGGCCTCGCTTGAAGGAATTAAACCGGTATTGCTCTATCCGTTACTTGGATCATTTATTTCCGGTATGATCATGTTACTTGTTGTCAATAAACCAATCGCAGCCTTCATGACATGGTTGATGGATGTCATGAACAGCCTGAGCGGTGCCAACGCCATCTTGCTCGGTGTTATCGTCGGTGGAATGATGGCCGTCGATATGGGTGGTCCGATCAACAAAACAGCCTACGTCTTTGGTACAGCGGCACTCACTGCCGGTAACCAAGAAATCATGGCAGCTGTCATGGCAGGTGGGATGGTACCACCGCTTCTCGTCGCATTCGCTTCGACTGTGTTCGCTCGTCAAAAGTTCTCGAAACAAGAACGTGAAGCCGGTAAGACAGCGTATATCATGGGTGCCTCGTTCATCACGGAAGCGGCCATCCCGTTTGCAGCGGCCGACCCGATTCGGGTATTGCCGTCAGCGATTCTCGGATCAGCCATCGCTGGTGGATTGTCAGCCTTCTTCGCTATCCAATTGCCAGCGCCACACGGTGGAATCTTCGTCTTCCCACTCCTTGAAGGGGCTGGAAACGTCGCGATGAGCATGGGTCTTTACGCCCTCGCGATTCTCGCCGGAGCCTTGATTGGAGCACTGCTCTTGTCATTCTTGAAAAAACCATTGACGGACACGCAAGCTACAACGACGCGTGACGTCGCTTAACGACTGCGACCGTAGGTATATCCTACGGTCGTTTTTTGTCAAATGATTGTCAGTCAAATCTGGAAGAAGCGTGATTTCAATTGGGTGATTTGTGGTAAAATACTTGTAAAACTTGCACGAAGGAGGGGGTACGGATGCTCATACGGAAAGCCGAGCCAAAAGACGCTTACGGGATTGCGCGGGTGAGGGTGAACGGATGGCGCACGACCTATCGGGGGATTGTGCCGGCCGACTTTCTCTTGAAGCTCGGTTCGAACGCAATCGAGTGGTCCGAAAAGGTTCGCAGCGCCCTCGCCAAACGAGAAGTCGAAGGGTTCGTCGCTACGGTTGATGAAGAGATTGTCGGGTTCGTTTTGTACGGGGAAGAGCGGACCGGCGACTATCCGGATCATCGTAATGAGATTTATGCGATTTACATTTTAGAGGACCATCAACGCAACGGGATTGGTTCGCTCCTGATTGAGCGAGCGGTCCAAGCGATGTCGAACCACGGGCTCATCATTTGGGCGCTTGAATTGAATCCGTACCGCACGTTCTATGAGCGGCGCGACGGACAGGTCATCGATGCGAAAGAGCGACTGTTCGGGGAGCTCGCCTTACGCGAAGTCGCCTACGGGTGGACGAAAGGAAATCACGACGCCATCGTCGGCGCATGAACGGACGCGGCCTGAGCGGGTCGCGTCCGTTTTTATGGATAAGGGGGATGACCATGCAAGAACAGACAAGTAAGCTGCCTGGGTTTGACGGGATGGAAATCTCGTATACATTGCTGACGCAAGAGAGGCCTTCGCGACAACTCGCGATTCTACTACCAGGATATCGGTATTCGACCGCTGCCCCGATGTTCCATTTTACGACGAGCTTGCTCTTAGAACGTTCAAGCGATGTTTTGGAAATCAACTACCAGTATTACCGTGACGACTATGCGCACATCGATGACATCGACGCGGTTGTCCGTCACGATGTGAGGACGGTCATCGATCATGTCTTGTCGACACATAAATACGAAGCGTTCATCTTCGTCGGGAAGTCGCTCGGTACCGTCGCGTTAGCCCATGAGTTGACTCGTCCCATATTCCACGAGGCACATGTCATTTGGTTGACGCCGCTCCTTGGACGCGAGGATGTGACAGAGACGATGAGGACGACTCGGGCATCTCAACTCGTCGTCATCGGTGACAAGGACCATTGTTATACGGCGAATCGGGTAGACGCGTTAGCGGCCATCACATCGCTCAAGACGCACCTGCTCATGGGAGTGAACCATGGGCTAGAGCGGGATGCCGGTACGTTCGGTACGATTGAGGTTCTACAGGAAGTCATAGAAGCAATTGATGCGTTTTTGCCGTCTAAGCTGACGACAGTGAGGTCTCCGTTTTTCAAGACGGAGTGATCCGTGATGAAGCGGCGTATCGACACGGGTCTGTTTACATGATAGAAAACCATCAACGCAACGGGGTTGGCCCAATCTGCGCGAAGTCGCCTACGGGTGGACGAAAGGGAATCACAACGCCGTCGTCGGCGCATGCTCGGACACGACTCAACCGTTGTGTCCGTTTTTTAGAGTACCAATATTAAAAGAACAGGCCAGGTGACTAGATGAACATCTATAGCGTAACCAAATATCATCCTGGAACGAGAGGTGAGATTGACGAATGGACAGAAATCTCTGACATCAATCGAACGTTTGACGGAGTCGTCTTCACATTGGAGGAATATCTCCGCATGGAATCGAATTACGTCAAAGCGATTGAGCAAATCATGTTCTATTTAGGCGTAAAGACGTTGACCGTCTCCTATCTAGAGCGACGCGACTATGACTATCGACCTTCTTCGAAACACGCGTTCAATACGCTTTATCCGATCCGGATGAGAGAACTTCGTAAAAAAGTGAAGCCAGGAAAGGTCTTGTCCCGAGACCAAGTCCCGAACATGCTTCGCCTTATGTTCCGTAATACGCTTTACGCCGAGTTAGAGTATAAAGAAAATGAGTCAGATAAACAATACACGTTCAAGGTGTTCTTCGGATACGACTATATGATGGGGGTCCATTCGGTAAAAGATTTGTCGCCGCTTCGAGACGAGCTGTTGCATTTAGATATGTATCTCGAACATTAAGTCAACAGTGATTCCTGATTCAATCACAATATTTTATAAAAAGGTGTTGGCTATATGCATAACTACACGCTGTTGGAGAGGTTTCTATTTTTATCGCCTTCCTTCAATTTCGAGAAGATGAAACAAGAAATGGACGGGAAGACGGTCCTGATCACTGGGGCGAGTTCGGGAATCGGCAAGGAGTTCGCCTATCTCTTAGCGGACACGACTGCGCATCTGATTCTGGTGGCCCGCAGCGAAGCAAACATGAACGCTATGAAAGTCGACATTGAACAGTCCTCAGCCCGTGTGACGGTATTCCCGGCAGATTTGCGAAACGAAGAGGAACGAAAAGAATTGCTGACATTTCTGCATCAATTGACGAACGGATTAGATGTTGTCGTCAGCAATGCCGGCATCTCCATAAACCGTCCAATTGCCCAGTCGCTGGATCGTTACCATGACTTCACACGTACAAAGGCACTTAATTATTTTGCCCCGGTCCAGTTATTGCTATCGCTCATTCCGATGCTTGCGAGGAATAATGGGCAAATCATCAATGTTTCCTCTATCAACGTCTTGTTATTCCCCATACCTTATTGGGCTGCCTACCAGGCGTCTAAAACCGCGTTTGATACGTGGTTGCGCTCGGCGGAGCCGGAACTGAAAGTCAAAAACATATACACCACTTCTATTTACCTACCGCTCGTGAGAACACCCATGATTAAACCGACCATTGCTTATCAGAGTACTTCTGCCATGTCACCGGTTCACGTGGCGGAAATGATTGGACACGCCTTGTATACGAAACGAAACGTTTATAAACCGTGGTGGCTGATTCTAGGTCAATGGGCTTCAGTTGTGTTCAGATCACCGTTATCATTTCTCGTTCTCAAGTTAGTAAAGAAAAAGGAGCGTGACAGAGACCATGTTTAATTTATTGAACATATTGTCGCAGCTCAATTTTCTTTCCCCATCGAACTTAGGACGTCTTTGCTTGGCAATCCGTCAAAACGGTGTAAACCTGATGCTTCTTTTTTCATTGACGGAAAAGACAGGAGGGCAAAAGATTGCTTTGGTGGATAGTCGGGGAACACTCAATTATGAGGAACTCCAAAAACATTGTGAAAATCTCGCTCACCAATTAGTGGAGAGGTACGGGATTTGTAAAGGCCATAAAGTAGCGTTCTTCTGTAAAAACCACGCGTCGTTCGTGCAAGGCATCTTTGCTGCTTCACGGCTCGGCGCAGATATATACTTGCTCAATTGTTCGATGAGTCAACTACAGTTCGATCGCCTCGTGCAAGAACATCGTTTCGACTTCCTGATTTACGACGAAGAATTTAGTGGATTGATTGAAAAATCTTCATATCAACATGCGAAACTCGTCAGTTATCATGAAACACATGAATCCATCAACAGGTTGTCAACGTCGGCTCCACATCGAAAAGAAAAACTGACGGCCTCTTCCAGCGGAAAGCTTGTCCTGTTGACCGGTGGCACGACTGGAAAGCCCAAACAAGTGGTTCACCGCCCATCCCTGTTTAATTTCCTAAATCCGTTTGCGGCTTTACTGAACCGATTGCAGCTGCCAACATACAGCACAGCCTATATAGCTACGCCGATTTACCATGGCTACGGGATTGCTGTCCTATTATCATTTCTTGCTTTGGGAAAGAAAGTTGTCATTCAAGAGAGCTTTGATGCGAAAAACGCATGCGCCCTCATTCAGCAGCATCAAGTGGAAGTGGTCACGGTCGTTCCTTTGATGGTCCATAAAATGTTGAAGCACGATCAAGAAGCGCTCGGATCCCTGGCTTGCATTGCGTCTGGAGGTGCAAAACTAAATCCGGTTTTAGTGAGTGAAGTAACCCATCATCTGGGGAACGTCTTATACAATCTATACGGAACGTCAGAAGCCGGCTTGAACATCATTGCTACTCCCGAAGATTTATATGATCATCCAGACACGCTCGGAAAAGCAATTCCGGGAAGCCGCCTGCAGGTCTTAATGGATGGAAAAGAAGTTGAACCCGGCAGGATTGGGCAATTTTGTATTCGGAATAAATGGTCCATGAAAAACAGCCCAAACCTTTGGATTCAAACTGGCGATATGGGTTACCGGGACGAGAACGGTAATTATTTTCTATGTGGACGAACAGACGATTTGATCATTTCAGCCGGCAACAATATCTATCCGTCGGAAATAGAAGTTGCTTTAATCAACCATCCGAGTGTCGAAGACGTCGCTGTCATCGGTGTGGACGATGTCTACGCTGGCAACATTCTGAAGGCATACGTACAGCTATATGCTGATAAAAAAATGACGGAGGAAGCACTTTTGGGCTGGTTACGCATGCGAGTGGCAGCATATCAAATCCCTCGAGAAATCGCTTTTGTTGAGAAGTTGCCGTATACACCTGTAGGCAAGTTGGACCGGAAACGAGTTCAAACAATGACGCGTGTTGAGGACTAAGTAATTGAAGACTCGAGTGATAAAAATTGAGTGCCACATCAAGATACGTTTAGAACACTCACCGTTCGAAAAGAAGTGATGGAACGCTTTATCGAGTACTAGAGATCAGAGCACAGCCGGACGTCCTCAGCATTGTAGCAAGGAGTGATGAAGACATGAATCGACGGATCGATACAGCCACGACATGGATTGAGGCAACACCTTTACGGATCTATCAAGCATTTCTCAACCCTGATGAGCTCGTCGAGTGGCTACCGCCGGAAGGCATGTCGGCTCGCGCCACCGTGTTCGAGCCTTGGATTGGAGGCACGTACCAGCTCATTCTTAAGTATGAAGAAACTGATTTCGCCTCCGGCAAAACGACTGACCGGACCGACGTGTCGAACGGCCGTTTTTTGGACCTCGTTCCCGGCCTCAAAATCGTTCAAATCGGAACGTTCGAGTCATCCGACCCGGCCTTTGCTGGTGAGATGACCCAGACGTGGTATTTGGAGGCGCTCGATGGAGGGACGCGCATCACGATCGTCTGTGAGAACGTACCGCCGGGCATTCAGAAACAAGACCATGATGCCGGACTTCGCTCCACACTCGACAATCTGGCCCGCTATTTGACCAACGACTGAGTCCGTTTGTTCGCTTCATGCGAACAGATGGTCTTTTTGTGTATGAAAAGGGTTTCACTGATGAAAAATAGAAAAAGGTGATGTTTTTTTGTCTAGGGTGTCAACATCCTCCTCCATCTGTCCGATACAAAGGTTAACATAACGAGTTTTTCTCGAGAATGGGAGTTGTTTTATGAGACGAATGAACGACCGAACCATCACCATCAAACAAAAATTGATTACGATGTCGTTGGTGCTATTATTGATTCCTTCTTTATTGATTGGGTTTGTCGCCTACAATCAGGCGAAACAGAAAATCACCGAACAAATTATGCAGTCGGCCCACGCGGGAGTGGAGCGGATGAATGATGAAATCACCAACCTGATTGAACCGATTCAACGCGATGTCGCGTTCTTTGCGGGACGGATTGATTCGTCCCTTTACGAGTCGGGGGCAGAGAACCTCGACTTGGAAGAGAAGTTTCTCGAGTATTTGGAGACGCATCCGAACGTGACGAATATCTACTACGCCTCGACTGGTGGCGAGATGACGATTTATCCGGCGCAAGAGTTACCGGATGATTACGACCCGCGCACGCGTCCTTGGTATGAGGCGGCCGAAGCGGCCGGTGGGAACGTCGTCGTGACGGACCCATATGTCGATGCAGCCTCGAACAAGATGATGATCACGCTGTCGCAGACAGGGACGGATGGTCGCGGGGTGATCGCGGTGGACGTCGACGTTGACGATATCGCAGCCGTCGCGGCGAGCATTCAAATCGGGAAAGAAGGCTACGTGACGATTCTTGATGCGTTGCAACAGTTCGTCACCCATCCGACGATGGCGCCTGGGGAAAAAGGGGAAGGCGAATGGATTGAACCGCTCTATGCGGAAAATGCGGGCCGCTTTGCCTATGAGTTCGAGAATGAAGGCAAGCAGATGGATTTCATGACGAACGAATTGACGGGATGGAAGATTGCCGGGACGCTGTATGATGAGGAAATCACGGATGAGACGTCTGGAATCTTATGGACGACCGTCGGTGTGATCGGATTGATGCTCGTCTTGGCAGCGGGACTGCTCTATGTCATCTTACGCTCGATTCTGCGCCCGCTGAACCGTTTGACGGTCGGGGCCGAACGAATTCAAGCCGGTGATTTGACCGAAGACATCGTCGTCGAGTCGAATGACGAAGTCGGTCGTGTCGCCGCGAGCTTCAACGAGATGACGCGTTCCTTGCGCGCCATCATTCAAAATCTCGATCAATCGATTGGACAAGTCGCCGCCTCGTCACAGGAACTGATGGCGAACTCGGCACAGAACACGGCCGCTTCGGAACAAATCGCCGGAGCGGTCCAACAGATGGCCGCCGGAGCGGATGACTCGAAACGTCAACTTGACGATAACGCCGTATCGCTTCAGGCTATCACCGGTGGTATCATGCGCATCGCGGAAAGTTCGACCGACGTGTCCGAGCTGTCCCGCGAGACGGCGCTCGAGGCCGAGAACGGGACGACGGCCGTCACGGAAAACGTGGCCCAGATGCAAGCCATCGACTCATCGGTCGAGACGTTCGGGAAAGTCATTCACTCGCTTGCCGAACGGTCGAACGAGATCGGGAATATCGTCGACGTCATCAACGGGATCGCGACGCAGACGAACTTACTTGCTTTGAACGCTGCAATTGAAGCGGCACGGGCTGGGGAGAACGGAAAAGGTTTCGCCGTCGTCGCGAGCGAGGTGCGGAAGCTCGCCGAACAATCGCAACAGTCGACGAAACAGATTTCCGAGTTGATTGATAATATCAAGCAAGAGACGGAGCGTTCGGTCCAGTTGATGAAGGAAGTGTCGGCCCATACGAAAGCAGGACTCGAGACGACGGAAAATACGGCCAAGCGTTTCCGAACAATCATGAACCAGACGCAGGCGATGACGCCGCGCATCGAGGACGTGACGGCGACGGTCGAAGAGATTGCCGCGAACGTCGAAGAAGTCTCGGCCGCAGCGACACAAATCGCTCATATCGCCGATGAGAACTCGGTCGCCTCGAAGCAAGTGGCGGCGACGACAGAGGACCAACTCGGTTCGATGGAAGAGATTGCGCAATCCGCGAAGTCACTTGCGGATATGGCAGAAGAGTTGCAGGAGCTTGTCTCACGCTTCAATGTATAGAAAAGAGGATGCTGCGGCATCCTCTTTTTGGTGGCATCAGTTAGTTAACGTTTACTCGATACTTGATTCCGGCCGCGGTTCTTGGCAATATACAGTGCCTCATCGGCATCTTGAAGCGCCTGTTCGACCGTCTTCCCATCTTCAAGGGCGCTGACGCCGAACGAACAAGTGACGCGCGGGACGGGACCGAACGGCTCGGCGTTAATCTTTTGTCGGAGCTTATCAGCAAGTTGGACGCCGTCGGCGAGTGTCGACTGGGGCGCGACGATTAAAAACTCTTCACCGCCCCAACGTCCGATAGAGTCCGACTTGCGGATGTTGCGCCTGAGCAATTGGGCGATCGAGCGCAAGACGAGGTCACCGGTCGGGTGCCCGAACGTGTCGTTGACGAGTTTGAAATAGTCGATGTCGAGCATGATGACGGCGGCGGGTGCCCGTTTGTCGACCGTCTCTTGGGCCGTCGTCGAGAGGACGTCTCCGACTTTCTTCCGGTTATACAGCTCTGTCAACGGGTCGAGCGACGACAAGTGCTCCATCCGCTCTTCATAGCGACGTTGTTCCGTCGCGTCTTCTAAAATACCGACACCGCCGTCGAGTTTTCCATCTGCTGAAAAACTCGGGGACATCGTCGTCCGGATGAAGCGAGGTTGCCGCTCCGGCGCCTTATACCAGCCAGCCATGCGAATTGTCTCCCCGTTCAAGACGTTCCGGATGGCGCCCAAGAAGTCGAACGAGGAAGAGCTACATCGCTCGAATATTAGATTCGAGGTTGGAAGTATCCCAAGTAAATGGACAAATGATTCATTGTAGCTCACGATTTGGCCGTGCCGATCGAAGGCGAACAGGCCGATTGGAAGCTGGTCCCATGAGGAAGGATCGGGTTTCGTGGTGTGCGTGTCATGATGAGTCCGTTCTTGATCAGCCATTGTATGACATATGCGTGAACGCATACTTCCTCCTTTCCTAACCGTAGCGGTAGTGTAGGACGTTCGTACTGATACTTTATACCCTAAATTGGGAAAGAACTAGCGATTATTCTTTTAAAAGCTAACAAAATTTAGAATATGACGAGAAACCGTCACAGCTTGTTGTGAGGTAAACGTTCACCTTCGACCCAACAAAATCGCCCCGTCATGTCGATGGCTAATCCGACATAACAGGGCGACTACAATAAATGGAGGTTATAAGATCGGACTGAGCAATCGTGACACGCCTTCGCGCATTCGGACGGTCCATTTCCGGGCTGAATAATCGTCAATCGTGTACTTCCGGCTGACGGCGACGTCTGACTCGAACAATGAGGCGAGTTCGAGCGCGACCCGCTCGTCATAGATGACGGCGTTCACTTCGAAGTTCAAGCGGAAGCTGCGGGCATCCAAGTTCGTCGTCCCGACGGTTGAAATCTCATCATCGACGACGAGCGTCTTGGCGTGCAGGAAACCTTCCCCGTACATATACACGTTCGCCCCATAGTCGAGCAGTTCGCCGAGGAATGACAGTGACGCCCACATGACGAACGGATGGTCGGGCTTGCCGGGAATCATGATGTCCATCTTGACACCGGACAGGAGCGCCATCTTACAGGCGTCCATGAAACTCGTATCCGGGATGAAGTAAGGCGTCTGAATGATGACGCGCTCCTTCGCCGACATAATCATTTTAATCATCATGTTTTTCAAATGTTCCGTGTCTGAGTTCGGACCGCTCGTCACGATTTGCATCGGCGACATATCCTTGATGTCATGGCGGGCGAAACAGAACGAGTTCTCCGGGTCATGATGTTTGCTGCCGGAATAGTTCCAATCGAGGATGAACCGGTGTTGCAAATGGTAGACGACGTCTCCCTCGACTCGAAGGTGCGTATCGCGCCAGTAACCAAACTTCTCGACGAGGCCGAGGTATTCGGTCCCGACGTTGAAGCCGCCGACGTAACCGATTTTACCGTCGATGATGACGACTTTCCGGTGGTTCCGGTTGTTCAACTTAAAGTTGATTAAACCGAGCGTCGGCGGGAAGAAGACACGCACCTCGCCGTTATGGGCAATCAACTCTTTGAAGTCGGAGTTGCGGAGGCTGCGCGAACCGACCGCGTCATAGAGGAGCCGCACTTTGACGCCTGCCTTGGCTCGTTCAATCAGTTCATGGATCAATGCCTTTCCGAGCGCATCCCGTTGGATGATATAGTACTGGATGTTGATTTCCGTCTCGGCGCTCCGAATATCGTCCATGAGCGCTTTGAACTTTTGTTCCCCGTCGTGCATGATGGCAGATTTGTTGTGGACACTAATCAAAGATTTTGAGGAGCGTAAGTTCATCTCGAGCAGTTGCTCGTACTTCTCGAATAACGGTTGAGCAATCATCGTCTCTTTCCGGCGAATCTGCTCGATTTGACTGTCGACTTGAAGGGCGTGGAATGAGCGCTCTTCGACGCTCAAGTTGAAGAAGTTATCTTTCTTTAACTGACGTCCGAGAAACATGTAGACGATGAACCCTAGGATTGGTAAGAAAAATAAAACGAGCAGCCATGCCCACGTCGCCCCGACGTCACGGCGCTCCGCGAATATGACGGCTAATGCGAACAATAAATTCAATCCGAGGACGATATACAGTCCCCAACTAATAATGACCGACCAATCCATGCGACCAACTCCCTAAACGACAATTTCACTGCATAGATTAATAATACCTCATTCAAGGGAATAGTAAGCTATCGAAACATAAGGAGGAGACAGAGATGCATTTACAAGTGAATTGGAAACAAGGGATGGCGTTCCAGACGACGACGCCGTCGGGGCATGATGTGACGCTCGACGCCGGGGAGGAAGTCGGTGGTCTCAACACCGGTCCACGGCCGACCGAGATGCTCCTGCAGGCGACGGCGGCCTGTACAGGCATCGATATCGTCTCGATTCTGCATAAGATGCGTTTGCCGCTCGAGCGGTTCGAGATGAAAATCGACGGCGTCCGGGCGACGGAACATCCGAAGAAGTTCACAGCGATTCATATCTTGTACGTCCTTGACGGGGATATGCCGGAAGAACGGGTCCGCCGTGCCATCGAGTTGTCGGTCGACCGCTATTGTTCCGTATCGCACAGTCTGAACGCGACGATGACGTACAGCTATCAATTGAACGGCGGCGAGGTCGTCCCGTTCACATGATGTGAGCAAGATGGTTGAAAAGAGTCGAAATGGTCCGTTATATTTGTATTTCAAATACTGCAATACAAAGGAGGACGTTATGATTCGACTCGCGACGAAACGCGATGCCAAGCACATCGCGGACCTAATCGAACAACGAGCCGTAGCGCTAAAACAACAAGGTAGCGATCAATGGACGGAATATTTGGAGCAAGACCTCATGGATCGGGTGCAGACGGACATCTCCTCGGGACACGTCTACGTGTACGAGCAAGACGAATCGGTATTGGCCTCGATCGCCTTACTTCCGGCAGATGACTGGGATCACAATTTATGGGAAGATGGCGAACGCGGTCAATACATCCATCGAATCGTCGTCAGCGAACGGTTAAAAGGCCAAGGCGTCGGTCAACAACTGATGGAGCACGTCTTGCGTGAGGCCGACACACATGAACCGATTCGACTCGACTGTGTGGCCGACAATGCGTTCTTGAATAGTTATTATCCACGGTTTGGCTTCGTCTTCGTGGACTCACGGGACGGATACAACACGTTCGAATACAATATGGATGAGAGTGTCAGTGCATAAGGGGTCAACCAACCCCTTTTTTTGGTATACTGAAAAGCGAATTGATGGGAGGAAACAAAATGATTCATACAATACTTGTCGGTTTCGGCTTCTCCGCGACGACATTCCATTTACCCTTTTTACAGGAACTCGATGACTTCCAAATCGATGGTGTCGTCTCTTCACGCCCTGAGGATGTACAAGCCGTACTCGGTGACGTCTCGGTGTACGCGACGTTAGACGAGGCACTTGCGACAGACGCTTCGTTGTTCGTCATCACGACACCATCCCATTTACATAAGGATATGGTCGAACATTGCCTGACAGCAGGCAAAGACGTGCTCGTCGAGAAACCGGCGTTCGTGACGACCGAGGAAGGGGAGGAGTTACTCCGACTGGAACAGGCAAGTGACGGCATCGTCAACGTGTTCCATAATCGGCGGATGGACGGAGACTTCTTGACCGTCAAACGGCTGCTGGAAGAACGACGCCTCGGCGATTGGAAAGTGCTCGAGTCCCGGTTCGATCGGTTCCGTCCGATCGTCCGTGACCGTTGGCGCGAGAACGCGGGGCCGGGCGCCGGAATTTTATTCGACCTCGGCAGTCATTTGATCGACCAAGCACTCGTCTTGTTCGGGGCGCCGGACAAGGTATCGGCCGATGTCATGGTACAACGTGACGGGGGTCAGTCCGATGATGGTTTCCATGTGACGTTGCATTATGGAGAGAAGCGGGTCTATCTTCGCTCGAACCCGTTCATCGCCATCGAGGCGCCGCGGTTCGAAGTGCACGGGACGGAAGGCAGCTTCCTCAAATTCGGGCTCGATCCACAGGAGGCGTGTCTCCGGAACGGAGAGGTCAGATGCCCCGACCGTGAGACCGGAGCGGTCGTCACGGATTCGGAAACGACGATTGACATCGAACCGGGCGGCTATGTGACATTCTATCAAGCGCTCTCGGATAGCTATACGACGCGACGTCCGCTCGTCCCACTTGATGACGCGCTTTTGACAACACGCGTCATCGAGACGGCCCGTGAGTCGTCCCGTTCCCAACGTGTCCTCGACTTCAACTCATAATTTTGTAGGACGACCTGCCGTGTTCGGCACGGTCGTCTTTTTCCGTAATTTAAAAAGAAATCATGATGATTTTATTGTGAATGAACAAACTCGCTTCATGTTTGTTAACAACAAAAAGCTATCCGTCTCTTTCAAATAGTCAGCGGTGAATGGGAACAAGACATTAGGAAACGACTTTAGACTGTCCTGTCACGCTTCGAACCAATGACGAACTTTAGGAAGAGGGGAACGGATGATGTTCAATCAAATCGTGAAACACCGTTGGGAGTGGGAGAACTGGTTGCGGGAGGTCAACTGTGATTCGTATGACCATTACGACTATGTGTTGGCCAACTGTGAACCCGGCGAGCAGCCTGAGTTGTATATCGCGGCCAAGGATGATGGGATTTTGCTGTACCCGTATATCCGTCGTCCAATCGCACATCGCCATGATGACCTCGTGACGGCGTACGGTTACGGCGGCCCGTTCCGTGAAGGCAACTTCACGAACGAGGACGTCAAGGAGGCGCGCCGACTCTTTCTGCAGCGTCCCGAGAATCAAGCGACCGTCACCGAGACGATTCGTTATCACCCTTGTCGCATCGATCCGGACTTGATGCATGCGTTCGGGCAAGCCGTCCCGATTCGGCAGACGGTCCACGTCCGACTTGATGATTCGTTCGAACAGCTTGAGCAACGTTTCAGCAAGATGACGAAACGGAACGTGAAGCGAGCTGTACGTGAACAGGTGACGGTCGCTCGTGGGCAGTCGAATGAACTGTGTGAGTTCATTCGACTGTATCGGGCCACGATGGACCGGCGTGCTGCGAACGACATCTATTACTTCCCGGACCGATACTTCGAGGACCTATGGAACAGCGATACGTGTGAGACGGAATTATTGTTTGCCGTCCATGAAGGCGTCATCGTGGCGGGCGTGTTCATGTTGTTCGGGGACGACGGGGCCCACTATCATCTCGGCGGATCGGATGCGGATTACTTGGCACTCCGACCGAACCACTTCTTGTTCCGGGAGATGATTCGTCGCGCGATCGAGAAAGAGAAGACATACGTGCATCTTGGTGGCGGTGCGACCGGGGAAGATGCGCTCTTCGATTTCAAGCAGAGCTTCTCCGGTGATGAGCCGCTCACGTATTACATCGGTCAAGCCGTGCTCGACGAGGTGGTCTATCATCGGTTGAACCAAGACCATTTGCTTCGCTACGGGCCATCTGATTTCTTTCCGCTCTATCGGACACCGGTCGCAGAGACGGTCACCGAGGTGCAAGCGGAACGATAACAAAAAGGTTCTCACTCGAGATGGAGTGAGAACCTTTTGTATTAAGCGGCATCTTCGTCCGAAGCGGCCATTTTTTCAGTTTGGCGCGTGATTGGGAAGTTACGGAACAGTTTACTGCCGACGAGTCCGGCAACGATTCCGACACCGAACAAGATGAGCGCCGTCACCGTCACGGTCTGCCAATCATTGAAGCCGTACATGACGAGCAAGCCCGGAATCCCGGCAGCGGAACCTGGGGCATCGTTCACCATCCCGGTCATGGCGACGATGAGTCCGGCAATCGCACCGCCGACAAAGTTGACGCTATAGATGGGAATCGGGTTCGCCGAGATGAGGTCGGCTTGCGTGAGCGGTTCGATCGCGACCGATAGTTGGTCTTTCTTCGTTCCTATGTCCAACCGTTTGAACAGCAAAAAGTTCATCGAGATCGACGCCGTCAAGGCGAGGGCAGCGATGGCCATCGGTACGCCTGTCAAACCGAGCATCGCCGTGAGTGCCATCGAGCTAAGTGGCGACGTCGAGACGACCGTGACGATGCCACCAAGGACAAGTCCCATCACGACCGGATTTTGCGTCGCGGCAAGTTCGATGACCGCACCGATTTGTGTCAGCGTGTTCGTGACGAGCGGATCGACGCCAGTCGCCACGAGGCGGGCGAGCGGAGCCATGATGATGACGTAGAAGATCATGTCGACACCGGCTGGCAAGTGCCGGTCCAATTTTCGACCTACGAGCGCGAGGATATAGCCGGCGAAAAAGCCGGGAAGAATTCCGAAGCCCGCGACCGAAAGTCCGAGCATGAGCGCGTAGACCGGATTGATACCGAGGGCAATCGATACGAGCGCGGCTGCGGCCGGACCTGATAATGAACCGGCTGCTTGTCCGACTTCTTCATATAAAGGAAGCGGGAGCAGACCGCCGATGGCGTAGGCGTTGAACGCCTCGACCAAGAAACTGGCGATGGCGGCGCCGGCAAGGGCGCCCATCGCTTTCATCCCAAACGGGGCTTTGTAGCTGAATAATGTGAATAAGGCAAGAATCAACAGTAAAAGTGCGATACCTTGAATAATGACCATATGGTGTACCTCTTTCTCTCTGTTCTATATTTCCTCTATAGTTAACCATTCGAACGGTTCTGTAAAGCCATTTCATCCAACTGACAAGACTTTTTTTGGTGGTAGCGTTTCCATCTTCGGAATTGGATAATTGTGAACAAGATCTGCTGTGAAATTTGGGAAAAAACAAGCTCATATGTGTCAGTCCGGTCCGGAGTGGGAACAGAAAGGGGAAAGACTTTTGATATAGGAATGACCAAGGAGGAGTAGAGATGCAGATGGAGAACAAAAATTGGCACGCACTCGAACCGGATGTGGTACAGAGTTCGCTCGAGACGGACACGAACAGTGGTCTGTCGAAAGGGGAAGTGTCAATTCGGCAAGAGCAGTATGGAAAGAACGTATTGCCCGAGAAAGAGAAGACACCTGAAATCATAAAATTTTTGCGTCAGTTCAATGATATTCTTGTCTTCGTCTTACTTGGTGCCGCTGTCGTCACCGGCTTTTTAGGGGAGTACATCGATACGATTGTCATCGTGCTTGTCGTGACGATTATCGCGGTCGTCGGTTATCTCCAAGAGAACAAGGCCGAGCAAGCGTTAGAAGGCATTAAAAAGTTACTCGAGACGAAGGCGAGCGTCATCCGTGACGGCAAGCAGAGCCAAGTCGACTCGAGTGACCTCGTCGTCGGGGACATCTTGGTCCTTGCCGCCGGGGACAAGGTCCCGGCTGACGCCCGTGTCATCCAAGCGGAGAAGTTCAAAGTCGAGGAATCGGCATTGACGGGCGAAGCGACGACGGTCGAAAAGAAAATTCAAGTCGTCCCGGAAGACGCCGTCCTCGGTGATCGCAAGAACATGATTTATTCGGGTACGAGCGTGGCGACAGGAAGTGCGAAAGCAATCGTCACGTCCATCGGAGAAGGCACGGAGCTCGGCCAAATCAACGCCTCGATTGCTGAAGTCGAGACGGTGAAGACGCCGCTCATTCGGCAGACGACGAAGTTTGGTCAGACGGTATCGATTGCCATCCTCGTCATCTCGGTCGTCATTTACGCGTTCGGTTACTTCGTCCGCGATTTCGATCCGATTGAATTGATGCTGACGACAATCGGTCTCGCCGTCGCCGCGATTCCAGAGGGATTACCGGCAGTTATCTCAATCATCCTCGCGCTCGGTGTCCGGAACATGGCTGAGAAAAAAGCCATCGTCCGCAGCTTACCATCGGTCGAGACGCTCGGTGCCGTATCGGTCATCTGTACCGATAAGACCGGGACGTTGACAAAAAATGAGATGACCGTCAAACAAGTCGTCACGGCTAAACACGACATCGAAGTGTCAGGGAGCGGTTATGAGCCGGACGGTGATTTGGAATTGAACGGCCAACCGTTCGATTTGGATGATGACGAGTCGATGATTGATTTATTAACGGTCGGGAAAACGTGTAATGACGCCCAGTTGTACGAAGAAGGCGGCGAATGGGTCGTCAATGGTGACCCGACGGAAGCATGCTTGCTCACGCTCGCCGAGAAGGCGGAGCGGCCGATCGAACGTTTGGACGTCATCTCGAAGATTCCATTCGATTCGGAGTACAAATATATGGCGACGCTCGTCGATTATAAGGGCAAGCGCATGATTTTCATCAAAGGGGCGCCGGACCGCCTGTTCGATATGGCGGAAGACACGGAGTTTGACCGCGCCTATTGGGATGAGAAACGAAAAGAGATTGCCGACCGCGGACAACGCGTGCTCGGCGGCGGCTTCAAGCGCGTCGACGCCTCGAAAGAGACGGTCGACCACGAAGACGTCGAGAACGGCATCACGTTCCTCGGCCTATACGGTATCGTCGATCCGCCACGTCAAGAAGCAATCGAAGCGGTCGCGGCTTGTCGTGACGCTGGGATCCGTATCAAGATGATCACCGGGGACCATAAAGACACGGCCGTCGCCATCGCGCGAGAACTCGGCATGGAAGTCGAAGGTGCCCTCGAAGGGAAAGAATTGACGAACATGTCCGACGAAGAAATCAAAGAGGCGTCGGTTCATAATGACGTCTTCGCCCGGACGAGCCCGAACGATAAACTTCGTCTCGTCAAAGGGTTACAACAGAACGGCTTAATCACGTCGATGACCGGAGACGGCGTCAATGACGCACCAGCCTTGAAACGGGCCGACATCGGTGTCGCGATGGGGATTAAAGGAACGGAAGTCGCGAAAGAGGCCTCGCAGATGGTCCTCGTCGATGACAACTTCAAGACGATTTACAACGCCGTCCGTGAAGGACGCCGTGTCTACGATAACTTGAAGAAGACGATTTTGTTCTTGCTCCCGACAAACGGTGGACAAGCACTTCTCGTCGCCATGAGTATCTTGCTTGGCGCAGCGGCACCACTCAGCCCGGTTCAAATCCTTTGGGTCAACATGGTCGTCGCCATCACGCTCTCGCTCGCCATCGCGTTCGAGCCGCTTGAAGAGAGCACGATGAAACGGCCGCCGCGCCCTGCGAACGTACCGCTATTAAGTCGCTATTACATTTTCCGAATCACGTTCGTCTCGATTTTAATCGGGGGCGGTAGTTTAATTATCAACTATATGCTCGGTGATTTCGACTATTCGACCGATAAGTTGCAGACGATTACGCTCAATACGATCGTCATGGCGCAACTGTTCCACTTGTTCAACTGTCGGACCGAGCTCGCGCCAGCGTTCAACCGTCATTTCTTCGACAATAAAATTGCCTTTGTCGTCTCGGCACTACTGATCGGGCTCCAGTTGTTCATCACCTACGTCCCGTTCATGCATACGCTGTTCGGTACGGCACCGCTCGAGCTGCAAGACTGGATTTATCCGGTCGCGTTCGGTCTCATCGTCTTTGTCATCGTCGAAATCGAGAAAGCCATCTCGCGTCGTGTCATCGGTAACAAAGACATACACTAATGTTTTAGTGAAGACGGAATGTGGAATTAAAGCATTATGCAGAGGAGGGATGCTCAATGAAACGTGATGAATCACAACCTGGGGTACACCCAGATCCAGTCCCGGATGAAGAGTCAGATCCGGCCACTAAACCGGCACCGACCCAACATCCAGATCCGGACCCGGAACAGGACAATGACGACTCAAACTAAGGACGCCGATGCTTGATCGGCGATTCATACAAAAAGGGATTTCCGATCAATGTCGGAAATCCCTTTTTACTGTTATTTCTTCGGTGCCGGGCTGCGATACTCGGTCATCTTGTCGAATTCTTTCTCATTGAAATACTCGACGACGACGAAATCGCCGACCGGGCATTCCCAACGGTCTTTGGCGATTTGACACTCTTTCAGTGTCACTTTCTGGTCGTACATATCAAGCTCGAGCGTGTCCTTCAAAAACTGATCGACTTGTTTGTCGTTAATTTTGAAGTATTCGCTCAAGATGATGTCTTCGCCTCTGTCGTTCGTATGCGTCATCACTTTAAAAAATCTCATTGGTGTACCTTCTTTCGTCTGTAAGCTGAATTCTCAGTATAAAGGGGCTGGCCTGATTTGGGAACCGTCATCCCGGTTTCCATGGAGATGCCCCTTTCGTGTTGAATGTGAAAGGGGCTCGTCTCATTTTAATTTGTGGCGGTTCGGTGGTGCCTCGTTGAACGGTTGTTTATGGCGAATGATTAGCCAGAACAACAAACCGAACAAGGGGATAGAAGGCAGAGGCCACAAACTCATCTTGTAGCGCTTGGCATCCCGATTCATCAACGTGATTTGGATGAAGGCGAGCAAGAAGAAATCGACCGTCATCGTCCGGACGAACTGGTTCTGTTCGACGTAAGACCAATATTCGGCCACGTTCCCGGTCGTTGAGGCGGCGATGAACAAGCCGATCGTGACGAGCAAGAGCAGCACCCCGAGCAGTCGCGTCGGGAGCGGCTTAATCGGTGTCGGATAAGGCGACTGCCGCGCGAACGCCAAGTACGGGGCGATGATGAAGCCGCCGACGACGAAACCGGTCGCTGCCGGTAAGAGCGGGTTCGGGCGCAACTGGTTCACCTCGGACCAAAGAAGCGGGAACAAGGCGAGCGGATAGACGCCTAGGATGCTGAAAAGGGAAAGCGAATATCCTTCATAGGCGTCCGTGTTATACGTGATGAAATCGAGCAAAAACCGGCTCGAGAACGGTTCGTTCGGGCCGAGGAGCGCGATCGCGATCGCAGCGGCCCACGGAATGAGTAAAAACTTTCTAGTCATGCCCTACACCTCGAGTCTGTCTCTGTTTCCATTAGTATACCCCGGAATCAAGCGAACAAAAAATGAGAAGTGTCAATCGACACGTTCTCATTGGTTTTCACGAGCATACGCTTTAATCATCGTCACGAGTTGCTGGGTCTCGTCTGAGTCTGATTCGAGTCGGATCCCGTAATCATATAGGCTTCCCATTTGTCCGCGGTGGCGGACGTGACCTGTCAGATCGAGCGGTTGAATCAACGGGACGAGGTCGAGTTTGACTTGGACTTTCAATCCTTCAGAAAGTGGGAATAAGTAGTCGCACCGCATCTTCAGACCGTGGGCACTGATATTGAGCAGTTGTGCTTCCCCGTCATGCAGTTCTTTGTCTTCCCAAATGAGGCGATATGGGATGAAGCGGGGATTCGGTAAAATATAGCGAAACGTTTCTTGTCGTCGATAGCGCATCGGTTCACCTCATTTCTCTACCTAGATTATCGGCTATTTGTGGCGATTCGTGAAGGGGGGAGCCACCAAAATTTAGGAAGCGCGGTTTACAGAATTGCAAACGCTTTCTATAATAGAAAGACAGAGTTGGTGAAGGAGGGATCGTATGAATGTCAAGGACTTACTCCGACGCTATTCGATCGACGAACCAATCATCTACGCGAAAAATCTACACGGGCAGTGGGTCAAAATCGAGCAACTGCCGCCCTACACCATACTAGAGGTCGAGGCGACGGACGAGGCCATCGAGGCGCTCGCCATCGACGCGTACGTGGCACTCACCGTTTGTCGGGAGAAATCGTCGCTTGAAGATGCACGCCCTTATGCGGTGCGGCTCCATATCAAAGGAAAGTAAAAACCGCGAGCCGATGGGCTCGCGGTTTTGCTTAGGCTGCTTCTTCTTTTTCGTCGTCCTGTGGGACGGTCCGTTTCGCATAATACATGAACGGCGTCGCCATCCAAGCGATGATGAACTTGGCGACATATGTCGTGATGAAGATGTTCCACCAGATATCCCATTCCATGCCCCAGAAGGCGATCGTACAGAAAGTGAGCGTATCGATGAACTGAGAGACGACGGTCGAACCGGTCGTCCGAAGCCACAGTTTTTTCTCACCCGTCTTGGCGCGAATCTTCGAATAGATGAAGACGTCGAACAGCTGCGAGACGAGGTACGCGGCGAGACTACCGAGCGTGATGAGCGGAAGCATCGAGAACAGCGCTTCGAAGCTCTCATGCATGAACAACGCCTCTTCAAACGGCTCATAGAGCAATGCGAATTGCATGAGCACGGTCGAGACGATCAAGATGAAGAAGCCGAGCCAGACGCCTTTACGGGCGGTGTGACGACCGTATTTTTCATTCAAGATGTCTGTCGCTAAATAAAGGGAACCGTAGACGATATTCCCGAGAGTAAAGATGAAACCACCGATTACAATCTGCTGCGTCACTTGGATGTTGGCGACGACCGAGGCCATCGCAATCCAGGCGAACAGTCCGACGCGTCCGAACAGCTTGTAGCTGAGGACGAGCAGACCGAGCGTGAGCAAGGCAGAAGGAATCCATAACCATTCATTGTGCATGGGGATCGTACTCCTTCCAAATCATTCATTCTGTCAACTTTACAAGTTTATAGAGGAACGGAAACCGTGTCAAGACAGTTTCCATGACCAAAAGAAAAAGCGACCTGTCCTGATAAGGAAAGGTCGCTTCATTTGATGCCTCCGACGAGAATCGAACTCGTGCTGCAGCATTACCATTGCTGAGGTCTGCCACTAACCTACAGAGGCGGTTACATCTAGTATGTTACACAGTCTGTCATGAAATTTCAAGCTTTTTTAGAATAATAAGACCCCCGTCCTCCTCATGGTGAGAAGGGCGGGGGTGCGTTGAATCAAGCTTACTTCGTCCGGACCCAAACAGCTCCAGCCGAGTTGTCTTTCGCTTCGCCGACGACGTCGACGACGAGTCCGTATTGTGGAAGTTTACGGCCCGCATCTGGGATGAGCGAGTTGATGTACGTGTTGGCGTCGTTGAACTGTTTCACGCCTGGTTGAGCTTTGTAGTCATAGATGCCACGGCTCGGTGAATCGATGTACCATGGGAGCGTCTTATCTAAGCTGAACGCCGCATCTGCGATCTGGTAGCGCGTGCTGCCAGCGACTGTTTCTTGACCGTTCAAGTTGCCGATAAGGGCCTCAGGATGCGAGTCGACGACACCGAGGAAACCTTCACCCGGGTGAATCCCGACCCAGTTGTCTGAGAACGAATCATCCGCATACCAGACGACGAGACCTGTGTTGTACTTGACGCCACGGCCGTTCAAGAGACCTGTGTCTGCACCTTCATGGTTGCGCCATTCCAGGTAGTAGTAGTGAGGTTTCGTGTCATAGCCGTCCGACTTGACGAAACCGTCGAGTGTGACTTTCTCTGCGCCTTCCGCATCGTCTGCGAGAAGCGATTGACCGCCTGACGTAATCGACAAGTTGTCGAGTGCGAATCCTTCAAGGGCAAGTCCACCGTCTGTCACGTATTCGAAGACGATTTGCACGTCTTGACCCGCGAATTGAGACAAGTCGTACGATTTGTTCACCCAAGCACCGTTCGTCGATTCCGCACCGTTTCCAGTGTTGTCATCGCCGTAGACATCAAGGACGACTTCTTTGCCGCCGCTGAGTGCTTTAACGTACAAGTAGTCGTAGTCAAATTCGATATCGAAACGTGTGTCGAAAGCGAGCGTACCGTCCGCGCCGAGTTTGACCGTCGGTGTTGCGAGTTCGGTATGCAAGTTATCGCCTTTTGTCGAGTAGTAGTAATACTCGCCGAATGCTGGCTCTATGCCTTTTACTTTCTTGTCTGGAAGGTTTACTTTCAACAATCCAGGGTTCGTCGATTTCGTCACGGATTGATCGAGTTTCGAGACGAAACCTTGTTGTGTGATGTCTTCAAGATCAACTTCCGTGATGTTCGCCCAGTTGCCGCCCATCAATTTTTGGAAGTACTCTTTGTTTTGTGGCGAGAAGCTCGTCGGCTCCGTACCTGCCACTTTACCAGCCCAGCTGCCGCCACTCATGATCGACCATGATTGGACTGGTTCGCCTTGACCTGTGTACTGTGTGTCGTATTCATCTGGAAGACCGAGGTCGTGACCATATTCGTGAGCGAAGACGCCGACTGCGCCGTCTTCCGGTTGAATCGTGTAATCGAATGCCGCCATTTGACCGCCCCAGTACGGGACGTCTGCTGTCGTTCCAGCTACACGGTAAGGACTGTTCCCGACGACCCAACGGTGTGACCAGACTGCGTCATCACCGAGGACACCGCCACCCGCCTCTTGGCCGGTACCGGCATGGATGATCATCAAGTGGTCGACCAAGCCGTCCGGCTCGTTGAAGTCGCCGTCACCGTCGAGGTCATATAAATCGTATTCATCATATTCGGCGAGGTCCATGCCTGAAGCGACTGCCGCGTTCAACGTGTCTTTAACGAGTTGACGCGGACCTGGTCCGATGTTGTCATTCCCGCCAGCCGGATTATCACCACCGTAGTCTTTCGCCGTACCCGGGACAGTCAACCAGTCAGAAACCGTGCCGTCGACCGTGTAGCTGCCGCCCGACTGCTCTTCATAATACTGTTTGAACGTTTGGACTTTTTCACCGTTGAACAGTTCGAACGACTCGTCGCCGAACATATACTGCTCGTAGTGTTCTTTACTGAAGTTGTCGCTATAAAGATAACCTTCTTCTTGGACGACGTTGTTATGTTTGAAGTCGCTATACTCGACGAGAAGGACGAGTACTTTGTCTTCACGGACGGCGCCGTTATAGCCAGCTTGCTTGGCCGGGTCGACTTTGACTTGGCCGTTCGGCTTGCCTTTCCGATAGTTCGCTTGTCCTTTTTTCGCTTTGTCGAGGAGACGTTTCGATTCTTTCTCGAATTGGTTATGTATCTTCTCTTTTGCTTCAGCGGCTTTATCGTTCAAGCCGTGCTTATGGACGTCTTGCGCATTGCCTTGCTTCTTCTCGATATAGGCATCGACGGCCTTTTGGCGCTCGGTGGCCGAAAGCCCTTTTTTGATGACGCCTCGTTTCTCGAGCGCTTTGGCGAGCCGATCCTCATCGATGATGTTGTGATCGAATGGAGCATTCGTGCTCGGGGTTGGTAGCGGTGAGGCGGCGAGTGGAGCGGCACCGACGGCCGGGATCGCACTGACGCTCATGACCGATGTCAGCGCGACGGCGAGCGTCGTGCGACGGATGGAACGTTTTTTCATTTGTACTAACCTCCTGTGAAAATAATGGGAAATTGTGTGAGCTTGAATCCAACATTAAACTTGTGTCAGATTAATGTCAATATTCAGAAAATAAGAATTAAAAAAAGAGACTTTCGTCCCGATTGGTCCTAAAGACCTAAGGGGTCAAGTCTCTACATCGATGATGCCGTAATGAAATTTGGATGTTTTGCGAACAATCCGTGTAAAACCAAACGTTTCGAACGTCTCACTCTCAAAATGAGCCTTTAGGACAATCCGTCTAGCCGCGACACGACGGGCCTCCGTCATGAGTTCAAGAGACAGTGGATTCGTGTTGGCGAGTGAACGTAATGGGTTCAAGTGAACCGATTCTGAAATCGTCTTTTCGAACATCGGATCGAAGTAGACGACGTCGAACGAATCGTCCGGGCATGACTTCAAATAGGTGAGAGCATCCGTCCAGACGACCTCGAGTCGACGCATCGCCTGATTGACCGCGTCGTGTTTCTCTTCCCAGACGGTCAAGCCTTCTTTGACGAGCATCGCGGTGACGAACTCACTCTCGAGACCGACGGCGCGACCGGTCGGACCGACGGCATGACTGAGGACGATGCTGTCCGAGCCGAGCCCGAGTGTGCAGTCGAGGACGCGGTCACCTGGTTTGATTGCGGCAGCATCGACGAGCGGGTCGTTCCCACCACGTGCAAGCTGCTTCACGCGGAACACCGAGCTCGATGGATGGAAAAAGAACGATTCATCTCCGTCGAGTGGGGTATATTCGACACGGCGCTTATCGAAGACGAGGACGCCTGTCTGGTGGCGTTGCTTTAACGTGTCGATGGAGTGTTTGCACCGGGGGATAAAACGGGCGCCGTACTTTGCTGCGTGAGCCTCGGCCCGTTCGATGATTGCCTCGGTCGGGCGTAAACAAGTCGTAACGATATAGGTCATAGCATCTCCTTACTGAAAAAATGAGACGCGGAGGCGTCTCATTTTTTCTTGCTGAGTAAATCCGACAGTTCATCGATGAGCGCCTTATGCGAGGCGAGTTCTTTCTTCTTCTCATCATTCGGGTTGATCGGGCGTTTCGAGCGGCTTTGAAGCGCTTCGAGCGTCTCATCGATTGACGATTTGAGCGTATCACGATCTTCCGGTTTGAGCGTCACTTCATGCGGGTTTTCACCGCTTGCGTCGAGTTCTCGTAGACGAGCCATCAATTGTTTTGCTTCTCGGTTCAAATCGGCGAGTAATCTGTCAATTTGTTCCAAACGAAGCTTGATTCCATCACGTTCTGTAAACATTCGTTTCACCTCTTTTGTTGGGTAACCGTTAGGTATCTTCTCATTTACTTTACCATAATTATCGAAAGACGAAACTACCGGGAATATATTCCATTTTATTTGACTGAGGGAAACACTGTTTCTCTATGCCCACACGACATTCGACTGGTATACTGACTTAGCTAATAAGGAGGTGGTCGGATGCAGTCGACAACTCATCCACCAAAAGCGCTCAAAGGCGCCATTTTATCCATCACGACGTATTTGGTCTTATCTGTCCTAAAAGTCGTATTCGGTTATTTGTATAATTCGGAAGCCGTCCTCGCCGACGGATTCAATAACACGACCGATATCATCGCTTCAATCGCCGTTTATATCGGCATTCGCATCGCCGCACTGCCCCGGGACGCGGAACATAAATACGGGCACGCCAAGATGGAGACCCTCGCCGCACTCGTCGCATCACTGATCATGGTCGCCGTTGGGGTGTTCGTTCTATTGAACAGTATCGCCACTCTGATTGGGGGCGAATACGTGGAACCGAACCCGCTCGCGGCCGTCGTCGCGTTCGTGAGTGCGCTCGTCATGTTCGGCGTATATGCGTACAATTCGAGATTGGCCAAGCAGACCCGGTCACTCGCCTTGAAGGCGGCAGCGAAAGACAATCTCGCCGACGCCATGATTTCAATCGGGGCGACGCTCGGCGTCCTGTTTGCCTACTTTAAATTGCCGTGGATGGATACGGTGCTCGCCGTCCTCATCGCGGGGATGATTATCCGGACGGCGATTCAAATCTTTCTCGACGCGACCCATCAGCTCTCGGACGGGTTCCCACCGGACCTTGTCGATTCGTATGAAGAGACAATCCAACACTTTGATGCCGTCAAGGAAGTCCGTGAAATCAAAGGACGCCACCTCGGCAATCACGTCATGCTCGATGTGACGATTGCCGTCGAAGGAAGCCTCACCGTCGAGGAGGCGCACGATTTATGTGATGACATCGAGCGCGAACTCGACGAACACCATGCCGTCGATACAGTCCACATTCACATCGAACCGGTCTGATTTCGGTTATCTTTTGCGCTTCACGGCGCCGTTCGTATATAATGAGTGTGGAAAGACAATGAGATAACTGTTAAGGAGGGCACGGGATGGAAATCGTGCGTCAACCTATTCGTCAGATTGATGAGATCGAATATGAGCATTTTAAAAAATACGGTCAAAGTTCTTACGGCATGTCAGCCGAAGAGTTAAAAGGCATCTTTGTCGAGATGGGCGAAGAGCAGGTGTACTCAGCCGACGCCCATAGCTATGGGGAGGACTTCTATTACGACCTCCGTGTCGATGGTCAAGTCGTCGGAAAAGTGTTGCTCTTGAAACTGGCTCGCGTCTATCAGCTTGATTTGATGGTGTTCGACCCATTCAAAGACAAGGGTTATGCGACTGAAGGGCTTCGCCTCGCGCTCGAGCAGTCCGATTTGAAAGAAGGGCATACGGTCCGCGCCGGCATCCCGCCGACGAGTCCGCATCAGGAAGCGGTACGCCATGTCCTCGAGAAGAACGGCTTCGAGAAACGGAACGGCCTTTATTATTTAAACTTTAAAAAACGATATGTAATCAACCATTGAACTGACGGCGTCTAACGCGTCAGTTTTTTCGTATGGAGGTTTTTGAGATGAAACAAGTGACAATCAATGACATCGCCAAATTGGCCGGAGTTGCGAAAAGCACCGTTTCCCGTTACTTGAACGGGGGCTCGGTCGGACAGGCGACCCGCGACAAGATTGAGCGCGTCATCCAAGAGACGAACTATGAGCCGAACCAGTTCGCGCAAAGCTTGAAGTCGAAACAGACAAAAATGATTGGTGTCATCGTGCCGCGGCTCGATTCCTATGCCGCTTCGCGGACCATGATGGGCATCGATGAACGACTGACCGAACGCGGGTATCAAATGCTCGTCGTCAACACGGCCCAACAGACCGAACGGGAAATCGAGCAGTTGTATAACTTGGCGAAACAAAAAGTGGCCGGTATCATCTGGCTCGGGACGACCGTGACGGAGCGACACTTGCAGGCAATACAAGACATTCAAATCCCCGTCTTATTGATCGGTCAGGAACATGGACACGTTCATAGCCTCGTTTATCCCGACTTTGACGCGGCGTACGCCCTCGGAAAGCAGTTCATGGATTGGGGACATCGCGACATCATCTATGTGGGCGTCGAGGAGTACGACATCGCCGTCGGTCAAACGAGACGTGATGGTTTCTTACGCGCCTTCAACGAGGCAGGGGCGGATGTGAAGACGTACACGACGTCATTTAAAATCGATGACGCGATTCCGATTGGGGCTCAGATAGGGCATGAGCTGTCGGCGTCACTCGTCGTCTGTGCGACCGACAACATCGCACTCGGCGTGTTGAAGGGACTTGCCAACGCCGGCAAGACGGTCCCGGGCGACATCTCGGTGAGTGGATTTGGAGGCTATGATTTTACCGAAGTGCTCCATCCGTCCATCACGACGGTCCACCTCCCATACCGTCGGACCGGATCCCGAGCGGCTGACATGATTCTCCAGTTGTTAACAGGTGAAACCATCCCGATGAAAACGTTCACAACTTTTGAATTAAAACTGCGCGAAAGCGTTGACATTTTAAATTAAATCGTTTACATTTGTGTTGCGGAACCGGTTCCGCAACATTTTTTTATTTGTTTTTGGAACCGGTTCGACAGATGCTACGAAGCAATACATTCAGACATGGAGGTGGACGGATGAATACCGTACATTGCATTGGTGAACTATTGATTGATTGGGTTTGTGAGGACGCGTCGAGCGACCTCGTCAACGGGACGACATTCGTGAAGAAAGCAGGGGGCGCACCGGCAAACGTCGCGGCCGTCGTCAGCAAACACGGTGGAAGCTCGAGCTTCCTCGGTCAAGTCGGGGCTGACCCGTTCGGCCGATTTTTAAAACAGACGCTCGTTGATAACGGTGTCGGCGTCGAGAACCTCGTTGAGGAAGGTGACACGACGTTCGCGTTCGTCTCGATTCAAGAAGACGGAGAACGGGACTTCACGTTCCGCCGCGGCAGCGACGGTGACTACGCGTTCGAGTCGATTGACTTGTCGGCATTCAAGTCTGGAGACATCGTCCATTTCGGGTCGGCGACGGCGCTCCTCGACGGCGAGTTAAAGAACGCCTACTTCAAACTTCTTCAGTTCGCCAAACGTGACGGCCTGTTCGTCTCGTTCGATCCGAACTACCGTGACGCGCTTGTGACCGACCTCGAGGCGTTCAAACAAGATTCGCTCCATTTCATCGCTGAATCCGACTTCGTCAAATTGAGCGAAGAAGAGGCGCACTTGTTGACGGGGCTTGAAGATTTGAATCAAGCGGTCGCGTCACTGCTTGAAGCGGGTGCGAAACGAATCGCCATCACGCTCGGCTCGCGCGGGACGCTGATTGCGACGAAAGATGTCGAAGATGTCATCGCTTCAGTGAAAATCGACAGCGTCGATTCGACGGGAGCGGGCGACGCCTTCGTCGGAGCCTATCTATATCGGTTGTCGACACTCGGGATGGATGACGACCGACTCTTGCAGGACATCGAATATGCGAACGTGACCGGTGCATTGACATGCACTGCATACGGCGCGATTCCAGCCATACCAACACAACAACGCGTGCTTGAAGCGCTAGGAGGGAAACCAGCATGAACTACAGACAAGAAGCAGAAGCGATTTTAGAGGCAATCGGCGGAAAAGACAACGTCGCCGCCGCGGCCCACTGTGCGACCCGGCTCCGCCTCGTCTTGAACGACGAATCGAAAGTCGATGAGAAGAAGTTGGACGCCTTAGACGTCGTCAAAGGGACGTTCTCGACGGGTGGCCAATATCAAATCATCATTGGTACAGGTACGGTCAACAAGGTATACGCCGAATTCGCTCAACTGACAGGCCTCGGCGATATGTCGACAAGCGACGTCAAGTCGGCCGGTGCGAAGAAAGGCAACCCACTCCAACAGTTCGTTAAGATGTTGTCTGATATTTTCGTCCCGATCATCCCGGCCATCGTCGCCGGTGGTCTCTTGATGGGGATCAACAACTTGCTCACGGCACCTGATTTGTTCTTCGAAGGCAGCTCATTGATTGACCAGTACCCTGGCATCGCCGACCTCGCCGCGATGATCAACACGTTCGCCAACGCCGCCTTCGTCTTCTTACCTGTCCTGATAGGTTTCTCCGCCGCCAAGCGGTTTGGGGGTAACCCGTACCTTGGCGCCGCGCTCGGGATGATCATGGTTCACCCGGATCTCGTCAACGCCTACGCGCAAGCAACGGTTGGCGATATTCCGGTTTGGAATATTCTCGGCTTTGAAATCGAGAAGCTCGGTTACCAAGGACAAGTGTTACCGGTCCTCGTATCCGCTTATATCTTGTCGAAACTTGAAATCAATATCCGTAAATTCATGCCAGCTTCACTCGATATCTTGCTCACACCGCTCCTCTCGCTCCTCATCACAGCGTTCGTCACGTTCGCTTTCGTCGGACCGATCACGCGTGAAGCGGGTAACTTGATTATCGACGGTCTCGTTTGGACGTACGACTCACTCGGCTTCTTCGGCGGTCTCGTCATGGGTCTCTTGTACGCACCAATCGTCATCACAGGGATGCACCACAGCTTTATCGCCATCGAGACACAACTTCTCGCGGATATCGCCCGCACAGGCGGGTCGTTCATCTTCCCGATCGCCGCGATGTCGAACGTCGCGCAAGGTGCGGCCACACTCGCCGTCTTCTTCTTGACACGTGATCAAAAGATGAAAGGTGTCGCTTCGGCATCTGGTATCTCGGCACTCCTCGGAATCACGGAGCCGGCCATGTTCGGGGTCAACTTGAAACTACGCTATCCGTTCATCGCGGCCATCATCGGCTCAGGAATTGCCTCGGCGTTCATCGTCGGACGTGAAGTCCTCGCCGTCGCCCTCGGTGCGGCAGGTCTTCCAGGGATTATCTCGATTGCACCAGCGTCAATCGTCTCGTATATCATCGGGATGGCCATTGCCTTCGCGGTCGCCTTCGGATTGACGTTCGTGCTCGCAAAACGCCAAGCGAAAAAAGAAGCAGTAAAAGAAGCAGCTTAAGAAAAAGGAAGTGATGTTATGAGTTGGACGAAGGCAGAGCGTTATCGCTCGTTACGTGACGTGAGTGCCCTCGAGATGGAGACGCTCCGCACAAAGACGGCGGCTTCCCCGTGGCGGTTCGGATACCATATCCAACCGCCGACGGGACTCCTGAACGACCCGAACGGATTCGCATATTACAACGGGGAATATCACATGTTTTATCAGTGGTTCCCGCTTGGACCGGTACACGGTCTCAAGCATTGGTATCATGTCACATCACCCGACCTCGTCACGTGGACGGACCGCGGGGTAGCGTTAGTCCCGGAGACGACCGAAGATTCACACGGTGCCTATTCAGGCAGCGGGTTCGTGAAGGACGGAGAACTCCACGTCATGTACACCGGCAATCACCGGACGGATGACTGGACGCGTCACGCCTCGCAGGTCATCGGTGTATTACGAGACGGCAAAATCGAACGTCGGAACGTCGCGATCCCGGACGTGCCGGCCGGGTACACGGAACACTTCCGTGACCCGAAAGTATGGCTCGAGGACGGCATCTATTACGCCGTCGTCGGCGCACAACGCACGGACGAGACAGGATGCGTCGTGTTGTACCGCTCGATCGACTTGGATGAGTGGACGTTTCTCGGTGAGATTAAGACGGGACTCGATTCGTTCGGCTACATGTGGGAATGTCCCGACGTGTTCGAACTGAACGGACAGCATGTCCTCGTCTTCTCGCCGCAAGGGATTGAACCGGACGGGCATCGCTATCACAACATCTATCAGTCCGGATTCTTGATCGGCAAGCTCGACCTTAAAACGTTGACGTTCACCCACGGCGCGTTCGAGGAACTCGACTTCGGTTTCGATTTCTATGCGCCGCAGACGACCGAACAAGACGGACGTCGCGTCCTCGTCGGATGGATGGGCTTGCCTGAGATCGAGTATCCGACGGACCGCTTCGGCTGGGCACACGCCTTGACGCTACCGCGAGTGCTCACAATTGAGGACGGGATGCTTAAGCAGCGTCCGGTGGCGGAGATGACAACGCTTCGCCGAGACACATTTCTCGACGCGACTGGCACGTCGGTCAGCGTCGCGACACCGGACCGTTACGAGCTGGAGCTGAAAACGGACGGCTTAGACTTCAGCCTCGACTTGCTTCAAGTCGGCGACGAGTCATTCGTCATCCGATACGACGCAGCGGCAGGCGAATTGACGATCGACCGGACGCATGCCGGCGAGACGTTCGCGACCGAGTATGGCACGACACGGACGAAAGCGATTGCCGTGACGTCGCTTCATTTGTTCGTCGACTCGTCAAGTGTCGAATGCTTTGTCAATGACGGAGAGGCGGTCGCGACACTCCGTGTCTTCCCGAGCGAGCTCGAGAAACAGTTGCGCTACGAAGGCGCGACTGCGAGCCTGACCGGTTGGACGTATCAATAAGGAAAAGCTGAGCTTCGGCTCGGCTTTTTTTGTTTGTCTATAAATGAAGTGGCTTGTGTTACTCTGAGAATAGGTAATAACTTACATATTAGATAGGGGGCGGTTTAGAAATGTGGATGATTTTAGGATTGCTCGCGATTGGCGCGACACTGGTCAATTTGTATACGTTTAGCGTCGGGAAAGATTACAAACTGCCGATGGCGCTTGCGTTATCGCTGACCGCGTTGACGGTGTGTGCAGATTACAGTTATTTGTCGGTCTGGGTCGAAGCGGAAGATTGGGGTGCATTGGCGGATGTCATCCCCGGCATGGGACGGGCATTATGGGTTCTCACCAGCATCTCGATTCTATTGAACCTATTGCCGATTTTCTTGGAGCGAACGAGGAGACGGGCATGAACGGATCACAATCCGATGTCAGAAATTGTGAAACCTTTCGTCCGGATTCTCGTAAATGATGACTATCAACGTGAATGGGGTGAAAGGCATGAAACTAAATCGAGCCATATTGACAGGGGCTTCGGTGATGATTAAGGCATTCATGGAACCAGATAGTTCTGAATTGAATAATGAAGAAATGATTCAAGCGCGAGTCGCTGAGTCGTCAGGGATCGGTTCGTTCAATGAGACGGATTTCATTATGTTCAATGGAGTCGAAAAAGTGAGACCGTTCGCAGACATGTTGCGCAATGCAGATGATGCGCTCGAAGATTCCATTCACGGGGAACCGGACTTTGATTTAGAGATTCATTGGAAGGGCGGGGTGATGGCGCAGTATCAACTATGGCTCGGACAGAAGCAGCAACCGAGCTATTTGATGGACGTGACCCATTTACACCTCATCTATCGCGTGTCGGCAGACATGACGAATCGGTTGATTCAAGTGCTCGGGGTGGACGAGTGATCGATAGACATGTGATGGGAACTTTACTAGCTTTCATCGCGTATATCAACCATACACAAACAAAGGGAGTCTATTTATGAAACAACGTCATATGTCAGTTCTTGGTTATATAATATTAGCCCTTACTTTGACTGGCTGCGGCTCGAACGATTTTCGGACGGATGGGATTGAAGAAGTCCGCGTCTCGAAATGAACTGCTCCCCGTCAAGTAGACAGGGCAAATAATGAAAACCAACCTAGGCGGCTTGAGACCTGTATTCGACAGGGCTCAAGCCGTTTAGTCGTTTCTGGAGACGCTCGTGGTTGTAGAACGATAT